>DGUB01000025.1 GCA_002393815.1 Ruminococcus sp. UBA4321 | reverse complement strand
CTGACCGCCGGAAAGCTGTGTCGGCGCATGACTGCGATATTCATACATATTGACAGCTTTCAGGGCATCATCCACTCTCTGACGGATTTCGGCAGGCGGAACGCCCAGATTTTCCGGCGCAAAGGCGACATCTTCCTCAACGATAGTCGCGACAATCTGGTTATCCGGATTCTGGAATACCATACCGGCTTTCTGCCGGATATCGAATAATAAATTCTCATCCGAAGTATCGAGATTTTCGACGAACATTTTTCCGGATTCCGGAAGCAGAATCGCATTGATATGCTTTGCAAACGTTGACTTTCCGCTGCCGTTATGTCCCAGAATCGCCGTAAAGCTGCCTTTTTCTATTTCCAGAGAAATATCTTTGAGAATCGGCGGATTTTCGGCAGGTTTCTGATTTTCTTCCGTATCGGCAGGATAGCGGAATATAATATGTTCCGCCTTAATGATTTTTTCCATAGAATAACTCCTCTGCATCATCTCTGCACCAGACGGCAGTCGCACCACAGGGCAGACACATGCCGCTTTGTTCGACGGGAAGCCCGATTTCATCGAAATAGACATGACCGCCGTATTTTTTAGTCAGGAAGCTGTTCAGGATATAGCCCATAACAGACGGCGACAGCCCTGTCGTATAGCTGTTAATCAGGAAAAACAGCGGATTATCGCTGAGAACATTCACACAGTTCTGCACTAAGTCATAGACAGAATTTTCGAGTTTCCAGACCTCACCGCCGGGACCTCTTCCGTAGCTGGGCGGGTCCATGATAATCGCATCATAACGGCGTTCGCGGCGGATTTCCCGGAGCGTAAATTTTTCACAGTCGTCTACAATCCAGCGGATGGGCTTGTCCTGCAATCCGGACAGCGCAGCATTGTCACGCGCCCACTGCACCATGCCTTTGGAAGCGTCCACATGGCAGACCGAAGCCCCGGCATTCGCACAGGCGAGCGTTGCACCGCCCGTATAGGCAAACAGATTCAGGACGCTGACGGGCTGTCCGGCATTCCGGATGAGCGAGTCCATAAAATCCCAGTTCACAGCCTGTTCCGGGAATAAGCCCGTATGCTTGAATCCGGTCGGTCTGATTCTGAACTGTAATTCTCTGTACGGCAGTTCCCACTGTTCCGGCAGATTGGCATGAAATTCCCATTTTCCGCCGCCGCTGGCACTTCTGTGATAATGTGCATCAGCTTTTGTCCATAATTTCTCCTCTTTTCTGGTTTTCCAGATGACCTGCGGGTCGGGGCGGATGAGTGTCACGCCGTTCCAGACTTCCAGTTTTTCGCCGTCTGATGTATCAAGAATCCGATAGGATTTCCAATGTTCTGCTGCTCTCAAAATTTTCTCTCCTAACTGCTTTCTGCAATGCGTTCACGGATTTTGTCAGCAATTTCCGTGACAATCTGATTCATCTGATGAAAGTCCCTGCCTTCGGCAAGAATCCGTATCAGCGATTCCGAACCGCTTTCCCGGACAAGCAGCCTGCCGGAAGTGCCGAGCAAGGCTTCCTGTTTTTCAATCAAATCAGTAATCTGTATATCATTTTTCCAGTTTTCCCGGCAATATTCCGGAATGGAAACACTTGTCATGACAGCCGGATATGACCGCATTCCGGCGGAAAGTGTGCTTAATTTCTGCTGACGGCGGTGCATGATTTCCAGCAGCTTTGCGCCGGTCAGCTGACCGTCGCCAGTGGGGGCATCTTCCAGAAACAGGATATGTCCGTTCGGTTCACCGCCGAGCATACAGCCGTTTTCGCGCATCTGTTCCAGAACAAACCTGTCACCCACATTGGAGGTAATTTTCTGAATCTGCCGTTCTTTGAGGAAATCCGCAAGACCCAGATTGGAAACGGGTGTTAAGACCAGGGCATCATGCTTTAATTTTCCCTGCTGCTGATAGTCTTCTGCCAAAACAGCGAGTATTCTGTCACCGTCTGTCAGTGTGCCGTTTTCGTCAACGGCAATACAGCGTTCGCCGCTGCCGTCGAAGGCAAGCCCGGCATCGAATTCAGGATGTTCCGCGATAAAATCCATTAACTTCGGAACATGTTCCGAACCGCAGTTCAGATTGATATTCATACCGTCCGGCTTGGCATTCAGCAGAGTGACTTCCGCGCCGAGCCGGGTATAGAAGTCACAGGCGGTTTCTGAAGCCGCACCGTTTGCGCAGTCCACAGCGATGTTCAGTCCGTCCAGCCTGCCGGGAACACAGTTCTGCAAATGCTGAAGATAGCGTTCTCTGCCGTCCGGCATACCGGAAATTCTGCCGAGTTTTCTGCCGGAATACAAAGCCATCTGTTCGGGCTTGTACAGAATCAGCGATTCGATTTCTTCCAGAAGTCGTTCCGACATGTGCAGACCGTTCCGGGAAAAGATTCTGATACCGTTGTATTCCGCAGATTTTTCGGAAGCAGAAATCATGATGCCGGCATCGGCTTTCTGCATTCCGGTGAGATAAGCCAGAGCCGGGGTCGGCACAATGCCGAGCTGCACGGCATTTCCCCCGGCGGAACAGATTCCGGCACAGAGGGCAGCTTCCAAAATATCGGAGGAATTGCGTGTATCCTTTCCGATGAGGAATTCCGGCGGTTCTCCGGTATGCAAATCCAGAATCGTTGCCGCAGCGCGTCCAATCTGCCAGACCAGGTCGCAGGTCAGCTTTGTGACCGCGATATTTTTCACGCCGTCCGGTCGGAACAGTCTGCTCATGCGTCTTCACCCAGCAGCAGCTGACCGTCATCCTGTACGGTGCTGACCTGTACCGGATAGCCGAGATGCTGATAGGCAAGCTGTGTGGCACAGCGTCCGCGCGGCGTTCTGGACAGGAAGCCGAGCTGCATCAGGAACGGTTCGCAGACATCTTCCAAAGTCACAGCTTCTTCACCGAGTGCGGCGGCGAGCGTTTCCAGACCGACAGGTCCTCCGCCGTAGCCTTTGATAATCATATCGAGCATACGGCGGTCGTTACTGTCCAGACCGAGTTCATCAATTTCGAGACGGTCGAGTGCTTTTCCGGCGATTTCCTGTGTAATTTCGCCGCTGCCGAGGACATCGGCAAAATCGCGGACGCGCTTCAATAATCTGTTGGCAATACGCGGCGTACCTCTGGAACGCCGTGCCAGTTCCATAGCACCGTCAGCCGTGCAGGGAATGTTAAGAATCTGCGCACTCCGGCGGATGATATCCGTCAGCTGTTCGGGAGTATAGAGTTCCAGACGCTGGACAATGCCGAACCGGTCACGCAGAGGGGCGGAAAGCTGTCCGGCTCTGGTTGTCGCGCCGACAAGTGTAAATTCGGGCAAATCGACACGCAGCGACCGTGCAGAAGGTCCCTTGCCGACGATAATGTCAATAGCATGGTCTTCGAGTGCCGGATAGAGAATTTCTTCAACGGCTCTGTTCAGGCGGTGAATCTCGTCGATAAACAGCACATCACCAGGGGAAAGATTTGTCAGAATCGCCGCCAAATCGCCGGGGCGTTCGATGGCAGGACCTGTAGTAATTCTCAGGTTGACACCCATTTCATGCGCGATAATCGCAGAAAGCGTGGTTTTGCCGAGTCCGGGAGGACCATACAGCAGCACATGGTCGAGCGCACCTTCGCGCCGCCGGGCAGCTTCGATATAAATCGCCATATTTTCCTTGACTTTATCCTGACCGATATATTCAGACAGTGACAGCGGACGGAGACCCCGTTCCAGTCCGGTATCTTCTTCGGTTTCCTGAGCGGTAACCAGACGGTTATCAAATGTAAAATCCCCTGTTTCTATCATAAAAAAATCACTCCTGTATAATTATCTCTGAAAATAGCGTTTTTCACTTCTCACATAAAACGGTGTCATATTTGTGACGGCTTTTTTGGCAAGCGCGTGTTCGTAGCTGAGAAAATACAAATGCTGATTTTCGTTATTGTTGCTTTTCACCAGATAGCGAGCCAGTGCAACGAATAATTTCCGGGTATTGCCGAGCATATCGACAACAATCAGCAGACGGGGCTTTTCGCTGCCTTTCTGCATTTCGACGATGAAAGCCCTGTCCACATTCGGCTGTGAACTGAAAAATTTCACTGCCGGTTTGGTAATATGCGTCAGCGGCTGCTGCGGTTCCTGATAGCTGAGTGTTTCAAATTCGTTATAGGAATTCGCCTTGATATGCAGATTTCTGGCAATCCGGAGAACGGCTTTGATTTCCGGCGAACTGAATTCCTTTCCGTAGGAATTGGGATTCAGCACGGCATTTCTGTCCTGAATCAGGTCGAAAAAGCGCAGGCAGTTAATCTGACAGCATTCTACATATTTTCTGGCGAATCTCTGCACACCGCGGTGACTGGTAAAAAACGGAATAAAGACTTCCCCTTCCGGATTGCGGACAGTGACGAGTTCCAGACGGACATCCGGCTGATTCTGTGCAGACTGTACCGGGTGTTTACAAATCACGAAAATATCGCTTCTTATCAGCGTTTGCAGAAAAATACTTCTTCTGGAAGGGTCATTAATGGCTTTTTTCAGTAATTCATCCAGATTCATGAATTCTCCTCCTTAGTAATCAGCGTGAACGTTTGCCCATCTGACGCAGGGTCAGACGGATTAATTCTTCAGCGGAAAGGGTGTCATCCAGTCCGGCAAGCACGGGCATGACTTCTTCCTGACGATAGCCAAGCACAGCAAGCGCGGCGAGTGCTTCGGAAAAGTTGTCTGCTCCGGCGGAAACGGTCTGAACAGGTGTTTCCTGTAAAAGCGAATTGGCTTTCAGAAGCTTGTCTTTCAGGTCGAGTACAATGCGTTCGGCGGATTTTTTGCCGATACCCTTGACTTTTGTCAGAGCGGCACTGTCTCCGGAAGCGACCAGAAGCGCGAATTTGTTCGGCGTGAGGTCTGACAGAATCGACAGTGCGGCTTTGGGACCCACGCCGGAAACGGTAATCAGCATCTGGAAGCAGTTCAGTTCGTTCTTGTCGGCGAAGCCGAACAGTTCGACAGCATCTTCCCTGACGCTCATATGCGTATAGACGCGGACATCGTTTCCGATTTCGCCGAGTGCGGAAAGAGTGGTGTTCGTCGTCCGGCAGGCATAGCCGACCCCGGCGCATTCGATAACGGCAAGATTCGGTTCTTTTTCGGTTAAGATTCCATGTAAGCTGTAAATCATGACAACACTCCGGTTAATTCATTGTATAAGTTTTTCTGCCTTCTTCGAGGGCTTCCAGAATTTTGGCAAGTTCATCGAGCGCGTTTTTCTCCTCGGGGTACAGACCCATGACCTGCGTACCGGAAGCAGCAATGGCATATTTGTCTTTTCCGCCGAAATTTCTGGTGATATTCAGCATGGTGAAGCCGTCCTCACCGCCGAACTGAATCAGAACTTTCCTGTCCTGTGATAAAATATACATATCCTATATTCCTCCTGTAAAAATTATCTTCTGCCGCGGCAGAAATGTCCGTGACAGATAGCAATCGCCAGCGCATCGGCGGCATCATCGGGCTTTGGAATCTGTTCGAGTTTCAGAATATTCTTGGTCATGTTCATGACCTGTTTTTTCTCGGCTTTTCCGTAGCCGACCACAGCCATTTTGACCTGTAAAGGCGTATATTCAAAAACGGGAATTTTTCTTTTCGCCGCCGCCAGAATCAGAATGCCCCTTGCCTGCGCAACATCGATTGCAGTTTTCTGATTGGTGGTAAAATATAATTTTTCGACCGCCATGCAGTCCGGCTCATATCTCCGGAACACTTCCTGAATATCCGTATCGATACTGCAAAGCCGTTCTGTAAAAGGCGTATGGGCTTCGGTCAGAATCGCACCGTAATCAATGGGCGCGAAATTCGCCCCGGCATAGTCCACAATCCCGAAGCCTACGATTGCATAGCCGGGGTCAATCCCCAGAATTCTCAAGAATCATTCCTCCCTGTCTCACATACTTACTATTATAACATAAAAGGCAACCCTTTTTCAATACCTGATTGGAAATTTTGTATTGATTTTTCCGAAAAAATTTTGTATAATAGTAATTAGAACAGCGAACGCTGTCAAATCTGCATCAGGAGGATGATTTATGAACTTAGAAGAATTGAGAAAAGGCATCAGTGAAATTGACAGACGCATTGTTTCGGATTTTGCTGACAGAATGGAACTCTGCCGTCAGGTTGCCCTGTACAAGCAGGAACACGGCTTGCAGATATTCCAGACCGACCGCGAAAAGGAAGTCATTCAGCATATCCGGGACAATGCGCCGGAAGGTCTGGAAGGCTATGCGGCGGTTCTGTTCCAGAATATTATGGACATCAGCAAATATTTACAGTACCGGGAACTGCATAAGAACGTACAGCCGTATGAATACAAACCGCTGATTCTGGATTCGTCCGCGAGTGTGGCTTGTCAGGGAACTGCCGGCGCGAATGCCGAAACGGCAGCAAAACAGATATTCGGTCAGAACTGCAAGCCGAAATTTCTGCCCGGATTCGCAGATGTGTTTGAAGCCGTCCAGAATGGTGATGTGCAGTTCGGCATCATTCCGGTTGAGAATTCCACTGCCGGAAGTGTCGTGCAGGCTTATGACCTCATGGCAAAGTATAATTTCTACACATGCAAAACGACAACTGTTGAGATTACGAACTGTTTCGCCGTCCGGAAAGGCACGAAACTATGGGATGTAAAAGAAGTCTATTCCCATCCGCAGGCTTTAACCCAGTGTGCAAGATTCATTACTGTACATGACATGCATCCCATGCCCTACAGCAACACGGCAACCGCCGCGCAGATGGTTGCCGAATCTGACCAGCCTTACGGGGCAATCTGTTCCGAAAACTGTGCCAAACTCCACGGTCTGGAGATTCTTCAGAAATATATTTCCGACTATGTGCCGAATTATACAAGATTTATCTGCATCTCGAAAGAACTGCTGCTTCCGGACAATGCCGACAGAGTTTCCGTCATGCTGAAACTGCCTCATGAAGAAGGTTCTCTCTATCGTCTGCTGAGTAAGTTCGTCATCGGCGACATGAATCTGCTGAAACTGGAAAGCCGTCCTATCCGCAACGGCAGCTTTGATGTTATGTTCTATCTGGATTTCAGCGGCAATATTCATGATACAGCGGTCTGCGCCCTGCTTTCGGAGCTGTCGGAAAATCTCGAATATTTCAAATTCTTAGGAAATTTCAGCGAAATATAGCAGTTTCTCTGAAATCTGTAATCAGCCTGTAACGATTTGCATTGATTCTGTTATTGCATTTATTTCCGGAATCTGGTATAATAAATATAAGCGAATTTATTACGACAGGAAGTGAAAGTATGTATTACTGCTGTGCGATGACCAACAAAGGAATCAGACCGCATAACGAAGATGCGCTTCTGATTCATAAAACCGTCCTGACCGACGGCGTAAAAGAATGTGAACTTTCCAGTCCGTTTCTGATAGCCGTTGCAGACGGCGTTTCCGGAGAACAGTCCGGAGAACTTGCTTCTTCGGCGTGTCTGCGTATGCTCAAAGATGTATCTTTTTCCAGCCATGTGGATATGGAACAGAAATTATTCTCAATTCACGCCGCACTTGCCGAACTCGGAGCCAGACAGGAAGATACCCGAAATATGCAGACGACGCTGTGTGCAGTCGGCGTGGATGAAAACGAAATGATTCACAGTATCAATGTCGGCGACTCCCGTCTGTACCGTTACCGGAACGAACATTTGCAGCAATTGTCCCGTGACCAGTCCTTTGTTCAGCTTCTGTATGAAGAAGGCGTGATTTCCGCCGAAGAACGGCAGACCCATGCCAGAAGAAACATTATCTTTCCGGTACTTGGCAACCTGACCGAACAGCCTGATTTCGATATCCGGGAGCATCATGAAGAAATCGAATACGGCGATATTTTATTATTATGTTCCGACGGCTTGTCCGACTATGTCAGCAAGCCGGAAATGGAAGAAATTCTCGCACTTCCGAAACCTCTGGTACGCCGTCTGCAATTACTGATGGAACTTGCCCTGAAAAACCAGTGTTCCGATAATATCACAATCGTCGCTCTGGTGCGTATGCCGGAAAAGTTCAGAAATAAAAAATAACAGAATTCAGCCTCTTTCCGTGACGGGAAAGAGGCTTTTGCTATTCAGGGAATATCAGGTCGTGAGCATGTTCCGGCGGTTCGGGGAGCGGAATCCAGCCGCGTTCATCGAGTTCATCTTCCCATTCCTGAATGGCATCTTCTGCATCATGATAATATTCATCATAAGAACTGCGCACGGCATCCGGAGAAAGGTAAAGATAGACGAAAGTTCCGCCGTTCCGGATTTCATCAATCACAATTTTATAAATCAGTTCGCGGTCATTTGCGGGATGAGGCGTTTTCAGATATCCCAGCCGTCTTTTATGCTGATAGTTTCTGCTCATCAGTATCAGAATCCTTTCTGTCTGAGTTCTTTGAGAAGATTTACATAGAATTCCCGGACATCGAATCCGGGAAGATTTTCCCGGTTCAGGTCTATCATATCGCCGTGAGAAATGCCGCGCGTTCCGGAAGGTTTCAGAATCCGGAATTCTCTGCCCGGCAGTCCGGCGGAATCGACGGAAACAAGCCCGTCATTCGGAGCGTTCCGGTCGAAGGCTTTCATACATAAGTAGCTGAACCACAGCGGAAACGGTGCGGAAAATGCTCGGCTCATCTGTGACATGTAACACTGACAGAACACATTTTCCGGAACGAGGCATTCCTGATTGAATTCCCGGCTGTGCGCGGCGGTCAGGTCGTGAACACCCTCTAAAAATGCCGGACTGGTATCGCCAAGCACCTGAAAGATTTTCTGATAGTGCCTGTCCAGCCAGTTCTGGACGGAAACGGGGATTTTCTGCAAGGCATCATCTACCCACGCACAGCCGCGGTGAGGGGTATTGATAGTTGTCAGGCTTGCAACATACGGGGCATCGCCGAGCTTTGAAAGCGCATACCGGGAATCGAGTCCGCCTTTGGAATGCGCAATGATGTTGATTTTCTCCGCGCCGGTCTGTTCCAGAACGGCATGAATCTGCTGATGCAGTTCCTGTGCGCTTTTTTCGATACTCTGTGCAGACTGCTGTTTTCCGTAGAAGATTCGCGCACCGTTTTTCCGGAGTTCTGCCGGAATTCTCCCCCAGTAATTGAACAGCTGCCAGTCCCGGAAGAATATCCCATGCACCATCAGCACCGGATATTTTGTCCGGCAGATTTTGCTTTCCTGCCGGGTGAGGTTCAGTTCCGCCTTAGCGCGTTCAAAATAGAATTCTTTCCTTGCGATTCTGCCGATATGATGAAATAAAATCAGGTTGATAATCGGTGTCCACCAGAACAGGAGCAGCAGAAGATACCAGAGCGGCTTGACCTGTTTCGAGCTGATAACCGTCCGGCACACACCGCCGAGAAACAATCCGGCAAGCATCAGCAGGAAAATCAGCAGATTTCCGAAAATCAGACGATAGTTCAGCCAGTCCGGGGCAGGTGTTATCATCATATTATCTGCCAGAATTCTGCTGACCTGTCCGCCGGAGATAAAAATCTGCACGACAGAGCAGATACATCCCTGACGAATCAGCCGGATGCCGTGTGAGAGTACGGCAAGTTTCCGGCTTTCTGCCTGTTTCCGTTCCGGCAGAAACAGCACAGTCAGATAACAAATTATCAAAAATAATAAAAATATAATTTTATATTTTACATCATACTGCCACAGAATCAGCACATTGCCTAGTATCAGAAGCGGTACGGAAGAAAGCAAATCCGCAAGAAACCGGAATAATTTCTTCATGCCTTCTTTTCCACCTTCCATAACAGAAACGTTTCCTGAAATCTGTGTGTCGGACAGGTTCTCGGCACTAGGAAAGTCACCGCCTGTTTATGGTTGATGATATGAAATTCCGAAGCATTCGGCAGATATTCGCCATCGATTGTCCACGGAACGTCGGTTTTTTCGAGCAGTTCGACTTTGATTTCGGAAGCCCTCAGGCAGTAGACGGTTTCATTTTCAGGAAATTCGTGAATATCTTTCAGAAATTTCAGAACTCTGCCCAAATCGCCGGGCTTGGCGAGTTTTTTAATCAGTGTGACTTCAAAATCGCCGTCGTCAAAGCAGAAATCATTGATATCCAGCACACTGCCGACAGACGCGGAATTGGTAATCATGCCGTAGATGAATTCATCTTCAATCACTTGTCCGTCACAGGTGATTCGCATCGGATACGCGCGGATGCTGGCGAGGCTCGTCATAGCGTTGAGCATATAGGCGGCAGGTCCCAGAACGTTCTTGATATTCTGCGGCGTTCCGTAAGCGATATCTGTAAACGCACCGAATGCGGCAATATAGCTGAATCCTCTGTCATTGACCGTTCCGATATCGATTTTTCGGGGCAGACCGTCCAGAACATCATCACAGGCTTTGAGCATATCTTTCGGAATATCCATGCTTTTTGCGAAATCGTTCACCGAACCGCACGGAATATAGCCGACCGGAACAGTGGCTTTCACTTTCAGCAGACCGTCCATAACTTCATGGAGTGTACCGTCACCGCCGGAACAAAAAATATAGTCATACATGCCGGAAGCGGCAGCGAGCCGGGCGGCTTCTGTCGCATCCTGAGCCGCCTGTGTCGGATGCACAGTAACTTCATATCCTGCTTTCGTCATCTTATCCAGAATTTCTCCGAGACAGGAGCCGAGTTCCGCTTTTCCTGCCTGCAAATTGCAGATATAGTAAATACGTTTCATTTTGAATCATGCTTCTCCTTCAGAATATGTTTTTTAATCCGGAATCCGGCGAATGTGACAACCGCGCCGATACAGGCAATGGCAATACACAGACCATATCTGCCGTCGGACAGGCTGTCGCCCATCAGAACCGAGGCGGTCAGTGCCGGAAACCGCGCCAGAGTAGACAGCAGCAGAAACTGCTTTCCCTGAATTTTTGTCAGCGGTACAATATATGTCAGCAAATCTTTCGGAATGCCCGGTATCAGAAATAAAATAAACACCCAGAATTCGAGTTTGTCTTCATCTTCCAGAACCGAGAAAGTCTTGATTTTTTCTTCGTTCACAAAGAAACTGACCAGCGGTCTGCCGAATTTCTTCACCAGACTGTAGACAAGCAGTGTTCCCAGAAATGCACCTGTGACTGTCAGGAATGTACCGAGCCAGCCGCCGAACAGTACCCCGGCAGTAATTTCCAGAGGTCCTCCCGGAACGAATGCGATGACAATCTGCAAAGCCATCATCAGGACGAACACCAGCGGCGCGAAGATGCCGGCTCTTTCGATAAATTCAGCAAGTTCGGCGCGTCCCTGCTCCGTACCGAGCAGTCTGCAAAGCGGCACAAAATACCGGATACTCAGAAACAAAATCAGCGCAGCAAAAACGAGTATTAAAATGATTTTCAGAATTTTCTTGTTTTTTTCCTGTTTCATAGGCACCCCTTCTTTTCTGATATTATACCACAAAATGCCGGAAAAATCAACCAGAACAGGGCTTTTCTGTGTGAAAATCAGATGAAAAAAATTTTTTCAAATTTTTTTGAAAAAACACTTGACAAATCTCTGAAAGTGTGCTATAATAATATACGTTGTGAGACACACAACAAAATCAAACATGAGACACTAGCTCAGCCGGTAGAGCACCGCCCTTTTAAGGCGGGTGTCGAGGGTTCGAATCCCTCGTGTCTCACTGAAAACTCTGCTGATATGACAGCAGAGTTTTTTATTTTTCTTATGAAAGGAGCTGTTGATTTTGACAGTAAACCCAATTGCCCATATTCATACAGATTTTAAAGAAAAGTTCGGCATTCCGCGTCAGGCAGGGCGTGTTCCGGAACTGACCGGAAGAATTATTTTTGAACCGGAATTCCGGAATCCGGAAGCTTTGCGAGGCATTACAGAATTTTCACATTTATGGCTAATTTTTGATTTTTCGGCATCACACCGGGAAACATGGTCACCAACGGTCAGACCGCCGCGGCTCGGCGGAAATCAGAGAATTGGCGTTTTTGCGAGTCGTTCACCGTTCCGCCCGAATCCAATAGGCTTATCCTGTGTGAAACTGGAAGGCATTGAAAACGGTGATTTGCTGGTTTCCGGTGTGGATTTGCTTGATAATACGCCAATTCTGGACATTAAGCCATATTTGCCCTATACGGATTCGCATCCGGAAGCCTCGGGAAGTTACGGCGAAATTCTGAAAAACTATCATCTTGAAGTGCATTTTCCGGAAGAAAAGCTTTCTGCCATTCCGGAAGAAAAGCAAAAAGCTGTGATTGCCTGTCTGGCGGATGACCCGCGTCCTTCCTATCAGGACGACCCGGAAAGACTTTACAGTATGCGTTTTGCAGAATTTGACATACATTTTAAAGTAAATCAGCATCAGCTTGAAGTCATCCGCGTTGATAAATATTCTGAATAAACAAAAAGACTGCCTCTTCTGAGACAGTCTTTTCTAAAGTGCCGGCACTTATCTAAATTCCC
>DGUB01000090.1 GCA_002393815.1 Ruminococcus sp. UBA4321 | reverse complement strand
GCCGTCTTCATGCCGTACCCTCTCGGAGTGTGTGAAGCGTTTCGGTAATGTTGTCGCTTCTCATGAGTGTTTCGCCGATTAAGACAGCATCTGCGCCGTTTTTCTGAACGGTTTTCATATCCGCATTGTTCCTGATTCCGCTTTCGGAAACCAGAAGCTGACCAGGCTGTCTCATAGAAGCAAGTTCAGCCGTGGCAGAAAGATTTACTTCAAAAGTTTTAAGATTGCGATTATTCACACCGATAAGCTTCGGACTGAATTTCTGAATACGTTCCATTTCCTCACGGGTATGGACTTCGATAAGACAGTCAAGACCGAGTTCATGTGCTAAGTCAAAATAGCTTTTGATTCTGGTATCTTCCAGAACAGCGGCAATGAGCAGCACAGCAGAAGCACCCAGATATTTTGCTTCATAAATCTGATATTCGTCTATGATAAAATCTTTTCTTAAAACAGGAATTGTCACAGAATCTGTGATGGCTTTTAAATATTCGCTGCTGCCTTGAAAATAATATTCTTCGGTAAGGCAGGAAATACAGTCTGCGCCGGCAGCCTGATATTGTTCAGCAATTTCGACAGGATGAAAATCAGGACGGATTAAACCTTTTGAAGGCGAAGCCTTTTTGACTTCGCAGATGCAGGAAAGTCCGGATTTTCCCAGAGCCTTGATAAAGCCGGGCTTTTGAGGAGATTTTTCAGCGAGGGTTCGCATTACACCAAAGGAGATACGATTCTGTTCGGCAGTAAGCTGAAGTTCTCGTTGTTTGCAGATTTCGTCAAGAATCATGAAATCACTCCATTTCATTGGTAAACTGGATAAATTCATCAAGTTTTGCAAGAGCAGAGCCGTTATCAATCGCTCCGGCAGCTTTTTGAATGCCGTCAGCAAGGGATTCCGCAACACCGTAAGTATAAAGAGCAGCCCCGGCATTCATCAGGACAATATCACGTTTTGCGCCTGTTATGCTGCCATCAAGAATGCCTCTGGTAATCTGGGCATTTTCGGCAGGTGTACCGCCGACAATTTCAGACTTGTCATAGCGTTTCAGACCGAACTGTTCGGGAGAAATTTCGTAAGTTTTGATTTCTTTGTCGTTGACTTCCGTTACAGTAGTCGCATCAGAAATAGAAATTTCGTCCATGACATCATTACCAAAAACGACCATAGCATGTTTAATGCCGACTTGCTGAAGAACTTTTGCCATAATTTCAGTGAGAGATTTTTCATAAACGCCAAGGACGATATAATCAGCCTTAGCCGGATTAGTGAGAGGACCTAAGATATTAAATACTGTTCTGACACCAAGCTGACCACGAACAGGACCGACAAAGCGCATACTGGCATGATAGCTTTGTGCAAACAGGAAAGAAAGCCGGGTTGTTTCAAGGCATTTTTTAGCCTGTTCAGGTTTGGAGGCAATTTTCACGCCGAGAGCTTCCAGAACATCGGCTGCACCGCTTTTGCTGGAAACACTGCGGTTTCCATGTTTTGCGACTTTTGCACCTGCGGCAGAAGCGACAAATGCAGAAGTTGTCGAAATATTGAAAGAAGCACACTGGTCACCGCCAGTACCGACAATATCAATACTGTCAGTTTCATCTGGAACAAGACTTGCCTTTGCTCTCATGCCTTTGGCAAATCCGGCAATTTCGTCAGGAGTTTCCCCTTTTGTAGCAAGGGCAGTGAGAACGGCAGTAATCTGGAGCGGCGTTGCCTGACCACTCATGAGCATGTCCATGCAGTCTTCTGCTTCCTGTATTGTAAGATTCTGTTTCTGCATGAGTTTGCTGTAGTAGGGTTTAAGATTTATTTTTTTCGGTTCAGGTTCAGCAGGAAGAATATCGGCAGCAATCAGAAAATTACGAAGAATTTGTTTGCCGTCAGGAGTCAGCACAGATTCCGGATGAAATTGCAGACCGTAAGTTTTATGTGCATTATGGGCGACTGCCATCACCTGACCATTTTCATCAAGTGCGATAACCCGGAGACAATCAGGAAGGGAAGTTTCATCTGCAATCAGGGAGTGATAACGTCCGGCAGTAAAGGGTATCGGGATATGGCGGAACAAGGGATGTTTTTCCTCAAAGCGGATTTTACTGGATTTTCCGTGCATCAGCTGATGAGCAGGGATAATTTTTCCGCCGAAAGCCTGTACAATGGACTGATGACCGAGACAAACGCCGAGAATCGGAATTTTTCCGGAGAAAGTTCTGATAGTTTCGACAGAGATTCCGGCAGAATCCGGATAACCAGGTCCAGGAGAAATCAAAATAGCTTTTGGATTGAGATTCTTGATTTCCTCAATAGTAACTGCATCATTGCGCTTGACCAGAATATCGGAATACATTTCGCCGAGGTACTGGCAAAGATTATATGTGAAAGAGTCATAGTTGTCAATAACCAGAATCATGATTGTCTCGCCTCCTTGATGGCATTCAGCATTGCTTTTGCTTTATGGGTTGTTTCTGCGAATTCTTTTTCGGGGTCAGAATCGGCAACGATACCAGCACCGGCTTGAATGTAGGCTTTTCCGTTGCGGAAAAGAATCGTTCTGATAGCAATACAGGTATTCATATCACCATTATAGCCGAAATAGCCAACAGTTCCGCCATAGAGACCACGTTTTTTATTTTCAAGTTCGTCTATTATTTCCATAGCACGCACTTTCGGCGCACCGGAGAGCGTACCGGCAGGAAGAACAGCCTGTAGAGCATCAAGCGGTTTGCAGTCCGGGCGAAGTCTGCCTTTGACATCAGAGACAAGATGCATTACTTTGGAATAGCGTTCAACATACATGAAGTCAGTCACTTCGACAGAGCCGAATTCGCTGACACGCCCGAGGTCATTCCGACCTAAATCGACAAGCATAGTATGTTCAGCCTTTTCTTTTTCGTCAGTAAGGAGGGAAACTTCCAAAGCTTTGTCTTCCTGATGTGTTTTG
>DGUB01000044.1 GCA_002393815.1 Ruminococcus sp. UBA4321 | reverse complement strand
ATGGAAATGAAACCGGCAAGATTCAGAATCTGCCCTTACTGCGGCTATCCGGATGATACGCCCTATGACCCCGATTATGCTCCTCCCGGCACGGAACTCAATGACCGCTATACCATCGGCGTGAAAATCGGACATAACAGCGAAGGGGCAAATTATATCGGCTACAATTCCTCTATCGGCTGCAAAGTGCTGATTCGCGAATATGTGCCTGTCGGACTGTGCCGGCGCGTCAGAGGCAGGGCAACCATCAGCGTACTCCCGGAGCGCGTTGTACAGTATAAAGCACTCATGGCAGAGTTCAGCGACCTGAACAGAAGGCTTGCACAGATGCGGAATTTACAGCATATTATTCCGACTCTGGATATGTTTACCGCAAATAACACGACTTATGTCGTTTATGAATATCTCGAAGGCATCAAGCTGATTGAATATCTGAAAGAACATGCCGGAGAACTGACATGGCATCAGGTTTCTTCCATGTTCCCGACGTTCTTCACGACACTGAGCCTGATGCATAACAGTCACGTCATTCACCGGGCAATCAGTCCGGATACGATTTATGTCACTCCCAAAGGCGAACTCCGTCTGTGCGGATTCAGTATTTATGACGTGCGGACAATGCATCTGGAACTGCCTTCGGAACTCTTTCAGGGCTATGCCGCGCCGGAACAGTATACCCCCGGTGCAAAACAGGGAACGTTTACAGACGTTTACGGCATCTGTGCCGTATTATACAGACTGCTGACAGGCAGTCAGCCTGTGGATGCGCCGAGTCGTCTCCAGAAAGACAATCTCAACGCACCGTATGACCTGAATCAGAATATTCCCAGAAATGTTTCTGATGCCATTGTCAAGGGCATGTGTCTGGATTCCGAAAAGCGTACCCAGACAATCACCGAACTAGTGACACAGCTGTTCGAGCAGACCGAAGAACCTGCCGAACCCCAGCCGGTTCCGGCAGAACCTCCCCGCCGGAAGAAAAAAACAGAACCCAAGAAAAAACAGCAGAAAGATGATAATATTGATTATGCTGTTCCCGGTCAGGAAAGTTCCTCGGACACACTTCACACGCCGCTGATTATTGCAGTTATGACTGTCTGCATTCTACTTGTGGCGGCAATTATCATGATTAGCATTATGAATCAGAAAGGCTCTTCTTCCCTGAATTCCCAGACAGAAACCACAACTGTCCCGACAGAAATCATGACGGAAAATAATATTGTGACAGAATCTTCCGGAGAGGCTCCTGTTCCTACCGAAGCACAGGGTGACAGCCAGATGCCCTCTCTTGTCGGCATGAGTTACGAACTCAAGAAAGAACAGCTTGAAACAGACGGCTGGCTATATCTGGAACCTATCTATGCTTACAGCAATGATTACAAAGCCGGAATCATTATCGAACAGGCAATTCCTGCCGGAGACCCTTTCAACAGCGGCTCGACTGTGAAAGTAGTTGTCAGCAAGGGACCTTCTTCCATTCAGCTTCCGGATTACACAGGAAAGAGTCTGAAAGACTATGAAGCAGAACTCGAAGCACTCGGACTGACAAACTATACGACCGAAGCGATTGTCAATTACAGCTTTGAAACCGGCTATGTCGTGGAACTCAACAAGGAAGCCGGCGAGATTTTCGACCTGACCAGCGACGAAACCCTGAAAATCTTCTATGCAAGCAATCCGGAAACCACGCCTGTCGTGACAGAGCCTGTACAAACAACCACTGTTTCCGAACCTGCCGTAATGGAAACACAAACCGAAGAAGCTACAGACGATTCCGGCGTTATGCTGGAAACAGCACCTTCTGTTGCACCCGGCTCGGAAGGAGAATATACACAGGAAGCACCGGAAACAGCACCGGATTTGAATCCGGAAACTTCTTCACCGGACTATGAAACCGCACCTCCTCTGCCGGAAGACTTTGACTAATTCAAAAAACAATCCTCTGAATCAGATTTCAGAGGATTGTATTTTTTAGAAGATATTTTCTTCAAATACCCAGACTTCAAAAATACCGTAGGAAAATTCTGCATGAGGACGTTCCAGCAGTTCATAATTAATATCCCGGAGCTGCTGTGCTTCTGAATTATTCAGCAGTACAAAATAGCTGTTCTGTTCCGGCTGGTCTTCATACCAGTTAGAATTGCACTGATATTTCTTAATCCAGAAACCGGAATCATTGATTTCCACACTGCGGCATTTTACTTTGGAATCCGCAAGAATGGTGACAGCATTCGCATTCCAGAATGTTGCATAGCCGTAACTGAGATTTCTCCTTTCCAGTTCCTGCGTAATGTCGTAAAGACGGTTTTTCGTGACATTGTCTTTCGGCATTGCCATGATGACGGATGCATGAATACAGCTTGTCAGCATAATGCAGGCTGTCAGCAGAACAGAAAGCCGCTGCCAGTTTATCTGTGAAAAAGTCCACCGCAGAAATGCTGCCGATACGACTGCCGACATCGCCACAATCGGGGAAAGCCGCCAGTTCGCCGCGGAAAGTTTTCCCAGTACATAACCCATCATGATGAGCAGTGTCATAAACCAGTAAGTCAGCAGCAGAATTTTCAGTTTTCTGTCCTGTATCTGATTCCAGCAGAATAATGCGGCAATCGGCAGAATCAGAATCAGAATGCTGATGATAATTATCAGCAGGGATTTGATGCTTGCCGCCGCCATTAACGGGTCATTTGCCTTGACTTCCACGCCGAGGAGCGAAAGCCATGCAAGCGGAAACTTCTGTAAATTTTCCTGCCACTTGTCCATGGCAGAATATTGGGAATAGGCTTCCGCATAGCCTGCGGAAATGCTTCCGGCATTATGTTTCGTTATCGCGAAGCCGATGGCTGTGCCGACCAGCATCAGGACAAGCATAATCACCGTATGCAGATTCCGGACGGAAAGAATTTTCGCATTTCTGTCAAACCAGCGTTCACAGAAGACTGCACCCATGACAGGCAGTGTGAAAATCGTGATGGAAGTAATCTGGTCGCTTCCTGTCAGCAGAAACCAGATGAAAATCACTGCCATACAGATAATCAGATGCATCTGATTTTTCTTTTTCTGTTCCGGCTCTGTCAGGTTTTCGGCTCGCTCGGAAAGATTCATCTGCCGGAACACCATCGAAAGCCCGGCAAAAATGAAAAATACTCCCAGACTGTAATAAATCGTATGTCCCCAGAAAATTTCCCGGAGTTTCATGCTTCCGGAGCATATCATCAGAACGGAAAATACTGTCAGCGAAATCCAGCCGATTTTCCAGTCCATCTGCCGGAGCATGAGTATCAGCGACCCGGCAAACAGCAGGAAGAAACAGAGCATTCCCAGTACATGCGTTGTCATCGTCACGCCTGTGAACGGCATGAGTGCCTGCATAATCAGATTTGTCCCGAACGGCAGCAGACAGGCATAGCCGAAATCCGGGTCAAATACTTTTCCGCTTTCATAAGATGCCTGCGCCCACATAATCGTGTCAGTCGTATCAGAATGGAAATATCCTCTTGACGGAAACAGCGTATAATACCCGACCAGAAGCACCGCAAAGACCAGAAGCAGAATACTTCCGCCTTTTCTGCACCGTTCGAGAATCTGTTTTCTTTTCTGACTTTTATCCGGTGTTTCCGGCGGCTCTGCCGGAACAGAAGTTTCTGCTTCCGGCGGCGTTTCAGAAGCCTCTTCCATCAGTTCAGTCATTTCTTCCGGTGTCATGCGTTCTCCTTACTGGTTTCATGATAAACCTGTTCGGTATTGACATTCCAGATATTTTCCTTGTCTGTGCGTCCGGAAAGAATATTTCTGACCGTCTCGAAAGAAGTCAGCATGGAATGATCCATATTATTATATCTGTGCTGACCGTTTCTGCCGACACAATAGAGATTCTCAAATCTGCTGAGATAAGTGATTAAATCATCCATATTCTCATAAGTGTCGAAATATGCCGGATATGCTTTCTTGACGCGTTCTCTGTGATAGTCAAGAATTTCGGTATCCGGTGCGAGTACACCCATCTGACGGAGTTCGCCGACTGCGAAATCGCGGCTTTCCTCATCGGTCAGCTGCCAGAAGCGGCTGCCTTCCCTGCAGAAATATTCCAGACCAATCCAGACTTGCTGCGCCGGATTCTGTACCATGTAAGGCGACCAGTTATTGAAAATCTGGATTCTGCCGAGCCGTACTCCGGTATCCTGTACATAAATCCAGCAGTCCGGAACGATATTTCCGAGTGTGGGAATATTGGTTTCATTCTTGAGTTCCAGACGGCTGACAAGCAGCCCGACTGTTACAAAATCGCGGTAAGGCAAGCCTTTGGCGATACTGGCTTCCCATTCCGGAACGTCATTCATGCCGCCGACAAGGTCTTTCACAGGCATGGAAGAAATGAAAATATCTGCCGGAACAGTGTAGTTTTCATGATTTTTCAGATAAGTGATGCTCTGAACCTGATTTTCTCCGTTGGTGTGAATCTTCTTCACCTTTGCGCCGAAGATGATTTCACCGCCCATTTTCCGGAATTCTTCGGCAGTCAGTTCCCAGAGCTGACCGGGTCCGTATTTCGGATAATAGAATTCTTCAATCAGGGAAGTTTCTTTCTGACTGGCATCCTGAATGCCGGTGACTTTCCGGAACATATCCTGAATGACTGCCATAATGGATAATCCCTTGACACGCTGTGCGCCCCAGTCGGCAGAAATTTCAGACGGATGACGACCCCAGAGCTTTGTGGTATAGCCCTCAAAGAACATGGAATATAATTTTTTTCCGAAACGGTTGATATAAAAATCTTCCAGAGAATTTTCCTGCCGTTTCACAGCTGCCGCGCCCAGATAGCTGAATCCGGCTTCCATTGTCGTGCCGAATCCCATATTCCGGATTGTATCCCATTTGAGCGAAACCGGATAATCAAAGAATTTATGCTTGTAATAAATTCTGGAAACTCTGTTCCGGATGAGCATGACCCTGTCAGTGGTTTCCGGGTCAGCACCGCCGGGAACAAGGCTTTTTTCCCGGTTGAGCTGAATGTCATCAAAAGAGGGTTCGCCCTGAAACGGCATCATATTTTCCCACCACTGCATGACTTCTTTATTTTTGGAGAAAAAACGGTGTCCGCCGATATCCATTCTGTTTCCGTCATGGTTGACGGTTCGGGAAATACCGCCGACAGTATCGGATTCTTCATAGATTGTCACATGATAGTCTTCCGGAGCCTGCCGGAGCAGTTCATAACCGGCAGTCAGTCCGGCAGGTCCTGCACCGATGATTACAACTTCTTTCATAAAATAAATTCCTTTCTAAAAAACATGTTTCAGACATTGACATGCTCATTTTCAATTGTAATGTATTTTCTTCTGAATCTATCCAGGTATCTGTCTGTTAGACGATAGCTGAGATAAAAAACACTAAGTGAAACTGCAATAAAACCGACTGCTTTGATAAAATTTTTCATAATAATACCTCCTGTCTTATTTTTGATAGCTATTTTTATTATAGCATATTCTGCAATAAAATTCCATAGCCTTCCGCAAAATCAACATTATGCACAAAATTAAATCCATGTTTTTGTGCAGTTGACCAAACTTAAAAATTTTTCAAAATTTTTTCTGATTTTTTGTCTTCCGGATTGTTATATAAATAAGGGAAAATGAGAAAAATTGTGTCTGTTTTTACACTTTTCAAAAAATATCAATCCAAAGGAGAGAAAACCAATGTATCATACTTATGATTTTGCTGTCGTGGCAGCCGATTCCGGAGAATATATTATTACCGACAAGCAGGGCGGGTCTTACTATCTGCCGAAACAGCTGATACCGGAATGCCGTCTTTCTATGGGAGACATTCTGCATGTCACAGCAGAACAGCCGCTTGAAATGACCGAACGCGCCGGAACAAACAGTATTATCTGTCATGGAAAAACTGCTGTCTGTCTGCAAGGCTCGCTGCTATATCAGAGCAGAACTGCGGAATTTCTGGTATTCAACACGGCATATAATTCCGTTCTGCTGAGTGAACCGGATTCCGGAAAAGATTATGTGATTTTCACAAGCTATGTGACAGAAGGCTACCGCACACCGGGAATTTCATGGTCATCTGTGACGGAAGGCAATTATGTAAAATTTCTGCTGTTCGGGAGCGTGCCTGTCATGCCTGCACCAAAACTGCGGCATTCTTTCCGGATTCGCCGGAAAAACAAGAAAACTCCGGCAGTGCGGAGTTTTCTAAATGATACTTACGGAGCTTCCAGCGGTGCATCAATGATTTCGATGCCGTCATCTTCCACGACAGCCGGAAGGGTTTCCTGATACTGTGAAAGCACCGTTTCTTCCTGAACAGGTTCTTCATACAGACCCGGTTCTGCGTAATCCGGATTTTCTTCCGGAACAGGCGTATCAAAATCAGCATAGCCGTCATCTGAGGGCATATCTTCGGCAGGAGCAGTTTCTTCTTCTGTCGGGGGTATGTCATCTTCTATATGCACGACATCCAGATATTCTTCCAGAGTCAGACCCTGTTCATAGATTTCTGTTGCAACGTCAACGCCTACATAGCGGATATGCCAGCATTCATAGGCATAGCCTGTAATATCTTCCTTGCCTTCCGGATAGCGGATAATAAATCCGAATTCATGGCAGTGTTTGTCCAGCCACTGACCTTCCGGCGTTTCGATAAATGCTTCATTGATAGTATTACAGTCTACCGTATAGCCTGTCTGATGTTCGGAATGTCCGGGCTTGGCAGAAATGCGGTCGGCATATTCATGCCCGTAAGCCTCTACCAGACTGTTATAAGCCTTAATCTGATACTGATAGCTTCTGTAGCCAGAGCCTATATAGATATTAAGCCCTTCTTCTTTGGCGGCTGCCTGAAGTTCCTTGAATGCTTCGGCAGTTTCCGGGAGCATACCGGGGTCATAGTCTTCCGGAAGACTGATAGATTTATTGGCAATCAAAATCCCATCTACATAGGTACAGCCGTCCTGAACGGTCAGTTCCCGGACAGTCACCGGAATTTTCAAAGTTTCTGCTTCGCAGTAGACAGATACAGTACATTCCCCTCTGGAAACGCCTGTAATCATGCCGAATTCATCCACAACGGCGATATTCTCATCGCTCACGCCATAGACAGCATTTTCCATACTGAATCCGGGTTTTGTGCCGATTGCAATCTGTTTCTGATGATTGGCGCGGAGGTAGATATGCTTTTCTGCACTCCAGAAATCAGTTGCCTGATGGTATTCCGGCACGGTTTCCGGAACAGTTTCAGGCGGAGCAGTTTCTTCTTCGGTCATAGTTTCTGTAGCGGCTTCCTGAATGACAGTATTCGGAACAGCCGCGGTCTGCTGAATTGCCTGTTCCTGTTTTCCGAGAATCAGACCGAATCCGAACACCAGCACAACACTGAGCATCAACAGCATAAAAGAAGTTCTTGCGTTGTCGCGGCGTTTTTTAGCAGCTTTCTGTGCCATAGGCAAAATCCTTTCTTATGAGATAATTTTCTGCTTCTGACGTTTTCAGATACTGATTATTATTATAACACAAAAATGCTGATTTGTCACCTGTTTTTTCAGTTTTTTTAAAATTTTTTTCGTAATTTGTGAAAAATGTCAAAAAAGCAGACATACACGCGAATTTGTAAATATTTTATGAACAAGAGAATTTTTTTCCAATATTTCTGCTGTTCGTTTGTTATATAAATAGAAGACAATCCGGAACAAAAATCATCTTTAAAGGAGGAATTTTTATGAAAAATACAAGAAAACTTTTTGCAGGTCTGACCGCGCTCTGCTGTATAGGAACTCTGCTGACAGCGTTTCCGGTCAGTGCAGAATCGGATTTCAATCCGAATGATGCAGGCAATTTTTTCATCGTTAGCGGCACAAAGGGCAGTGCCACTATGCTGAATTTTCACTACTATGGAGCAGATAATGTCTATAGTGACCTTGTCCAGACCTATCCGACAGAAGCATTTTCTTACGGTGATGTGCTTGTCTATGACGGGGAATTTTCCATTCTGGAAACCTATCCGGCACAGCTCGGCGGAAATGCTTCCAATCTCCGGAAAATCGGCACTTATGAAGATTTCTTCGATACGAAAAATCTGACTGTCACTTCTGCGGAATTTCCGGGCAGTGACATCAAATTCGGAGAATTTCAGCTTATTGATAACGCAGGAAATACTTACAGCTATTATCAGGACTACACCAATGTAGATTATGGAATCAGTCTGCAAACCGCACAGGTCGGCGACAGCTATACTTTTGCCGTTCTGGATAATACGGTTCTGCTCCCTCTGGAAAAACAGGAACAGCCGGTTTTCAATGCAGAGGAATTCTTTGTCGTGACAAAGACCTATCCGGAATCTGGTTATTATATGCTGGAATATTTCCATGACAATGCTCTACATAGAACATGCCGTTTCCAGACAGATATGAAACTTTCCTACGGGGATATTCTTCTTGCCGACAACGGCTTCACGACTGAAAGAATGGAAAATTATCAGGCGGTTTATGAATTATCGCTGAACGAAGATACTACCCTGCAAAATATCGGCAATTGTACTGACCTGATGGAACATAAAAAAATGACTGTGAAAAGCATGGGCTATGACGGTCGACCAATTCAGCCTAGTTTCCGCTTTTTTACTTATACCCTCGCAGATGAGGACGGAAAAGAATATTATTATTCAGCAGAAGACAGTTTCGGTTCTGATGTTTCTGTTGTGTTCAGTACAGGTGATGTTGTTGAATTTGCCGTTTATTCGGGCGGTGCAGTCATCCCGCTGGAGACACCTCCGGACTGTGTTGAACTTTTTGTATATGATTATGCAGTTATCGGCACAGATAATGCCGAAAATCCGAAAAGCTGCATTCTGGCGGACGAAAAAGGCGGAACATGGCAGACCGGAACAGAATACCTTCCGGAAGGGCTTGCCGTCGGTGATGTAATTTCTATCCAGAATGCCGAACTCATTTCTACCAGTACAAAAGCGACAAACTCACTCAGCATTGAACCTCTGGAAAATTATTCCGCCCAGAAAACAGGGTCAATTCTCGAAAATCCTGAAACAGCTGAATTTACAGTCACCTATATTCCGGATTCCGATCATCTCAGTACAGGTATCAGACTTGAAAAATTTGACGGATGGGATGAACGGGTTCTGTTTATTGACTGGATAGAATACGGCTATGCAGAATATGACTTCCTCGACTGGAGTACAGTTTCTGTCTTTGATACAGTCACCTGTCTGCTTTATAATGGTTATCCGGTACTTGGAATTGAAAAAACTCCCGAAAATGTTCCCGTTCTTACAGGCGACGCAGACGGCAGCGGAAAGCTTGATATTCTGGATGTCATAATTGTCAACAAGGCAGTACTCGGCAAGGAAAAACTGGAAGATTCCCAGATAGCCTGCATTGACTTCAACGGCAACGGCAAGCCGGATGCAGAAGATGCACTCGTCATGATGAAAAAGATTGTCGGATTGTTATAAATCAAAAAGCCCTGATTTCAGGGCTTTTTCTTATATGACGAACCCGCCGCTGACTCCCAGCACCTGCCCGGTGATGAAAGATGCCTGCTCACTGCAAAGAAACGCCGCAGCTTCGGCGATATCTTCCGGTGTTCCGAGCCTGCCGAGCGGCGTTTCTCCGGCAAGGTCTGCAAGAGTAGCAGAATCATAACAATCGAGCATTCTGGTCTGTATCACACCCGGTGCGATACAGTTCACGCGGATATGACTGTAGCCGACTTCCTGTGCAAGGGCTTTGGTAAAGCCAATCAGGGCGGCTTTCGTGGCGGAATAATCGACTTCACAGGATGCGCCGACCTGTCCCCACATGGAACTGATATTCAGAATACAGCCGGATTTCCGGTGAATCATAGACGGCAGAAGCAGACGGGTACATTCAATCGCGCCCAGTACGTTGACGGAAAATAATTTCTGCCTTGTTTCCGGAGAAATATCCGTCAGCAGTCCGGAAACGCTGATTCCGGCGTTATTGACAAGCACATCGATATGTCCGGCATGGTGTAACGTCTGCTGAATCATGGCTTCGATTTCGGAAACTTCTGATAAATCCGCCTGCACAGCGATTCCGTGAAGGGTTTCGGCAAGCTGCCGGGTTTCCTCGCTGTGATGATAATGCAGAACAGGAAAATATCCCTGTTCTGCAAATTTTTTCGCAATCGCGGAGCCGATGCCGCCGCCTGCGCCTGTAATCAGTACCGTTTTCATGCTTCCGGTTCTTCGGGACGCTTGTCCAGAAACGGCAACGGAACGAATAATAAAATGCAGATAGCCACTGTCATAACAATAGTTGTCGGGAGTCCGGCTTCCAGTCCAAAATTTCCGCCGTTAACCCAGTCCGAACCTGTCAGCGACATCCGGAACACGCTTTCACCAGAATCAATGCCGCTGACCGGAAGTCCGTAAAAGTTACCCTGTGCGAAATTCCAGATACTGTGAATGGCACACGACCCCCACAGCGAATTTGTCCGGAGCGTATACAGCGAAATCATCACTGCATACAGAATCAGGTTCAGCAGCGCGAACAGCGAAAAACCGTCATTTGCGCCGTGCATGATTCCGAAGCACAGCGCATTCACGCCGACTGCAATCCAGACATTGTGATGTCTCATGATTGTTGTCATCAGATAGCCGCGGCACATGACTTCCTCGCTCATGCCCTGAATACCGTACCCCAGAAGAATTACAAACAGCATAGGCGTGACTTTCTGCAAACCGCCTTCAAATTGCAGACCGCCGAATGCATAGGCAAGCCCTACCACACAGGAGAACATCACAAAGCCGATACCCAGTCCGGCGAGATACTGCAATCCTGCTTTTTCTTTGAAGAATCCCATTGTCCGGAATTTTCTGCCTTCAATCACGCGGCAGAAGAACAGAACCACAAGTGTTCCCATTCCTGTTGCCAGCAGCATGATATAAGTTATTCCCGGGTCTAATAATAAAGAATTTATTTTTTCAATCATCACTGCATTATCGAGTGTGCCGGCGGCAGCCTGTTCCCTTGCCCAGCCCATCAGCCGCGGCATCACACCGATTACCATGCCGATACTTTCGGCAATTTCCAGCACAAAGAAAACAGCAGCAAATATCAGAAGCTGTAAAATCAGATTCTTCGGTGTCCGGAAAGTTTCCGGTTCTCTGACAGTGCGTATCAGCGGATAATCCCGATAAATTTTCATATGTTTCTATTCCTCCAGATTTATATAAATGCGATTCTCAGTCCAAGATAGGCAAGCAATACCAGACCGCAGTACAGTCCCAGACAGCCGACTACATTCCAGAAATTTGTGCCGCCTTCCGCAGAAAGCAGAGCTTTTTTAATATTCGGACTGGGTGCAATCTCTCTGATTTTTCTGACGGATTTCAGCACAAACCGGAAATATAAGTAATTCCCGAACAGACAAAGTCCTATCCGGAATGTCATTCCGGCAAAAAACAGCGGTGTCTGCAAATCTTCCAATAATTGCTGATGTGCTGTAAGAAATTCCGTAATTCTTTCGACTGCCTGCATGTCTTCGCCTGCTGTGCGGAGCATTTCCAGATAACTTGTATCTTTGAAAAGCATCAGTGCATTCAGAAATTCATTCGGCAGAGAACAGATAACCCAGATAATACCGCTGAGGATTGCCATCGCCCACATTTTGCGGTTGGCAAAATAAAAATAAGGAAACAGAATACATGGCAGATTAAAAGACAATTTCCGGTCAGTTTCCTTGAAACGGCGGAACAGCGGAATATAATACAAAGTATTCGTCTGCACAAAATTTGCCACATCACCCAGCCGTTCGCCTTCTATATCGTAATCCGGCGACATGCCGCAGCAGGGGTCAGAAGCCTGAAAATAATGCTGTTCACCATCAGGAGTGGTGATGGTAAAGCCTTCGGAATCGTCCGGAGACTCTTCCTCTTCCGGAATTTCCAGCGGCAGATTGCAGGAAACACAGGTTCTAGCATCCGGCAGGTTGACATAGCCGCAGTGTGTGCATTCAATCCCGCCGAGTTTTCGGCGGTGTTCATTCTGAATGGACTGCCAGCTTCCGCCGACGGCATGAAGCGGCTGATTGATACATGTTCCGGCGGACTGATAGCAGCTTCTGTGATACGGTGTACCGCATTCCGGGCAGACAACAATATCATCAGAATCCTCAAACAGTTTCTGACAGATAATGCACTGACAGCCGGTATATTTTCCCATAAATCATCTTCCTTTCTTATTTTTATTCTGTTTCTATTTTAGCATAAGTCTGTAAGAATAGCAAGTATTTTCACAGAATTTTCAGGATAATGCCAAATCAATATGACCGGAGCTGACATCTGCTCTGGCACAGACAACTTCGATTTCATCACCGAGTTTATATTCCGTTCCGGTGAGGGTGTTTCTGATATACCAGCCTTCTTCGGTTTCATATTCGCCGTTCGGCAGGTCGTGAATGTGAAGAAGCCCTTCTGCCATGTTATCGAGTGTGACATACATGCCGAATTCGACAATGCTGGTAATCACGCCGTGAAAGATTTCGCCGGTATGGGACTGCATATATTCAGCGGCATAGCAGGCATCTGCCTCACGTTCAAGCTGAACAGCGCGGACTTCGGTATCGGAAGAACGCTGCGCCGCGTTTTCGGTAAATTTCTGATAGCGTTTGATGAGCCATTCTTTATCAGCACCATCCAGGAAATCACTGAGAATTCTGTGAACCGTCAAGTCCGGATAGCGTCTGATAGGAGAGGTAAAATGTGCATAGTCAGCCAGTGCAAGCCCGAAATGTCCGAGCGGCTTTTCACTGTATCGGGCTTTCGCCATTGCCCGGAGCGTAAGGGCATTCACAACCGGAAAATAAGATTCTTCTCTGGAATCATCCAGAAGTTTCTGAATATCGGCAGGAGTAACTTCTTCGGGATTGAGCTGCAATTCCTGCTGATTGAATTTCAAAAGCAATTCTTTCAGTGCGGCGATACGTTCAGGAGCCGGATTTTCATGCACTCTGTAGACAAGCGGAAACTGGTTTTCTCTGGCGATTTTCGCAGCCGCTTCATTGGCGCAGAGCATACATGCTTCGATAATGCGTTCGCTTCTGCCGCGGCTGACCGGGGCAAGTCCGACGCACTGTCCGTTCTCATCCAGAAGCAGGGCGGATTCTGTACTTTCGAGTTCGGGTGCGCCTCTTAATTTTCTGACATGTTCAAGTTTTTCGGTCAGTTCATCAAGCAGAAACAGCGTTTCTGTAACTTCTGCATATTTCTCCTGAATTTCCGGACTTGCCGTATGATTCAGAATCTGGTTGCATTCGTCATAAACGCCCTTGACGCGTGAACAGATAACAGAGTGATAGAAATCATATTTCAGCAAATCGCCCTGCGGAGAAATTTCCATCACTGCCGATAAGGTCAGGCGGTTTTCGCCGGGATTCAGGGAACAGATGCCGTTCGAGAGCTGTTTCGGGAGCATGGGAATCACCTGGTCAGCATAATAGATACTGGTACCGCGCCGGAACGCTTCGCCGTCAAGCGGACTGTTCGGTCTGACATAATGCGAAACATCCGCGATATGCACGCCAAGAAGATAATTTCCGGAGTCCGGCAGTTTCCGGACGGAAACGGCATCGTCCATATCTTTGGTTTTTGCGCCGTCAATGGTAAAAATCACATCATCCCGGAAATCAGTTCTGCCCTGCATATCAAATTCTGTCACACCGACAGCAGAAACTTTGAATGCCTCTTTCTGAACGGATTCTGTAAATTCTGTCGGAATATCCAGTTCTGCAATCCGGGCTTTCATGCAGTTTTCCGCACTGTCCGCACTGCCGAAATTCAGGATAATTTTCACGATATGCTCCATATGGCGCGAGCCTCTGTAAGTGACTTCGGCAAGAACTTTATCGCCGATTTTATAAGGGCAACTCTCATGATAATCAATATGCAGGGGTGTTCCGGCAAGTCCGGAAAGGAAACACAAGCCGTACTCCGTCGCGACAATCACGCCGGAAAGCCTTGCCTGCGGTGTTTCTTCCAGAATCGAAAGAATTTCAGCTTCGGGAGAGCCTGTCCGGGAAGGAATGCTTTTTGC
Organism: Ruminococcus sp. UBA4321; assembly: GCA_002393815.1. Lineage (GTDB taxonomy): Bacteria > Bacillota > Clostridia > Oscillospirales > Ruminococcaceae > UBA3855. Next base: position 7,197 of record DGUB01000044.1, on the reverse strand, counting down.
AAGCACTTTATCGCCTGTCATACTGCCGAGCAGGAATTTTCCCGGCACAAAATGTTCCGTGCCTGCTTCATCGCGGATAAAGCCGAAATTTCCGGAAAGCCGGACAGTTTCTGCATGAAAGGTTTCTTCCTGACTGCAAAGCTTATAATTCTGACGCGTTTCAATCAGCACGCCTTCTTTCAGGAGCTGACTGACAGCCGCCTGAAACGCCGCCGGACTGCGTTTGCTGTGGCATTTCTGCGCCAGTTCTTTCTGATTCATCTGTTTCCGGGCGGTCATTTGCAGGAATGTCTGAATTTTCCGGCAGTACTGTGCCTGTTCTTCGGGCTTGACGGGTTTCCGGGATTTTGCCGGCGTGCGGATTTCGGAAGATGTTTTTCTTTTTTCATGTTTTGCGTTATGTCTTGCCATATATAACACTGCCTTTCTTGTGGAATTTGATTGAAAAAACAGCCTCAGGCACTGCTGACCTGAGGACTGCCGGAAACATCAGTTCGTGAATCTGTGAATTATTCGCCGCTGGCGGTGAGATGGATAATCAGCGGAACGACAATATTCATCACAATCAGAATGATAAAAGTAATAATGCCGAGAATTTTTGTCAGTTTCTGCAAAGCAGCATCTCTGGTATTGCCTTCATTCTGTGCATAGAAGGAATCGTTTGCACCGCCGCCGAGTGCGGAAGTCATATTCTGGTCAGTTTTTTCGTCCTGCATCAGACAGAGGACAATAATCAGAAGGCACAGCAGCAGAACAACTGCACCGCAGATGATTTCATAAATAGCCATTTCTCTTACTCCTTTTTGATTTTGCTGTCATCAGAAAATAATATACATATTCATATTATAGCATGATTCCGAGAACATGTCAAGTATTTTTTTCCTGTTCGTCAGAATTCTGCTCCGGATTTTCGATTTCGTCAAGAATATTGACATACTGTGCATCTTCGGCTTTGATGTCTGCCTGTACGATAGCTTCATGTTCTTCGGAAGTCATCTGATTTTTACGGATAATTTTTATCAGGAAGAAGATAATCACGGCGAATACAAGCACACCGAGCGAAATAATTAAAATTCTGGTGATATCTACAGTTCCGTGCTGTTTAAAATCTTCTATCTTTTTAGGAACAGGGTTGCCGTTATCATCTGTTTCGCCGCTGTCGGTATAGCCGAAGGCATAATCTCCGATTGTTTTACAGTTTTTCGGAACGGTGATTTCTTTCAGTGCAGTGCAGGCATAGAATGCGTAATTGCCGACGCCTTTTAAAGTTTCGGGAAGATGAACATCTATCAGGCTGGTACAGTCGGCAAATGCATTTTCATAGAGGATTTCCACGCCTTCCGACAGATAGACCTGTTTCAGAGCGGAACAGTATTCAAACGCACCTGCGCCAATATACTGCAAAGTAGACGGAAACAGCACTTCTTCCAGATGCAGAGCCGAAAAGAAAGCCGCATCATAAATGACAGTCACGCCCTCCGGAACGGTAAAATTCACATCTGTTTTCCCGGCAGGATAGGCATAAAGTGTTTTCATATCATCTTTATAGAGTACGCCGTCTTTTACCGTATAAGTGGGATTGCCGTCCTCGACTTTGTATTCTGCCAGATTGGAACAGCCCATAAACATGAGTGTTCCCATTTTATCAAGCTGTTTCGGCACAGTGAATTCTGTAATATTCACACAGCCATAGTAGACAGCTGAACCGACATCTGTCACAGTTGAGGGGAGTTCTGCTTTCATGACCGCATAGCAGAACGCAAAGGCATAATCGCCGATTTTCTGCAAACCTTCCGGAAATGCCGGCGGATTCAGCAGGTTACAGTTATAGAATGCTGAAAGTCCGATGCTTTCCAATGCAGACGGAAACGTCAGATTTTCCAGCATAATACATTCAAAGCACATGCCCTCCGGAATGTTTTTGAGATTTTTCGGAAGTGTGAGTTCTTTCAGCTGTGTACAGCTGCCGAATGCATACTCGCCGATTTCTTCTACAGTATCCGGAATGGTGAGGCTTTTCAGGGAACTGCATCCCTGAAAGGCATAGCTTCCGATTTTTCTGATATATTTGCCGAAACTGATATATTCCAGTTTGGAACACTGATAGAATGCAGCATCTGAGATTTCAACGACTTTTCTGCCGTTGGATTCGTCCGGCAGGTTGACTGCGAGCATACTGGTATCACAGGAATACAGCGCAACGCCGCCGTCTACATAAGCATAGGTGAAGGAACCGTCACTATAGGTTTTCACTTCTGATTCTGTCGTCTGCTGTTCCGCGTCTGCGGCGGATGCTGTTACGGGAATGCAGAACAGCATCATCAGGAAAGCCACAAGCAGAACCGCTGTTTTTCTTAACTTCATGATTCTGTCCTCCTCTGTTTCAGAACTTTGATGATTGCAATGATTAAGACAACAATAATCACCAGAATTACGGCAATCAGGATATAATAAACTGTTCCGGTCTGAATGAATTCATAAGCAATATGATTGCTCGCCGCATAGCGAAACGCCATAGAATCCCGGTAAACATATAATGTAAAATTATCCTGAATATAATATTCGTCTTTGTCTTCATCATAAGCATAGCCCATACAGTCAATATTCATATTGGTCAGGCTTTTCGGAACGGTGAGCGAAGTCAGTGACGTGCAGTGACCAAATGCATAAGCCCCCATTTCTTTCAGACCTTCCGGCAGATTGACGGATTTCAGAGCCGTACTGGAATAAAAGCACTGTTCTCCGATAGTTTTCATTGTAGAAGGCAGTGTGACCTGCTCCAGATTTTCACAATAGCTGAACACGGCTCCGGGCAGTTCCGTCACACCTTCGGGAACAGTAATATTTTTCAGAGAAACACACCAACAGAAAGCATCTTCTCCGATACTCTGCACCTGTTTCAGGTCAACCTGTTCGAGATACTGTGCGCCGATAAATGCCCAGTCCTCGATTTTCTGACAGCTGTCCAGAACGGCATAATTCAAATCGGCTCTGGATTCCGGATATTTTATCAGCGTATCTCCGGACTTGGTATATAAAACGCCATCCGGCGAACTGTATGCCGGATTATTCTCATCTACGGAAAAAGTCGTCATATCGGGAGTCGCTTCAAATGCATACGCGCCGATTTCCGTCACAGATGCCGGAATTGTCAGCCCTTCCAGAGAAGAACAGTGATAGAATGCGTAACTTCCGAATGCTGTCACACTGTCCGGAATGATGATTTCTTTCAGCTTTTCGCATTCTGCAAAGCAGTTATCTGCAAGGGCAGTAATTTTATGACCGCTGATTTCGGACGGAATTTCAACAGTTTCAAGCGATTTGTTCAGGCAGGAGATTTCCGCCGTATCGTCAGATTTCAGAGTATAGCTGAAATCGGTTTCCGCAGCAGCAGCAGAAAGCGGAATGCTCTGCATCAGCAGCAGACCGGAAGCCGCGCACGAAATTAATTTTTGTAATAACTTCATAGAAAATTCTCCTGTCAGGAAAGTTCATGCTGCTTCTGATAGCGTTTCTGTGCGATAACCAGCACAATGACAGCAATCATGACAGCGGCGACAATGCCAATCATGATGTAGACAAAGACGATTCCCTGTGTGACACCGCCGGTACATTTGACATTGTATTTCACAGCATATTCAAATGCTGCCGTGCCGTTATCGGCATCTATCTCAAAATCGGGCAGATGCTGCTTCGTTTCGTCATCACCGGAATAGAATCCGAATGCATACTCGCCTATCTGGGTTACCGTTTCCGGAATGGTGACTCTTGTCAGGGACGGACAGTTGAAAAACGCATTTTCATTGATAGTTTTCACTGCTGCCGGAATGGTAATATTTTTCAGCTGAAGACAGTAATAGAAACAGCCGGAACCAATCGCTTCCAGACTTTCGGGAAGCACTACGGATTCCAGAGAAGTGCAGTTTCCGAATGTCGCACCTGTCAGCATGGTAATGCCTTCCGGAATCGTCATGGATTTCAGAGCGGTGCAGTAATAGAAGGCATCTTCTCCTATTTCCGTGACAGAATCTATCCTGATTTCTTCCAGATAAGGATTTGCCATGAAGGCATAGCCTTCCAGCTTGGTGCAGGAAGCCGGCACACTGTAGCTTGTCCCCGGCTTTGCCGCCGGATAAACGATTAAATCCGTACCGTCTTTTGTGAATAAGATACCGTCTTCGTCTTTATAGTTCTGGTTTTTCGCATTTACATGAACAGCATTCAGAGAGGTGCAGCCGTCAAATGTATAGCCTTCAATTTCGGTCAGTCCGGCAGGCACAGAAATTTCTTTCAGACTGGAACAGCCGTAGAACGTCTGAAATCCGAATTTTTCGACACTGTCGGGAATATTGATTTCTTCCAGACCGGAGCAAAGATAAAAAGCATAGTCTTCCAGTACTGTAATTGTATCCGGCAGTGTGACTTTTTTCAGACTGGTATTGTCTTTAAAGCAGTCCAGTTCTATCATTGTGATTTTATGACCATCGATTTCGGACGGCACAACAGCTTCTTCGACAGTGCTGTCCTGACAAACTACCGAAACCGTACCGTCACCATAATCTTTATAATACCACAGACCGTCTTTGGAATAGCCGTCAGAAGACTGCACGGCTTCTCCGGCATTTGCGGTCAGAGGCAGAAAACAGAAAGCTGCCGTGACCAGTCCGGAAATGATTCTGCTTAACCGCCTCATGATGCATCATCATCCTGTTGATTTGATTTTTTCGGCTTTCTGGACACAAGCACAATCAGCGTCAGTGCAAGAACTACCGCAATTCCGCCGACAGTTGCAAGCAGAATCTGGAGAAATCTGTTATCTTTGAGTTCCGCGCCGATTTTTCCGGTCATACCGGATTCGGTCGTGTCCTGCGTCTGCGGAACAGTTACCATTTCAGCAAAGACTTCACCTGCTTCGTTGGTTTCGGTCACGATAATCGTTTCCGGTTCGGAAGAGGCTTCGGTTTCAGGTTCTGTTTCGGGGGCTTCGGTTGCATCGGTTGCGAGAAAAGTAAAATGATTTTCATAATCATTATCCGGGTCGGAAGCTGTTGCATAATATTCCGCCTCTGAGCCGGATTCGCCGTAAATCACGAAACTGCTGATAATTTTCAGGTCTCTGTCATACCCGAATGCACAGTAGTCAATTTCATTCACGTTTGCCGGAATGGTAATGCTTGTCATTCCCGTACCGCTGAATGCCGCCTGTCCGACATAAGTCAGCGTATCAGGAAGATGAATTTCCGTCAGAGCCGGGCAGACACTGAAAGCAGCATTATAAATGCTTTCCAGACCGTGATTTAAAATCACTTCATGCAGATTTTCGCAGTATGCAAAGGCATAGTCATCAATCTGCATGGAAGAAATATTGACTGTCTCCAGTTTGGAATACGCAAATGCCCAGTCATCAATATACTGAACTTTTTCTGGAATGGTGATATGTTTCAGGTTCTGTGCGAATCCGAAGCAGCCGGGAGCGATTTCGTCCACAGTTGCCGGGATGGTATAGCTTTCTCCGGCTTTTGCAGCAGGATAGGCAATCAGGAACTGCTGACTGTCTCCGAACAGTACACCGTCATCCGCAACGGAAAAATAAGGATTTCCTGCTTCGACCTGAAATTTTTCCAGACTTTCACAGCCAAAAAAGACAGAATTTCCCATATCACTTACAGTTGCCGGAATGGTGATGCTGGTGATGCCCTTTGCATTCATGAAAGCCGCATTATCAATATAGCCGACATCATGCCCGTCAAGCTGGGAAGGAATGACAAGTTCTCCAGTATAGGTTTCGGAAGGAATAAAGTTTGTAATCTGCGCCTTTCCGGCAACGTTCAGTTCATAAGCAAACATCTCTTCCGGACGGGTTTCCGCTGCGGGCGGTTCTTCCGCATAAACGGGCAGCGGCATTGCTGCCGTCAGAACGGCGGCAGCAAGCGCAAAAAGTATTTTTTTCATAGTTTTCCGTCCTTATTCTACCGTAACGGATTTTGCAAGATTTCTGGGCTTATCGACATCTGTACCCTTGAGAACGGCGGTATAATAAGCGATTAACTGCAAAGGTACAACAGCCAGCATCGGCATGAGCAAATCTTCATAGTCCGGCAGACCGAATTTGAAATCCGCCACATCTTTTTCCGGCTGATAGGATTCCCGGCTGACGAGGACAACTTTTGCACCTCTTGCCTTGACTTCCTTGATATTGCTGATAGTCTTGTCAAACAGTCTCTGCTGTGTAGCAACGGCAATGACAGGCATCTCTTCGGTAATCAGAGAGATTGTACCGTGTTTGAGTTCGCCGGCAGCATAGGATTCAGAATGAATATAGGAAATTTCCTTTAATTTCAGAGAACCTTCCATACTCAGGGCATAGTCAAGACCGCGTCCGATATATAACAGGCTGTCAGCCGTGATTAATTCGGAAGCGATTAACTGTGTCATTTCCTTATGCTCCAGAATTTCAGCAATTTTATCAGGTGTTTCCTGAAGCAGAGCAGTCAGGCGGCGGCATTCTGTTTCGTCGATTTTCTTGTTGGCGAATGCCAGTTCAAAAGCGAACAGATACATCACAGCAATCTGTACCATATAGGCTTTTGTAGAAGCGACAGCGATTTCAGGACCTGCATGGGTATAGATGAGCATATCGGCTTCTCTTGCAATGGAACTGCCCTTTGCATTGACGATAGCAAGCGTTTTTGCACCGAGTTCTTTTGCCAGACGCATTGCAGCTAAACTGTCAGCGGTTTCACCGGACTGTGAAATAATAATGACCAAATCACCTTCGCCAACGAGCGGTTCTCTGTAGCGGAATTCTGATGCAATATCGACATTCACAGAAACTTTCGCGAGTTTTTCAATCACATATTTGCCGACCATTCCGGCATGCATAGCCGTACCGCAGGCGACAATGTGAATTTTACGGAATTCCATCAGGCGTTCCGGCGTGATACCGCATTCTTCGAGATTCGGCAGACCGTCTTCGATTCTGGGAGTAATGGTTTTCTTGATGGCTTCCGGCTGCTCATGAATTTCTTTGAGCATATAATGTGCATAGCCGCCTTTTTCAGCTTCGCTGACATCCCAGTCGGCTGTTTTGAGTTCTTTTTCGATTTTCTGATAGTGCAGGTCATAGACTTTTGCGCCCTGCTTGCTCAGTACGGCGATTTCACCGGGTTCGAGCAGATAATAATTTTTTGTATACTG
>DGUB01000075.1 GCA_002393815.1 Ruminococcus sp. UBA4321 | reverse complement strand
AGCGGAGAATATGTCAGTGATAATCAGTTTATTCAGCCTAAAGAGGGAAATCATTTTATCTTCTTGGAATTTTATTTTGAAAATATCTCCGACTCGGATAAAAATGTTTCTTCTTACAGCTTTAAATGCTACGCTGACGGATATGCTTGTGATTCTTCATACAGCGGTGAGAGTTCACTCTCTGCTACTTTATCTTCCGGGCGGTCTACAAGCGGAAAAATTTATTTTGAAGTTCCGAATGATGCTTCTGATATTCAGATTGAGTATGAAACAAATGCCTGGACACAGAAAAAAGCAACATTTATTTATGAAGGCACACAGGATTCCGGTTTTGTTCCAGAAGTGAATACCGCTTCCGCAGAAGAAACTTTTAAACCGGGTGATATTATCGAAACAAAAGATTTGATTATTACCTATCTTTCTTGTAATGAATATATCAGTGATAATGAGTTTATACAGCCAAAAGAAGGATATCATTATCTTTACTGTGAACTGGAATTTGAAAATATTTCGGATTCCGACAATTATGTCAGCTATTTTGATTTTGATTGTTTTGCAGATGGTGCAAGCTGTGAAGCTTTTTATGGTATGGATAACGGACTGAATGCAACACTTTCATCTGGAAGAAAAACGAAAGGAACAGTTGCTTTTGAAGTTCCTATAGATGCACAGACCGTTGAATTTGAATTCCTGACAAATCTTTGGACTTCTAACAGAATTGTATTTTCATATGTGCCATAAATAAAATGCCCCTGTTCTCAGACGAGAACAGGGGATATTTCTTTAGCCTAATGTGATAATGATTTCATTAGTTTCTGTCAGGTCGGATGCCTTGATATAGGCAGTTTCCTGAATCTTGCCGTTGACAGATACGGATTTCACGCCGCTCTGGACATGATTCGGATTCTGCACATCAATATTCAGCTGTTTGCCGCGGAAGGTTTTCTTCATCTTGAAACCGTCCCATGCAGACGGAATCGAGGGAGAAATCGTAATGCCGTCAGCATCCGGACGAATACCGCAGATACCCTCTGTACAGCCGACCATGACTGTGGAAGCCGTTCCAGTCAGCCAGTGAACGTGAGAACGTCCAGCAAACGGGGAATGTTTTGCTTCGGTGAACTGTCCGTGAACATACGGTTCGAGAACTCTGACTTCTGCCTTGTCGTTGAGCGTTGCCGGAGAAGATTCGAGGAAATATTCAAAGGCTCTGTCACCGTGTCCGAGCAGACCTTCTGCCAGAATCAGCCAGCCCTGCGACTGCGAGAAGATACCGCCGTTTTCTTTTGTATCGGCGTTGAAGATGTGCATTAAAGCACCGTCAAAATAATGTTCCTTGTAAGGCGGTTCGAGCAGTTTCGCACCGTAAGGCGTATTCAGAATTTCATGAACACTGTTCATTGCCTTGTCAGCCTGTTCCTCATTCGCGAACTTCGAGATAACAGACCAGCTCTGCGGATTGAGCCACATATTGGCTTCGGGGTCTTTCTTCGCACCGACGATAACGCCGTCTTCTCTGATGCCGCGGATAAATCTGTCTTCATCCCAGCACTTTTCGAGAGAATCGCCGAGTTTCTTCTGAACGTCGTCGATATATTTGATATAGTCTGTATCGTTTCTGGATTCTGCCATATCTCTGATAACACTCATAGCATAATATAACTGGAATGCGACAAAAGTCGATTCTCCCTTTGCGCCGAGTCTCAGGCAGTCGTTCCAGTCGGCATGAAGTCCGGCAGGCATATCATGGTCACCCATGTGTTCCATAGAGAATTTAATCGCTCTCTTGAGATGCTCATAAACCGTATCTTCGCCGCCGTTCGCATAGACGATAACTTCATCCAGGAATGCAGAATTGCCGCTTTCACCGATATATTTCACGATAGTCGGGAACAGCCAGAGCGCATCATCCGCACGATAGGACGGATGTCCGGTTTCCTTGACATATTCGGGGTCATCCGGAGTATTCTCATGACCGGCATTGTGATTGAACTTTACCAGAGGCAGTCCGCCGCCGTTATCGACCTGAGCAGAAAGCATAAATCTGATTTTTTCGGCTGCCATTTCCGGGTCAAGATGAATGATACCCTGAATATCCTGAACGGTATCTCTGTAGCCGTAGCCGTTTCTTAATCCGCAGTATACGAAAGAAGCCGCTCTCGACCAGATGAATGTGATAAAGCACTGATATGCATTCCAGACATTCATCATGTTATTGAATTCTTCGGAAGGCGTTTCGACTTCAAAGTTGGCGAGTTTGCCGTGCCAGTAGGATTTGAGTTCTTCGAGTTCGGCATCTACCTTGCCCGGCGTTTCGTAAGCCTTCATGATTTCGGCGGATTCGGCATCATTTTTCTGACCGAGGAAATAAATCAATTCTTTAGTTTCGCCGGGTTCGATGATAATTTCCGTCCGGAGTGCGCCGCAGGCGTTGGAATTGAAATTCATGGAATCATCGCACATGCCGTTTTCGACCATGACAGGATTAGAATAAGTTCTGTAAGAACCAATGAATTTTTCCAGACTTCCGCATCCGTCAAGGACATCCGCGCCGACCATGCCGAAAAATCTTTCTCTGTGATTTGAGCCGTCTGCCCACTTGCCGGAATTCTCGTTGATATGCTGGAGAATCTTGTTGCCCTTGCGTTCGGTTCTGGTAATGAACAGTGTATACTGTAAATTCACCTGGTCTTGTTCGTAGTTGTTATCGTTTGTGAATTCGATAAAGCCGAACACGGAAAGTCTTCTTGCTCTAGTATCGTTGTTTGTGATTTTCGTTCTCCAAACTTCATAAGTTTGTCCGGCAGGCACATAGTAAGTTGTTTCTGTATTGATGGCAGAATAATCGCTTGTCATGACAGAATACGCTGTGCCGTGACGGCAGACACTCTTATATTCCGAAAGCGGCTTGCCGACCGGCTGCCATGTCGCAGACCAGTAATCCTTGGAATCCATATCGCGCAGATAGATATATCTGCCCGGCAGTGCCATCATGGAATTGAATCTGAATCTTGCAATTCTGCCGTTCGCACCGGACTGGACAAAGCTGTAACCGGCGGCATTGTTTGAGATAATTGCACCATATTCCGGTGAACCCAGATAGTTGACCCACGGTGCAGGGGTATCGGGACGGGTAATCACATATTCTTTGTTTTTTAAGTCAAAATGTCCGTACTGCATAATTTTCCTCC
>DGUB01000092.1 GCA_002393815.1 Ruminococcus sp. UBA4321 | reverse complement strand
GGCTGTCTGGGTTCATTGCAGGGTTCTGTGATGGCAGACGGGACATATCTGGAGATTTACGAATATGAAGAAAATCCGGCAGCGGCATCAGGACTGGCACGGAAAGAGACATACTGTTATCCGACCCGGGAATACAGTTATGAGATTTATGCAGGGCGCGGCATGAATATTGATTTGGACAGCGCACCTGCACTGGATGTGCATCCTGACAGGCAGAACAATATCGGCAGCAGCTGGATTACGGTACCGGACGTACTGGAGAACAGTATTTCTGTACCGCGTTATGAAATTACGGAAGAAAGTCTGAATGCCGTATTCGGAACGGATGAGATTCCGGCGGCTACAGAACCGCAGGAAGGACGCTATGCGTTCCGGTAACACCTGACAGGAGGGAAAAAATCATGGCTGAGGATTATGCCGTTTATCTTGAAAAATATAAAGATATTATTTCTTATATTTCCAATTATCATACTGCTGAACTGGTAAATCAGCTTATCAGCAAACGCGGAAACAAAAAGGAAGCCGCCAGTGTTGCGGCAGCAATTGCACTCCGCAACGGTTTGAAAACGCTTGACCCGCATACTCTGTATCATGCGGCGCGGCATCACACCGATTATTTGATTGATAAAACCGAAAGGCGTTGGAACTCTTCTGATTTGGATGAACATACAAAAAAGCATAAAATAGCCTGTTACTGTGCGGCAATTGCCATCCGGAATGGTCTGCATGATGACTGGCCAATGCTTGTAAAAATTGTATTCAAAGTGTTAAAGTTAGTCATCTGATGCTTTTCCGAAAGGAAGGACGCTATGCGTTTAGATAAATATCTGAAAAACTCGCGGCTGATTAAGCGCAGGACGATTGCAAACGAAGCCTGTGATGCTGGAAAAGTGCTTGTCAACGAGAAAGTAGCCCGTGCGTCATATGATGTCAAAATCGGCGATGTGATTGAAATCCAGATGGGCGCGAAGGCAGTGAAAGTGCGTGTGCTGAATCTTGCTGAAAACGCAACGAAAGCGAATGCCGCGACAATGTACGAAGTCATATAAAATATAGCTGAAAACTCCCTGAAAAAACAGGGAGTTTTTGTGCATTATATAGAAAAAGAAAAATTTGAGAAAATTTTTAAAAAAATATCCAATATTTTTCCCATTCAGTTGTTATATAAATGAAAGCGTAAAGCGTTTTCAGATAACAAGAAGGAGGATTTTTTTAAGATGAAAAGAAAGAAACTTTCAGCACTTCTGGCAGTATTTGCCATACTGGGAACGAATTCAGGTATCACCGCATTTTCCGCAGAAGAAGCGGTTTCGGGGAACTGGCACGGACTTGACTGGAGTCTTGAAAATCACATACTGACGATTTCAGGAAATCAGGAAATCTACTGCTGTACGGATACATTTCCGGATGATGATATGCTTGCCATTCCGGACTGGAAAGAATATAGTGACGAAATTTATGAAATTGTCATTGAAGAAGGTGTAACAGGTGCGGAAGAACATGCACTTGCAGAATATCCGAATCTGAAGAAAATCACGCTTCCGGAAAGTTTTGTTTCTCTTGCGCCGTGGGCACTGGCGGACAATCCGGAGCTAACAGAAATCAGCGGTCTGGAGCATGTAAAGGAATTGAATTACAGATGTCTGAGCAATACGGGATATATTTTAGAAAATCCGTTTGTGATAGAAAACAGTATTTTATATTATGCGGAGGGTACAGAACTGACCGTACCGGACGGAGTGACAGAAATCGCGCCGTTCGCGTTCGGAAATCTGACTGGTGAGGATTATATTAATTACAGTAATTCTGATACACCTGAAAATCTCTGTACATATTATGAAATCACGCTTCCGGAAACAGTACAGAAAATTGATGATTATGCCTTTGCGCTGTGTGCGACGCTGACGGAAGTGAATATTCCGGATTCTGTAGAGAGTATCGGAGACTATGCCTTTTATGGCTGTGCAAATCTGAAAGATTTGACGCTTTCCAAAAACGTGAAATCAGTAGGAACGAAAGCCTTTTACAACTGCCGGAATCTGAAAAATCTGACAGTAAAAAATCCGGAGACGGAATTCGGAACACAGGCATACGGTACAGTTCTGAACTGGGATGCAAAGACAGCCGAAAAATCCGGAGAGAGTGCAGAAATGGCTGAATATTATCAGAAGCTGACAGAAAAATATCCTTCTGCCTTTGATGAAGCCTATGCAAATTTTATTCTGCATTTCTGGAATACAAGTAATTATTCCGAAGTAAAAACAGAACTTTCTGAAGAAGAAAAAATAACAGATACAATACAGCAGGGCAGTATTACCGGACACACCGGCTCGACGGCGCAGGCATTTGCCCGGAAGAATCAGCTTGCCTTTGCGTCGCTGGACAGCATTTCCGGAATTTCCGGAGATTTAAATGCAGACAGCCGGCTGGATATTATAGATGTCATCATCATAAACAGAGTGATTTTAGGCAAAGAGAAACTGACAGCAGAACAGGAAATTTCCGCAGATATCAATCAGGACGGAAAAATCAATGCAGCCGATTCGCTGGCAATGCTCCGGCGGATAGTCGGCATAGAATAAGCAGTATTCAAGCTAATCGCTTTTCGTAAAGAGGTAAAAACCGGAAGGGCGTTCCCGATGCGCAAGGGAACGCCCTTTCTGGTTTCAGATTATCCGGCAGGATGAATCATGAATTGAATATCGTCGTTATTGATATTATCTTTTGTGACGAGTGCGATACCGGTATCCATCATAGAAGTCGGGATATCCTCGCCTTTGAGGAGATAAGAAGCCGCCATCACGCCGAAATATCCCATATTATAGGGATTCTGGACGATAACGCCGGAGAGGATGCCGTTATCGAGGTAAGCATCCGCGCCGTCGAAGTAATCGAAGCCGACGACCTGAACCTGACCGTCCGAGATTTTGCCGTCACTGATGAGAGATTCGACCGCCTGACATGCTCCGACGGTAGTGGGCTGATTGGTAGCATAGATAATATTGATATCGGGATTTTCGGTAATCATCTGAATGGCAGTATCTTTGGTTTTGCTGATATCGCCGCCGCAGTCGGCAGGTTGCAGAAGCTGAATGCCTTCTGTTGTGGTTTCAAAGGCACTTTGGAAGCCGATAGTTCTTTGCTGTGCGGTCTGGGATGCGCTGTCATGTGTAAGGACAGCAATCACGGAAGAATCCCCGGCGATTTCCTGAGCATGTCTTCCGGCGACAGCGGCAGCGGATTCATTCTGAGTGCCGATAAAAGCGGCACGTTCGGGAAGTGAGACATCACTGTCGATAGTGATAACAGGAACGCCTTTTTGGATAACAGCAGAAAGGGCATCATTCATTTCGTCCATAACGACGGGAGCGAGGACGACCGCCTGTGCGCCGTCACTGACAGCCTGATTGATGAGTTCGATTTGTTTTTCGTAGTCTTCTTTTTCGGGTGCGGTATAGGAGACAGTCATATCGAGTTCGGATTCAGCATCCTGAACGGCTTTTTTGACAGCATCCCAGTAAGGGTCAGTACTTTTGCAGACGACAGCAATTTTAAAATTATCTTCCTGTGGTTTTTTAGCGCAGGCAGTACAGGAAGCAGTGAGCAGAGCCGCAGAAAGTACGGCAAACATTTTCTTTTTCTGATAAAACATACATCAATTCCCCTTTTGAAAAATAATTTAAAATGTTTTTGAAAAGTTGTTCAGCAGTTGACAATTTTCCTGTTTTATTATAGCATATTTTCAGAATTTTGTCAAGTGTAATAAAAGCAAGCTTAAAAATCAGGAAAAAAATATAAAACATGAATAGAGAGGGGATAAAAAATCCGGCGGGCTTTTGTCCGCCGGAAATTTAACAGTAGTTTACTTGACTGCTAAGTCTTTGATAGTTTTGTTATTGAGGTGTTCGTTCCACCAAACCCAGAGGGTAGGCGCGATACACTGGGAAGAATAAGTACCGGCAATCAGACCGAAGGTCATCGGAACGGAGAAGCTGAGAATACTGTTGACATTGAAGATAGAAGCGACAACGCTGATGATAATCATAGTAGAAACAGTAGTGATGGAAGTTCTGAGGGAACGGCGCATAGTCTGGCTTGCGCTTCTGTTGACAAGTTCAGCAACAGTAGAATCCTGACTCATCAGTTTCTGATTTTCGCGGATTCTGTCATAAACGATGATAGTATTATTGATAGAATAGCCGAAGATGGTCAAAACGACAGCCATGAAGTTGGAGTCGATTTCAAAGCCGCAGAGGACGAAGCTGCCGTAAGTGATGATGATATCATGCAGCAGAGTGATGATAGTAAAGATACCGGCAGACCAGCCGCTGATTTTCTTGAATCGCAGAGCGATATAGATAATCAGGAGGATAGCAGCGAAGATAACAGCCACGATACATTTTGCGAAGAATTCCCGACCGGAAGACGGGCTGACATCATTGCTTTCGAGTTCCTGAATGTTGTTATCGGGATAAGTTTCGAGCATAGCATTGAGCATAGCTTCCTGCTGTTCGAGGGTAAGGCTTTCGTCATAGCTGAAAGAAACAGTCAGGATATTGGTATCCGCGTCGAAGCTTTCGCCTTTCTGGAGGGTAACGGGAGTATTGAGGATGCCTTCAATGGCGGACTGGCAGGCGGTTTCATTGAGGTCTCCGCTGTAGGAGTAAGAAACGATAGTACCGCCCTTGAAGTCGATAGAGACTTCCACGCCGAAGAAAGTAGTACAGAGGGAGAAGACAACCAGAACTGCCGAAATGATGAAGAATTTCTTCTTGTTTTCGCTGAAATGGAACTGTCTTGCTTCTTGATACCTGTCCTTGTTGTAATTGAAAAGTGCAGGTTTCTGGAAAGCCTTGAATCTTGTGAGGGAGAAAGTCATAAGTCTTGCAGCGAACACACCCATCACGAAGTTGAGGATAACGCCCATGATAAGGGTAAAACCGAAAGAATAGATAAAGCCTTCTGTAGTTGCGCCGAAGAAATAGAAGATAGTCGCGTTCAGTAATTTTGTGATAGCGTTGTCTGTACCAAATGCGCCCATGAGGATGAGGGCAACAATCGCAAGAGTGAGGTTGCCGTCGAGGATAGCGGAAAAGGCATTGGAATAGCCGGCTTTGAGAGCGGTTTCAATGGATTTGCCTCTTGCGAGTTCTTCTTTGATACGTTCGGCAGTGATGATATTACAGTCAACGCCCATGCCGACAGAGAGGATAATACCGGCGATACCGGGAATGGTAAGGGTAGAGCTTGGCAGGAATCCGAACCATCCGGAAACGGCAGCGAGCATGCCTGCGACCTGACCAATCAGACCGATAACGGCAACAAAGCCGGGGAGTCTGTAGAGGACGAGCATATAAATGCAGATGAAAGCGAGTGCGATTAAGCCGCTGAGAACCATAGCCCGGAGCGCACCGGAGCCGAGAGTCGGGGAGAGGGTTTTGGTGCTTGTGGAATGCAGGGAGAACGGAAGCGCACCGGAAGTAATCTGGTCAGCGAGCTGTTTTGCGGATTCGGAAGTGAAATTGCCGGAAATAACAGCATCGCCGCTGGTGATAGCTTCGTTAACAGTCGCATTGGAAATGCAGGTTTCGTCCATCCAGATGGAGATATAGCCGTTATTGGCAGCCTGTGTCGTGGTAGCAGTAGCGAACGCATCTTTGCCGGAGTCGTTGAGTTTCAGCTGAACGACCCACTGGTCATTCTGCTGGTCATAGCCGGGAGTTGCGGTATCGACACTGGAGCCGGTCAGAATGACATCACCAGTAATATCCGAGCCGTAGCGGAAAGTTAATTCGGACATCTGACCGAGTTCGTTGACAGCGGCAGCAGGGTCGAAGTTGTCCTCACCGGACTGCCACGGGAAGCGGACGATAATGCGGTTATTATTATAATCCACATAAGTTTCGCTGTCGTTGATGCTCAGGTTGGTAAGTCGCAGTTTGATGACCTGTAAAGCAGCGTCCATCTGTTCGTCAGTTGCTTCCACGCCTTCATCGGGTTCAAAGGTGACATCCACGCCGCCCTGAATATCGATACCAAGGCGAATGTCCTCCAGGCTGTGAACCCATGTGTGCTTAATGTCGCCGTTGTAAGTCGCCACGCCGAACACGGTAGTGAGGGCGAAAGCGAGAATGAGAACAAAAGCGACAAAGAAGACGGGTTTTCCGATTCGTTTGTTCACGTTTGAATGACCTCCTGTTTTCTCTTATTTTTGGGGTAATGATAAAAAGCCGTTTTTCACGACAATCATAAATATTATATTACAAAATGCGGGTAAAGTCAATAGTTTGCGGAAGATTTTCAGCAAATTATCAAATACGGAAGATGCGGCAGGCATTTTCACAGCAGATTGTTATAAAATCCTGTGTGGGTAGATTCCGGATTTTAGCAGCTTTTTCGGCAGTGAGAATAATCATGGAACTGTCACAGCGTCTGTTCCGGAAGGGTTCGGGAGTAAGGTAAGGCGCATCTGTTTCAATCAGGATTCTGTCCTGAGGGAGAATTTTCAGAGCTTCGAGCGGTTTTCTGACATTCTGATAAGTAATCACGCCGGAGAAGCTGAAATACAGGTCTGGAATTTTGAGTAATTCTTTAGCAGTTTCGGCGGAGCCGTTGAAGCAGTGAAGAACGCCGCGCGGCTGATATTGTTTCAGAATTTGTACTGCGTCGCCGGTAGCGTCCCGGAAATGGAAGATACAAGGCAAATCGAGTTCTTTGGCGAGTTGAATCTGCCGGATAAGGATTTCTTTTTGTAAGGGGGCGTTTTCTTTGCCGAGGTGATAATCCAGACCGATTTCACCGATAGCCTTGCATTTATGGAATTGAGCAAGGGTTCTGATTTGGGTTTGCCAGTCATCGGGACGGGAATCAAGATAGCTGGGATGAAGTCCGGCACTGCAATAGAGATAGGGATATTTCTGTGCGAGAGCAGCACTCTGGAAGCAGTCAGGAATTTCGATACCGGCGAGCATAATGTATTGAATTCCGGCATCGGGGAGGATTCTGGAAAGCAGTTCTTCCCTGCCGTTATCGAATCTTCTGCTTGCATAGTGGGCATGAGTATCGAAGATATGATGATACTGCATAGTGATTACTGTTCCGGAGCGGCTTCGGCATCGGCATCCGGAGCGGCTTCGGCGTCGGCATCCGGAGCGGCTTCTGCATCAGCATCCGGAGCGGCTTCCGGTGTGGTTTCCGGTACAGCGGCAGGAACGGCTTCCGGAACGGGAGAAGCGGCGGCATGAGTAGCAGCATTTCCGAAATATTCAGAGATACTTTCATGAAAATCGCTGTCGAGGACGAAAACGCCGTCGCTGGAAGTACTGCCGGTCGCAAGGCGGAAGGTACACAGGCGGCTGCCGTAAGTATACATATATTTGAGGGCAGTTTTCTCGTTGCTGTAGTCGATGGAAGAAATATCCGTATTCATCATGTTGATAAGTGTCCGGAAATTGGAATCCATAGAAGCGACAATTCTGTCATAGTCGGTCTGGTTAATCATTTCGGAAATGACATCGGAAGCGATGGCACTGCGTTCACTTTCGCCGTTCTCGAAGAAAGGATTGGTAATAAGTTTTTCAATCTGTGCCGGACCCAGATACTGCGGTTCGGAACTGTCGGCAAAGCCCTGTGTGCCGAGCGGAATCTGATAGTTGACACCTGCATAAATATTGCAGATTTTCTGGAAAGATTCCGAATTGAGAATAATAAATCTGTCTGCATAGATGCCGGCTTCGTTCTGGATGGCGTTCATAGCACTCTGAATGCCGCCGGTTTTATAGAAATTGGTTAACGTATCCTGTCTGCCGTCGACAATAGCGAGCATATTGGACGGAATGGAAATCAGGATAATTTTTTTGTCTGCGGGGAGAACTCTTGCCGCCATGAAGGTGAGCGGAGAAGCGTCAGAAGGTTCGTCGAGGACGAACATCAGCGTCATATTGTCGGCTTCGGTAGGTTTGGTCACGCTGGAGACCATCGAGCGCGTATCCTCCTTTGCATTGAGCTGATTGAACAGATAGAATGCAATGCCGCCGATTCCTACGATACCGAGCAGGAATGCGAGCAGGAACGGAATCGCCACATGTCCTTTTTTTGCTTTTGCCATAATAAAAATTCCTCCTTGATGGTGATAGCATCTGCATAATTGCATAATGCACAGACTGATTTTTGGATTTTTCTGGATAAGCTGCTAAAAATCTGAAAGTTTGTCATGCCCCTTGCTTTTTTGCGGAAAGCGTGTTATAATAGAATAGAATCACAGATTGACGCATAGTCAGAAATTGATTTTTTCCACCGGCCACTTTTCCGGCTTAGGGGTATAGAGAAGATTGGGGTTGGCTTCCAGCCGCCATATGAGAAGTTTTTTCTGTCTTGCATAGTCGACGGTTTGTTTGGAGCCGGAGCGTTCGAGAGAACAGACTGCAATCAGCGCAGAAGCGTGGTCAGCCAGAAAGCGGTTTCTGTTGATAAACAGGAAATCATTTTTTCTGCCGCCGAACCTGTCGAATTCGCCTTCTAAGCAGACAATGCTGTCGAAGCCCTGCTGCATTTCCGTCAGGTGCTGCATATTATAGTGACGGTATCGGAAGAAGTCGGCATAATTGCGGCACGGCTGAATGCCGATGATGCGGATTTCCCGGAACTCTGACCTTTTCCGGAACAGGTACTCTGCCGCGAGATAATCAATGCCGTCCGCCATGCCGTCAAGGAAGTAAGTATATCCCTGCGCAATGGCAGAATCAATATAATAATACAGTGCCTGAATCAGAGCAGTCAGCTGAACGCCTTCGGGGAGCTTGTCCGGTCTGTGACCGGTAAAGCAGAGGGTATGTTCCGGGTTCTCCGGAAACGGATAAGAAGTTTCTGTCAGTTTCATATCTGAATGCTTGCACCTCCGTGGTTGATAACAATCATTTCTATTATAGCATATTCAGTCATAAACTACAAGTGAAAATCAGAATTTTTTTGAAAAAATTCTGGAAATAACCGGGGATAAGAGGGCAATATATTATTTTTTATAATTTTTATATTTAATTTTAGAATTGATAAGGAGACGAAAGTATTCATGATAGAATATAGAGAGAGAGCATGGGCAGAAATTTCACTGGATGCACTGGCGCATAATGTGAAAGTAATTCGTGAGAAGCTGGCAGAGACAACTGAATATTGTGCTGTAGTGAAAGCGGATGCCTACGGACATGGAGAAGAATTTGTCTGTAAGAAGCTTTATGAACTTGGGATTCGGTTTTATGCGGTATCGAGTTTTGAAGAAGCGGTTCGGGTGCGGAAATGGTGTCCGGAAGGGGAAATTCTGATTTTAGGGTACAGTTCGCCGGAGTGTGCGCCTTTACTGGCGGAGTATAATATTATTCAGGCGGTTGTATCGGAAGCGTATGCCGGGGAACTTTCCGGGTATGCAGAAGAAGGAAAGCCGGTTCGGTGTCATATCAAGCTGGATACAGGTATGGGAAGAATCGGACTGCCGGCAGGGAATCCGGAAGCCTGTGCGGAAGCAGCAGAGCGGTGTGTGCAGAAGCCGGGGCTGAAAGTGGAAGGCATTTTCACGCATTTTGCGGTTGCGGATGAAGATGACCCGGAAAATCTGGAATATACCCGTGAACAGGAAGCGCATTTTTTCGCTGTTGCGGAAAGATTACGGGAAAAGGGAATTGTTCTGAAGCATGTGCATTGCATGAACAGTGCGGCGGTTTGTTATCATAATCAGCCGGAGAGTACGCTTGCACGGGCAGGAATCATCATGTACGGACTGAAGCCGAATGCCGCGCTTGCAGTACCTTTGGACTTACAGCCGGTCTTGTCATTCCGGACGCGGATTAGTCATATCAAGGAAGTACATGCCGGGGACAGCATCAGTTATGGAAGGACTTACCGTGCCGGAGAAACGCGGCGGATAGCTACCATGACGATAGGCTATGCGGACGGATATTCCCGGTTATTGTCAAACCGCGGAGAAGTTCTGGTGCATGGCGTGAGGTGTCGGATTACAGGACGTGTCTGCATGGATCAGACAATGATAGATATCACAGAGGTACCGGAAGCGGAAGTCGGCGATATTGTGACGCTGATAGGCGCAGACGGAGCGGAAGAGATAACAGCGGATGAAGTTGCCGGGATTTACGGAACGATTGGATATGAAGTGGTATGCGGCATATCAAAGCGGATTCCGAGAATTTTCATGCAGAATGGGAAGAATATTCACGAAGACAGCCTGATATGAAAATATTTGTAACAAAATCAAGGAAAAACGGCACTAATTAGTATAACACCGTGTATTAATTGGAGGAAGACGGATGAAAATATATGCATTGGGAATTGACGTTGGTTCGACGACGGTCAAGACAGTAGTTTGCAATGAAACGGGAGAGATTCTGCATTCGGCGTATCAGCGGCATTTTTCAAAAGTAAAGGAGACAGTAGCGGAACAGTTGGAAGCGATTGCGGAAAAGTTTCCGGATGTACAGTTCCGCAGTTCGATGACAGGTTCCGCAGGGTTAGGATTAGCGAATGCCGCAGGGATATCGTTTGTACAGGAAGTACACGCGGCATTTCTGGCAGTGCGGACATGTTATCCGGATGCGGATGCTGTGATAGAATTAGGCGGCGAAGATGCAAAGATTATTTTCCTGACGGGCGGCGTAGAGCAGAGAATGAACGGTTCGTGTGCCGGCGGAACGGGTGCATTTATCGACCAGATGGCGACATTGCTGGGAATCAGCGTACAGGAACTGGATGAAGCTTCTTTGAAAGCAGAAAGAACCTATCCGATAGCATCGCGGTGCGGTGTATTTGCGAAATCGGATATTCAGCCGTTATTGAATCAGGGTGCGGCGAGAGAAGATGTCGCCGCGAGTATTTTCAAGGCGGTAGTTGACCAGACTGTGGCAGGCTTGGCGCAGGGCAGAGAAATCAAAGGGAAGATACTGTTTCTGGGAGGACCCTTGTCATTTCAGAAGGGGTTAAGAAAAGCCTTTGTGGAAGGGCTGAATCTTTCAGAGGAAAATGCAGTCTTTCCGGAGCAGGCACCTGTATTCGTAGCACTGGGGAGCGCGTTATATGCGGAAGAAAGTAAAGAATCGCCCCGGAGTGCGAAAGAACTGTTAGAGAAGGTACAGAATGCGAAAGCAAATTCGGATGTGATGACGGGGGAGAAATTATTCTCGTCACATGAAGAATATGCGGCATTTGTAGAGCGTCACAAGCAGTGTGACCTGACCTATGCGGATTTAAGAACTTATGAAGGCGAAGCCTATCTTGGTATAGATTCGGGTTCGACGACGACGAAGCTGGTGCTGATTACGGAAGACGGCAGACTGCTGTACAGTCATTATGCATCGAACGAAGGGCAGCCGCTTGACAGAATCGCGGACAGATTAAAGCAGATATATCGAGACAAGAATGAAAATCTGATTATCAAGGCGAGTGCGGTCACCGGGTACGGTGAAGATTTGATAAAAGCGGGATTATCGGTAGATTACGGCATTGTTGAGACAGTGGCGCATTTCAAGGCAGCATCTTTCTTCTGTCCGGATGTAGATTTTATTATTGATATCGGCGGACAGGATATCAAATGTTTCAAGATTAAGAACGGGGCGATTGACAGTATCATGCTGAATGAAGCCTGTTCTTCGGGGTGCGGTTCGTTTATCCAGACCTTTGCGATGGCGCTGGGGTATGATATCGGCGAATTTTCGCAGATGGGCTTATTTGCGGAGAGACCTGTGGAACTTGGTTCACGGTGTACGGTATTCATGAACAGCAGTGTCAAGCAGGCGCAGAAGGACGGCGCGACCGTAGAAGATATTTCAGCCGGACTGTCGGCATCCATTATCAAAAATGCGATTTATAAAGTAATTCGTGCGCGGAGCGTGGAAGAACTGGGAAAGAATATTGTCGTACAGGGCGGAACGTTCCTGAACGATGCGGTTCTGAGATGTTTTGAGCGTGAGATTGGCAGAAACGTGATTCGTCCGGCGATTTCCGGGCTGATGGGTGCATTCGGTGCGGCGTTGTATGCGAAAGAGCAGATGGAGGAGAATGGCGAAAGTTCGCTGATATCCCCGGAAGCACTGGAGAATTTTTCTTACACGTCGAAAAATGTACGGTGCGGAAGATGTACGGCAAACTGTCTGCTGAATGTGATTAAATTTTCGGACGGCGGAAGGTATATTTCGGGGAATCGCTGTGAGAAGGGCGCAGGAGTCAAGCGTGAAACGGAAGTCCCGGATTTATACAGTTATAAATATGACCGTTTACTGGAGATAGCAGAAAAGAAGCCGCCGCGGAAGAGAGCAGTTGTGGGCTTGCCGTTTGTGCTGAATTATTATGAGCTGTTGCCTTTCTGGCATACTTTGTTCACGGAACTGGGATTTGAAGTAATCACTTCCGGAGAGAGTGACCGGAAGATGTATTTCAAGGGACAGCACACAATTCCGTCGGATACGGTATGTTATCCGGCGAAGATAGCGCACGGGCATATAGAAGCGTTACTGGAGAAGAAGCCGGACTTTATTTTCTGGCCGTGCATGACCTATAATTTAGGGGAAGCGGACACGGACAATAAATTCAACTGTCCGGTAGTGGCGTATTATCCGGAGCTGATGAGAGCGAATCACAGCGGTTTGAATCATGATAATTTTTACAATCCGTATCTGGATATTAATAACCGTAAGAATGTCATTCAGGTGATGAGGAAGACACTGGAAAAATACGGTGTACAGAAGCAGATACCGGGTGCAGTGGATGCGGCATACAAGGCACTGGAGGAGTTCAGGAGAGAGACGACCAGAAAAGCGCGTGAAATCATCGCACAGGCGAGAGCGGAAGGCAGAAAGATTATCGTGCTTGCGGGAAGACCGTATCATCTGGATAAAGAGATTAATCACGGGATTCACAAGTTAATCACGAGTTTAGGGCTTGCGGTGGTATCGGAAGACAGTGTGGCACCGCTTGGGAAAATGCCGCATCTGCATGTTTATAATCAGTGGACGTATCACAGCAGATTATACAGGGCGGCGCAGTATGTGACGACACAGCCGGACATGCAGTTAGTACAGTTAGTATCATTCGGATGCGGCATTGATGCGATTACAACGGACGAAGTGCGGAGCATTCTGGAATCTTCCGGAAAGCTTTACACGCAGTTAAAGATTGATGAAATTACGAATTTAGGTGCAGCGAAAATCCGGCTGAGGAGTCTGCTTGCGGCGATGAATCAGCAGAAATAAAAAATTTTGAAGAAGAAAGGAGAATATTTTTGGAAAAGGAACGAGATTATCCGATTTTCACGAAAGAGATGAAAGCGACACATACAATTCTGATACCGACCATGCTGGAGATTCATTTTGAACTGATGGTGCATATTTTCGGGATATACGGGTACAAGGCGGAAGTTCTGCACAGTGAATCGAAAGCGGTGATTAACGAAGGCTTGAAGAATGTGCATAATGACACATGTTATCCGGCGTTATTATGTATCGGGCAGTTTATGGAAGCCCTGAAAAGCGGAAGGTACGACCCGGATAAAGTGGCATTGATGCTGCCGCAGACGGGCGGCGGATGCAGAGCCTCGAATTATATTTATTTGTTAAGAAAAGCATTGAAAGATACGTTTCCGCAGGTGCCTGTAATTTCGCTGAATTTTGTCGGCATGGAGAAAGACCCGGAAAACGGGTGGCATATCAGCACCTCGGAGCTTGTGCGGATTCTGTACGGAATCGGCTATGCGGACATGCTGCAGATGCTGTATAACCAGTGCCGTTCATACGAGCTGATGAAGGGGGCATCGGAAAAGATGCTCCGCAAGTGGATAGAACGGGTAAAGAAGATACTGGACAGCAATGATTATGTTCACACGAAGAAATATTATCAGATGATGCTGGAAGATTTTGCGAAGATACCGCGTTCCGGGGTATCAAAAATCCGTGTGGGGATTGTCGGGGAGATTTATGTAAAATACTCGCCGCTGGGGAACAATCATCTGGAAGATTTTCTGATTTCGGAAGGCTGTGAGCCGGTTGTGCCGTCGCTGATGGAATTTGTGCTGTATTACTTGTATAACAAAGCGAATGAAGCGAAGCTTTACGGGAAGTACACAGCCGCAACGCCGGTATACCGCGGATTTTACAAGATGTTTCTGGCGGAGCAGCGCAAAGTGGTAAAGCTGATAACAGACCACGGGGTATTCCGACCGCAGCATGATTTTGAGCATTTGCTGCATTCTGTCGAGCAGTATATCAGTTTAGGGGTAAACATGGGTGAAGGCTGGCTGATTCCGGCAGAAATGGGCGCACTGGCAGAGAGCGGAACGGAAAATATCATCTGTACACAGCCGTTTGGATGTCTGCCGAATCATATTATTGCGAAGGGCATGAGCCGTGCGATTAAGGAACGCTATCCGGATGCGAATATTATCGCGATAGACTATGACCCGGGTGCAACGCGTGTGAATCAGGAGAACAGAATCAAGCTGATGCTTGCGAACGCACGGATTTCGGGCAGTTGACAGGAAAGTGTCAGTATGATATAATAGCAAAGGGCTGACAGATATGTTAGAGAATACAATTGATATTGGTTTAATACTGCGGTTCGGGGTAAAATGTCTGGGGGTATTTGCGCTGATATTTCTGGCGGCGGTATTCACGCCGAAGATGGCGGAATCTATTGACAAGTGGAAAGAAGCGCACAGAAAAGAGAATACTGTACAGCATCCGCAGACGAAAGAAGAATATCAGGTACGTTCGATATACGAACTGCCGCCGGAGCAGGAACAGCCGAAGAAGAAAGCGGTTGTCCGCCGGAAGAAATGATAAGTCAAGAAAGGAAATTTTGAATTATGGCAAAGCAGGACAAGAAGAATGTAGAAGCGATTACTTCTATGGATGAAGATTTCGCGCAGTGGTACACAGATATTGTAAAGAAAGCAGAACTGATTTCTTACACGAGCGTGAAAGGGTGTATGGTTATCAGACCTTATGGGTATGCAATCTGGGAGAACATGCAGAGGATATTGGACGGCATGTTCAAGGAAACGGGGCATGAAAACGTATGTATGCCGATGTTCATACCGGAATCGCTGTTGCAGAAGGAAAAAGACCATGTGGAAGGTTTTGCGCCGGAAGTGGCATGGGTCACACACGGCGGAAATGATAAATTAGAAGAAAGATTATGTGTGCGTCCGACTTCGGAAACGCTGTTCTGTGAGCATTATGCACAGACGGTGCATTCTTACAGAGATTTGCCGAAGCTGTACAATCAGTGGGTCAGCGTGGTAAGATGGGAAAAGACGACCAGACCTTTCCTGCGTTCCAGAGAATTTTTATGGCAGGAGGGGCATACGATTCACGCAACAGCGGAAGAAGCAATCGAAGAAACAGAAAGAATGCTGAATGTGTATACCAAATTCTGTGTAGATGCACTGGCGATTCCTGTCGTACAGGGCAAGAAGACAGAAAGCGATAAATTTGCCGGAGCAGTTTCGACTTATGCAATAGAAGCCCTGATGCATGACGGCAAGGCATTGCAGGCAGGCACATCGCATTATTTTGGTGATGGCTTTGCGAAAGCATTTGACATTCAGTATGCCGGAAAGGATAACAAATTACAGTATCCGCACCAGACAAGCTGGGGCGTAACGACGAGATTAATCGGCGCGATTATCATGACACATGGTGATAATAACGGATTAGTACTGCCGCCGGCAGTCGCACCGATTCAGGTAGTCATCGTACCTGCGGCAATGCATAAGCCTGGTGTACTGGAAAAGGCATCCGAGCTGTATCAGCAGCTGAAAGATGCCGGAATTCGCGTGAAACTGGATGATTCTGAAAATTCACCGGGCTGGAAGTTTGCAGAATACGAGATGAAGGGAGTTCCGGTGCGTGTAGAAATCGGGCCCCGCGATATTGAAGCAAATCAGTGTGTGATTGCAGCGCGTCACAATGGGGAAAAGACGAGCATTTCACTGGATACGCTGATAGAGAGCGTACAGAAGAAGTTACAGGAAGTACATGACGGCTTATATCAGGCGGCACTGGAAAACCGGAATAAAAGAACCTATCAGTGCCGGACGATTGATGAAATCAATCAGGCACTGGAACAGGGAGATGGCTTTATCGAAGCGATGTGGTGCGGAGAAGAAGCCTGTGAAGATGAAGTGAAGGCACAGACGGGAGCAGGTTCAAGATGCATTCCGTTAGAGCAGAAGCAGATATCTGATGTATGTGTCTGCTGCGGAAAGCCTGCAAAGCACATGGTACTCTGGGGCAAGGCATATTAAGATGAAATTCCGGAAACTGATGATAATATTCTGTCTGTTTCTGTGTACAGGATGCGGAAAGCGGATTGAACAGGAGCAGATAGAAATTCCGGAAGCGTCGCAGACGGCGGAAGCTGAAACAACAGTTCCGGAAGAAGAATCCGGAACGGAGACAACTCGGATGACCTCACGGAAACCAGCTGGAACGAGTACGGTATCAGAAACGACGACAACATCAACAACAACGGTACAGACGACGACAAGCACATCAGTGACAACAACCTTACAGACGGGAACGGAAATTGTTTCCACGGAAGTCGTGCGTGATGAAGAAAATCCGGAAGAAACAGTAATTGTGTATTATTATGTCAACAGCGGCGGCGGCGGAAACACAAAGCGGACGACAGCGGTATCGAGGCAGACAGCTGCGCGGCAGACGACGACCGCGACAGTGACAACAGACCCGATAATTCAGACCGCCGCGCCGACAGAGACGGAACCGGAAGAAACGGAGACAGAACCGGCAGTAGTGCATCTGACAGGCAATGCACAGGAAATTCTGAGCCAGATGACACTGGAACAGAAAATTTATCAGATGTTTATCGTCACGCCGGAACTGCTGACCGGAGTGGGAACGGCGACAGCCGCCGGAATCACGACACAGCAGAGTATTTATGCACAGCCGGTGGGCGGAATCATTTATTTCGGAGATAATCTTGTCAGCCGGAGTCAGGCTTCAGGGATGCTGTCGAATACGCAGGCATATGCGCGTGACACAGGAATCGGCATGTTTCTTGCGGTAGATGAAGAAGGCGGACTGGTCGCGCGGTGCGCGAAGAAGCTGGGAACGACGAAACTGAGTCCAATGCAGGAATACGGAAGCCGGAACGACTGGAATGAAGCTTACTGGATAGGGCAGACACTCGGCAGTGAAATTCAGCAGTTCGGGTTTAATGTAGATTTTGCGCCGGTAGCGGATGTCAATCTGAACAGCGGCAACGAACTGGGAAACCGGATATTCAGTTCTGACCCGGAAGTGGTCGGGAACATGGTCAGCGGAGTTGTCAGCGGCTTGCAGAGCGTGGGAGTTTCCGCGACTTTGAAGCATTTTCCGGGGCTTGGTGCGGAAAACGGAAACGCACACTATGATGATAAGATTATCATAGACAGAAGTCTGGACGAGTTAAGAAATGCAGAATTTATTCCGTTTCAGTCGGGGATATCTGCCGGAACGGATTTTGTGATGGTGAGTCACCAGATAGTGACAGGAGCCGGAGACGGTTTGCCGTCCTGTCTGTCGCATGTCGTTTGTACGGACTGGCTGAGGAATGAGCTTGGATTTTCGGGTCTGATTGTGACGGATTCATTTCAAATGAACACAATTTCCGGGAGTTACAGTGCCGGAGAAGCGGCAGTACTGGCAGTACAGGCAGGCGTGGATGTCATTCTGATGCCGGTCAATCTGACAGAATCGGTACAGGCGATAGAAGTCGCAGTAGAGAACGGCTGGATATCAGAAGACCGGATTAACGAAAGTGTGAGCCGGATTCTGGAAAAGAAAGAACAGATGAATTTGCTGGGGTGAGGAAGATGGACAGATTTTCGCAGCAGATAGCGTTTATTTTAGAACTGGATAAATTAAAGAATATTTACCGGCAGACTCTGGTACTGCACGAAGACCGTCAGGAGAATGATGCGGAGCATAGCTTTCATCTTGCGGTGATGGCGTGTATTTTAGCGGAACATGCGCGGGAGAAAGTAGATGTTCTGCATGTGATGAAAATGGTGCTGATGCATGATGTTGTTGAGATAGATGCCGGGGATACGTATTGTTATGACGAAGCCGGGAATCAGACCAAAGCGGAGCGCGAACGGAAAGCAGCAGACCGGATATTTGCGTTACTGCCGGAGGAGCAGAGCCGGGAATACCGTGGATTATGGGAAGAATTCGAGGCACGGGAAACGCCGGAGGCGAAATTTGCGAACGCACTGGACAGGATTCATCCGATGCTGCTGAATTATACGAAAGGCGGCATTTCGTGGAAGAAGCACGGAATTCATGCGGCGCAGGTAGAAGCGCGGAATTTTGGGGTAACTGATGCCGGAAGCGAGCGAATCGGCGAATTTGCGAAAGAAATCATTGAAGCGGCAAAATCCGCCGGAATGCTGCTGGAGTAAGAAAAGGAGAAAAAAAGCATGAAAGAAATTTTAGTTGGTGAAACAGCCGAAGTTTACACAAGAGTGACAACAGATAAATTGGCAATCGCAGTGGGAAGCGGTTCACTGAAAGTCTTTGCGACGCCGTCGATGGCGGCACTGATGGAAGAAGCAGCATGTGCAGCAGTGAAGCCTTTTCTGGATGAGAACGAGACAACAGTCGGCACATCACTGCATATTGAGCATACTTCCTCCACGCCGATGGGAATGACAGTCTATGCCGAAGCAGAGATTATCGAAGCGAACGGACGGGAGATTGTATTTAAAGTAAGTGCGCGTGATGATATCGGCGAAATCGGACACGGAACGCACAGGCGTTTTGTAGTACATGCCGATAAATTCCAGAACAAGACAGACACCAAAGGGATTATGTAATATGAAAGAGTTGCCGAAAGAAATTGAACGGAAATATCTGATAAAGAAGCCGGAACTGGAAGAACTGAAAGCAATTCCGGGCTGTCGTGCGACGGAAATCACACAGACATATCTGAAAGAAGATGGTACAGGCTTCGGGAGGAGAGTACGGAAGCGCGGAAGCGCAGGAAACTGGGAATATACCTATACGCGCAAGAAGAAAATCAGTTTCGGGGAGCGGATAGAACTGGAAGACAAGATTCCGGAATCGCAGTATCTGAAATTACTGAAAGAAGCCGCACCGGAGCAGAAAAGCATACAGAAAGTACGCTGCTGTATTCCCTATCAGAATCAGGTATTGGAAATTGATATTTATGAATTCAGTGAAAGATATGCAACAGCAGAAGTGGAGCTGCCGGCGATAGAAACGCCGGTTGCACTGCCGGAATGGCTGGAAGTGATTGCAGAAGTGACAGATAAGCCGGGCTACAGTAATTTTTCGCTGTCGATGAGTTTAAGATTTCCGGAGGAAGCAGAATGAATCTGCACATTCCGGAAGGGACAGAGAAGATTTCAGCAGGGGCATATCTGGACATGCGGACACTGGACAGTGTGACGATACCAGACAGCGTGAAGGAAATCGGTGACCGGGCATTTGAAGGCTGTGACTATCTGGAAGAACTGGTAATTCCGGCATCAGTTGAGAGAATCGGGCGGAATGTATGTTCCGGGTGTATGCGGCTGAAAAGGTTTGTGATGCTTGGAACAGCGGCATTTGACCGAAGCTGGCTGAACGGCTGCCGCAGTCTGGAACAGATAGAACTGTCCCCGGAATCGGGTGTGACAGTCTGGAACG
Organism: Ruminococcus sp. UBA4321; assembly: GCA_002393815.1. Classification (GTDB taxonomy): domain Bacteria; phylum Bacillota; class Clostridia; order Oscillospirales; family Ruminococcaceae; genus UBA3855. Next base: position 17,269 of record DGUB01000092.1, on the reverse strand, counting down.
GAGCAGTTTATAATCCGGATTTGACGGAGCTGATATTTGTGCCTTCCGGTTTGAAGCATCTGATATTGCCGCCCACGGTAGAAACAGCAGATATTTCGGCAAAGATAGAGGAACTGAGTTTCTATGCATATCAGCAGATTTCTGTAGAAACATTTTTGCTCACAAAACTGCATCTTTATACAGAGCAGAAACAATATTCTGTATATATTCCAGATGAAGAGGAAATTGACTTTATGCTGGAAGACATTCCTGCTTTGTTAGAATATGAAAAATTAATCAATGATGTAATTTCAGTTTTGCAGACAGGCGAATTTCCGGAAAAATTCGGGCTGGCACTGTTTGAAACGCCCTCATATTGTCGTGAATATCTGCTTTCGCTGTTTGCCCTGCGGTTTGAACTTACAGAAATTATAGCAGAACTGTACCAGAAAGACTGGAAAGAAATCTGCTGTGAGCAGACAAGAATTGTTATAGAGGACATGGTGGAAAATCTGGAAGAAGAAACCCTCTGTCAGCAGCTGAACGTCTTTTTTTGCAGTCATGTGAAATATCTGTTTTGTCTGGATGCCTTTCCGGAATGGAAAAAAGAAGTGCTGAAAGAGCTGATATGTATCCGGAAGCCGGAAGCAATGGAAAATCTTCTGGAAAAGTATGATTTTACAGAGAGTGAAATAGATTTCATGCTGAAAGCGGCGAACGGGATGCGGAAATATGAAATCCAGCTTTTGCTGATGCATTACCGGCGCGAGAAGTTCGGCTATGGGGATATCACAGAAAAGCTGAAATTATGATGAAAAGATAATAAGGACACAAGGAGGAAAAAATGTCAGAAAGAAAAGAAGGCAAATATCTCTGTGCGGATTTGATGGCAGTTCTTGGCGTGATGCTGCTGTTAGGGCTGGAATATTTCAAATCAGTAGGATTCATGGAGATGCCGGTCACTTATGACAGTGCGCTGCCGATAGCCGGACGATGGTTTTGTTTATCAGGTGCGATGCTGTTGTCAGCATGTACGGGATATGTATTGAGTACGAAGCGTCTTTCATGGCGTTCCATGAGACCGCTGCTGCGTCTGGGGTATATTTATATTATCAGCAGTCTTGGTGCGCTTCTGATGCAGAGGGTAATATTTGAAGATTACCTGACAAAAGAAGATGTATTCGCGATTCTGCGTGATTTCACAGCGACGGAAACGGCGCGGTTTGCGGGGATGTATATTCTGCTGATATTATTTGCGCCGTTTCTGAGTGCGGCATTTCATGATTTGAAGACTTATAATGCGCGGCTGGCATTTCTTGCAGTCATGGCAGGTGTCAGCACACTGCAGCCGATGCTTGTAGTATCGGGATATTATGTACTTCCGGTATGGCTGAAGATGCTGTCCCCGTTTGCAGGATTTATCGGCGGAGCGTTTGTGCGCCGGTATGCGAAGGACACGAAGCGGATAGTATATTTTCTGTTATTGCTGGTAGTCTGCGGATTGCAGACAGCGGCAGTGGTTTATATCTGTACGGACAGAGGAGTATTATGTTATCCGCAGTTTGACAGCATGGCGAGTCTGCCGTCCCTGATAATTGCACTGTTGACTCTGAGCCTGTTTCACAGTGACAGGAGAGGCGATACAGCACTGCACAGATTTTTCTCGAATGCATCGGGAGGTGCGCTGGCGGCTTTAATCATCGGGGATACGGTAATAGACTTTGTACTGCCTTCACTGTCGGAATATTTTCCGCAGCAGGAAACACTGCTGCTGATGGGACTGGCAGCAGTTCCGGTGATATTTATTCTTTGCTGTACAGTAGGTATTTTCGCACAGATACCGGTATTTATTATTCGTACGCTGTTCGGCGGAGATGAAGACGAAGAAGAGGACGAAGAACCAGAAAAGAAGCCGGAGCCAAAGCAGAACAAAGCAAAGCCAATCCGGAAGCTGGAACCTGTTCCGGAGTTCAGACCGGAACCGAAGCTGGAACCTGTTCCGGAGTTCAGACCGGAACCGAAGCCGGAACCTGTTCCGGAGTTCAGACCGGAACCAAAGCCGGAACCTGTTCCGGAATTCAGACCGGAACCAAAGCCGGAACCTGTTCCGGAATTCAGACCGGAGCCGAAGCCGGAACCTGTTCCGGAGTTCAGACCGGAACCAAAGCCGGAACCTGTACACATACAGCAGAAGCCGGCAACGCTGGATGAGATTCTGGAAGAACAGGGCATACCTGTGCCGGGAGATTCTGTAGATGAATTGATTGCAAAAATCACAAATGAAGAAAAGAAATAAAAAAGGGTGACTGGATGAAATTACTGTTTATCGGGGATGTTGTCGGAAATATCGGCTGTCAGTTTTTAAAGAAGCGTCTGCCGGAGCTGAAACGGGAATATAATGCAGATATTGTGATTGTGAATGGTGAGAATTCTGCTGACGGAAACGGAATTACAAAGTATTCGGCTGACCAGATATTTCAGGCAGGTGCGGATATTATCACAACAGGGAATCATGCCTTTCAGCGGCGGTCGGACTGGCATATTTATGAAAATGACTGCATTATTCGTCCGGCGAATTACGGGGAAGCCTGTCCGGGGAAGGGTGTGACGGTCTGCGACATGGGAAGCTGCCAGATAGCAGTGATAAATTTAGCAGGCGTGCTGTTTCTGGAAAGTCTGGAAAATCCGTTCAATGCCGCGGATGCCATTCTGAAAACGCTGGAAACGCCGAATATTTTTGTAGATTTTCATGCGGAAGCAACTTCGGAAAAGCGTGCTATGGGGTTTTATTTAGCCGGAAAAGTGACAGCAGTGATGGGAACACATACCCATGTACAGACAGCAGATGCCTGCATTCTGGAAAAGCATACAGGATATATCACCGATGCCGGAATGACCGGGGTGGAAGATTCCATTTTAGGAACAGACAAGAAAATTGCACTGGAGCGGATGCGTCTGCACGTGCCTGTCAGGTATCGGGAAGCGTCCGGCGCATGTTATTTGAACGGCGTATTGATAGAATTTGAGAAAAAATGTGGTAAATGTACGAAAATCACACCTCTGATTGTGCGATAATTCACAAAAATAAAAAAAACTATTGCAATTTTGAAAAGAATGTAGTATAATAAATTTGGAGACAAAAAATCATGTTTTCAATTGAGTAAGAACCCTATAATAAAAATTTCATTAATACGATACAGGAGGTTTTTTTATGGAAGTATTAAAAGTATCTTCCCGTTCTGTTCCCAATTCCGTTGCAGGTGCAATCGCAGGAGTCATCAGAGAAAACAAAAATGTAGAGATTCAGGCAGTCGGTGCAGGTGCAGCGAATCAGGCAATCAAGTCAATTGCTGTTGCAAGAGGCTATCTTGCCCCTATCGGAATTGATTTGATTTGTATTCCGGCATTCACCAGCATTCAGATTGACGGTGAAGACCGTACCGCAATCAAGCTGATTTGCGAACCCAGATAATGAAAAAAAACACAGCGGCTGTTCCGTTACAGAACAGCCGTTTTTGTTTCACCGGATTTTGGATAGGGAGATTTTTGGTCAGTCAGCCCGAGCAGATAGTCAGTGCTTGTGTGGTAAAATTCCGCAAGTCTGACTGCATTTTCAGCACTCAGAGAAATAATGCCGTTTTCGTATTGAGAATAAGTATTTTGAGAAACGTGAAGATATTCTGCAATCTGTTTTTGTCTGATGTCATTGTCTTCGCGCAGGTTGCGGATGCGTTCAAAAGTCATGTAATATCACCTCAGATAATATTATAGAATATCTGATATACAGATATTGACTTTTATCTGTAATTCAGATATAATAAGAAAACAGACAGAAAAAGGAGGAAGGAAACATGCTGGATTATCAGATATTATATCAGTTTTTGCGGGATGGAATACAGCGGGTCATTTGCGCCATGGAGCAGGAAGCAGACGAAACCAGGAATTTAGTATTGCAGAAATATGTTGTTTCTATGCACAGATTGCAGATAACTGCCGAAGAAATGGAACTGAATCAGCGCGTAGAAAAAACAGAACGGCAGGGGGGGTACAAGACAATGTATCTTCATCTGTTTAATCTGGTGACAGATATGATTGGAAAGCTGGATATAGAAGAGGAAAGTTTTATTGTCAAGAAGCACATGCTGTCACTTCAGAATATCCAGAGAGATGCCGAAAATTTATATCTGGAGCAGACAGAGGAATAAGCAGAAAAAAACGTCTCTTTTCGTGTGGTGAAGAAAAGAGACGTTCTGGCACATACGGACTTTCCGCCGTGCTGTACCCGGAAAGAAAGAACCGTTTGAAAGTGCTGTATAGAAACAGCCGTACAGCGGCTGGAATTGTTAAGAGTTCAGGTTGTAGAAGCCGTCATGATAGCAGAATAGTTTTGTCCGGAAACCGTTTGTGCCGAACGTACAATGTACGCGGCAGACGGTTTCGTTCTGTATCAGGCTGCCGAAAGAGATGGTTTGTCCGAGCTGTTCGTTCCGGAAGCCGTTATAAAGAAGGTAAGAAGAAGCAGAACTGCGCCGTGAAAAGAGGTTCCGGAATGTGAGTGCGTCCTGCGGGTCATGCCGGAAAGAACTGTCGAAAGGGATTTGTTTGTGTCTGACGATATGAAAGGCAGCCGCGGCAGGATTTTCCTGCTGATAAGTGTTTGGTGTTCCGTCGAAGCCTTCCATATGATAGTGGCTGATGAGTCTGCTGGTTTCAATGTGAGTGCCGTATTCGAGGATTTGGGAAGAGGAAAAGTCAGTATGCGGCTGATTCTGCGGCGGTGAAAGGCAAATATGATTCTGCACAGCATAAGGGTAATGACCGGTAATTTTATAGCCGAAGCTGACAACACCGTCCCACATAGTATTGCCGGATTTGACGAAAATATAACCGCTGTCGGGAAGATTTTCATAAGTGAGATAAGGGAATTGGTAGAAGCCTGTCATCAGGGAACTGATAGTGAGGTTGCTGTGCAGACCGGGTTCGAGTTCGTTCTGAGTGAGGAGAGAGGGGAAGCTTCTGGAAGAGATTCTGACAAAAGAAGCATGAAGCTTGTGAAACTGCTGCACAGAATCCGCAAGACCGAGGAAAATGCAGGTATTGTCGAGGTAGAGTGCGATTCTGTCGATATCGCTGTAGTCCGAGCCGTCAGAGAGGAATTCGGCAGTGACGGTTTCAAAGGGGGTATAGATTTCCCGTTCAAGGGAGAAGGCAAGGCAGCGCACTTTGATAACGGGGTTTTCACCCCGGAAGAGGTACAGGTGCAGATTCTGTGTCATGAGGCAGATTCCTCCTGAACTGTGGGAGATTCCGGACAGTAGAACAGGAGAATCAGCTCGGGAGTCTCCTGCTGTTCGGTAACGGAATAGCCGCACAGCATGGCATGAGTGAAGGAAAGAGAACCAAGGGAGAGAGTTTGTTCTGTAAGCATATTCTGAGCGAGTGCAGAAATGACAGTTTCGGGAGTATGAGAGGGGGCGAGTTTGCCTTTGAGTTTGAGGCGGCAGCCTTTTTTCCAGAATCCGGCGAGGACGGTTGCGCCGTCAGCCGCGCCGGATTCACGGACAGCAGAAGTTTCGGAGAACTGATAGCCGGAGAGGAAGAGTGTCAGCGTTCCGAATGTGACAGGGAAGCCTTTCAGTTTCTGGATAAGATAGCTCATGAAACAACCTCCTGTTGACTGTCGGGGAGATAAAGCCCCTTGATGCGGAAACTGGCGGAATAGACGAGTTTTTGCAGCTGTAAGTCTGGTTTTGGGACATCGGACTGCATTTCATAGAGAAAGCAGTTGGCAGAATGCAGAGCCGGAACGAGAGAAGTATAGAAAAATTCGAGCAGTTTATCATTTGGGGTCATGAGAGGAGCGAGGAGAGAAATCCGGAAATCAGCAGTAAAAGGGGCAATTCCGGCAGAACCGTCAGGGAAAGCCTGACTGAGCCGGAAGCACTGGGGAGAAACGACAAGGAATAATTTTCTGGATTTGGAAGAAACGGGAACGGCATCGAAAGAAGGATAAATTTCGGTATATTGGGGCAGCTGATTTCTGAGGAGGGAGAGGAGAAGAGAGAGCAGTTCATTCATGAGCATCACCCCCTGACACCGGAAAAGAAGAAATTTTTTTCTTTCAGCAAGTCAGCGCACAGGGATTTATAAGAATTAACGAGCTGTTCCGCGAAGCGGATTTGCTGGGAAGGGTCGGAAGGTTTGGCAACCGTGCCGGCATAAGTGGCGAGAGCCTTTTCTCTTGCGCCGAACATTTGCGTATAGCGGAGATTGGCAACCGCGGCGGCGAGATAACAGAGCCGGACTTCCTGTTCGTCGGTATCCTGCCGGAGGGAAGCTTTGACTTCCTGAACGGCAGTCATCAGCAGGGGCATATATTTCTGAGCTTCCTCTTCACCGGAGAACAGCCGGAAGAGGGAATAAATCATCTGCATATCCATAATCGAAAAGCCTCCTTTGGGGATAAGTTATCTTTGCTTGAAATCGGCGAGCTGAACTGTAGCATCCGCGAGGGAATGTTCCTGTTCGAGCAGGGATTTTTTGAACTGTACAAGTTCATAGAGGTTCATTTTCCCGGCAGCAAAGCACAGAGCTTTGGAAACAGGTTTCTGCGACTGGTTTCTGCAAAGAGCGAGAACTTCTGCACGGGTCTGCTGTTCGAGTTCGCCGAGGAGGGCTTGAAGGGAAACGTCTGGAGAAGCAGACCCGGAAGCGGCGAAATGTTTGGTAACCCCGGCAGCAGGCTGCGCCGGAACGGCGACGAAACTCCATTCATAGGCATCCTGAACGTCGTCGAGGATAGTAAAGCAAAGCTGCTGACCGTAATATCTGCCGGGGATATGGTGGCAGTCGGCGTGTAAGTGGTCGGCACCGCAGACGGAACAGGAATGCTTGACAGCGGAACAGGCGACGCTGACTTCTTTCTTGATACCGGCATCAATTTCGCGGATAAAATCAGCATTGGACTCGGTGCGGAGCATATAGGCATGACCTTTGAGGGAAACGAGGGGTCTGCCGTCCTTGGTTTTAAGGTCAGGAGACCTGATGAGTTCGGTATCATAGATTCTGGCAGTCTGTCCGGCGGATTTGGGGTTATGGTCGAAAATGCCGGTTTTGCCGATAAAGAGGGGCTGCATCTGTTCGAGGGCGTGTTCTGAGAAGCATTCACAGTCTCTGTCAATATCGTTATTGCAGAGGATAACATCAAAGAGATAGAGTTCGTCTTCGGAGAGTTCGCGGCGTGCGAACTGGTTAATTTTTTCAAGATTTGACATAAGCAGAATCATCCTTTCGGGAGGGAGAGAAGGCAGAGAGAAAGACTCTCTGCCGGATATTAAGACAGGTCGAGCATTTTGACAGCGTCAGACATGAGGGTGCGGAATGTGACATTGACGGATACGGTAATACTGTCAAGCTGTCTTTCAATAATCTTGTCTGTTTCGAGGATGACTTCACTGCTCTGCACCTGTTCGAGAGCGAAATCGGTATCCAGACCGAGGATAGTATCATCATCGAGGGCGGGGCAGTTAATGAGTTTTGTCCCGAAAGGCAGGCGGATTTCGCCGACATTCTGGGAAGAAGTTTCGAGCATCTGGTTCATCACGAGGATATGCGCCATGACAGCAGGAGAAGCGAGCAATGCTTTCATGCTGAAGCTGGTGAATTTGCCGTAGAGGGCAGCAAGGTCAGCATAAGCGAGGGTATCGCCTGCAATACTGGTTTTGGTAGCGGTTGCAGAAGTTTTGAGGACAGCAACGGCTTTGGAGAGGACGCTGTCCGCGAGTCTTTTGCCGACTCTGCGGAGCATGAGGGCGAAGACATCGAGTCTCTGCTGGCGGATGGCTTCATAAGAAGCCTGAATATTTCTGCCATATTTTTCGACAGTGACGACAGACGCGCTTTCGAGGATGGAAGAAGTCGGCAGAGCTACCGTTGCATTGGTAGTACTGTAAGCGTTAGAATCAGTTAAATCGCAGCCGAGATAGCGGTTAGAATCGCAGAAGGAAACAGCGGCAGTAATTTCAGAAAGGACAGAATCTTCCATACCCTGCATGACAGCGCGGCGGATGAATTCCGGGAAGAGGACAGCACTTTCGGTAGTGGTAAAGAATTTTTCGACTTTATCGCAGAGTTTACCGGAAACGCGGATGTCAAAGCGTTTGAGCTGACGTTCATAAGCGTCGAGATGGGAAAGTGGGGAATTGGCATACTGAGCAGAAGGGTCAGCATCTTCGAGAGCCTGTAAAAAGCTTTTGTTTGTGAGATGATAAAGACCTTTTTCGAGTTTGACAGATTCATACTGATACATAAGGACATACCTCCAAAATGAAATTAATTAAGATTGGCTTCGATTTCGTGAGTCTGCGCTCTGTAGAGAGCGGCTTGTGCGAGTTCGGTTTCGTCCTGAAGGTTGATATTATCCCACTGGATGGAGATATCGGAGAACGAACCGTTCAGACGGAGAAACGTTTCGGCGATTTTGGAAATGACTGGTTCGAGAAGACGGCGGTAATATTCGAGTTCGGAAGTGAGGATATCGGCTTGTTGTTTGGACATGCGTTCAGTAGAGGACCAGTTCAGACCGAGCAGGAAGGGAGGAACGGAGAGTTTGGAGAGCATTTGTTCGAGGAGCTGGCGGACGGGAATTTCTGTAGAAGGCATTTCACCTTCTGCGCCGATAACTTTGATATCGACATCGCCGACGGAAACGAAGTCGCGGATTTCGCCGGATTTGGCGGCGAGCATACCGGCGGACCATTCGTCGGCGATTTTCTGGGCGCGTTCCTGTGCGAAAGCGAGGTCAGCGGAATCGCCGGAGGGGCGGTAAGTGACAGCATAGCGGATATTACCGGCGCGGTCGAAGTTCTGCCCGATACAGCGGTAAATGCCGATGAGGATATCTGCGAGGGCAGGGAGACCTTGAAGGACAGAAACGCCGTAAATGCCGCCGCTTGGTGGTTTGAGGGCAGAAAACAGAATTCTGTCGGGATAAGGGAGAAGGGATTCGCCGTCAGTGGTGCGGACGAAGAACTGGCGTTCCATAGGGGAAGCTCCGGGTCTGACGGAAATGTCGGCAATATTGCCGTTCCACAGACCGGCAATATAGGAATTTTTCTTGTCGAGGACAATTTCGCCGACGGCATTTCCGTAGACGAGCAGGCTGTCGAGGTAGCTGTCGAGGAAGGAATAGACAGACTGCCCGGTCAGACCGACGGGAACGGTTTTAAAGAAATGTTCAAGAGCATTCTGTTGTTTACGGTCGCTGCACTGAATCTGGAACGAGCCGATTAAGCGGACAATTTTGGAAATAGCAGCATCAATAATGGGAACAGTTCTGCGGACTTTGTCGAAGAGTTCATAAGTGTAGAACTGAACGGGAAAGTCATGGACAGTTCTTGCGCCGGCGGTCTGGACGGCAGGGAGAGGGGGCAGTATTTGTTTTTTGCGGAAGTTCATGAAGAATCACTCCTTTCTGGATGGGTTATCTTTTGACAGATGAGACGAAGAAAGCGTCCTGTCTGCCGAACAGGATAGTACTGACGAAATAGCGCATATCGTCCATAGCGTGGTCAGATTCTTTTTTTGGAGCATCTTTGGCAGAGCCGGAATCCCAGCAGTATTGAGTAAATTCTCTGAGGATATCAGAGCAGGAGGAATGAAATTTTATTTTTTGCTGTGTAAGGGATTCACTGACATGCTGAATACCGGACATGACATCATTCTGTGCTTTGATGACACGGAATTTTTTATGCGAGCGGATACAGGCAATAAAGCTGGCAGCGGAGGGGTCAACAATAATGGATTCGATATTGAGAGACCCGGCGAGGAGTTCGAGGGCAGTATAATGTTCTTCGTCGGTGCGCTGAGAGCCTTCCCGGCGCGAATCGTAGTAATATTCTTTAATTCTGTACCAGATGCCGCCGGATTCACCCCACAGCCCCATGGAAGTGGGATTGACAGTACCGTAATCGCAGGAGATGACATATCTGGAGAAAGATTCCGGAAGGGAGCTGACGACATGGGTTTCAGGATGGAACATAGGATAGACGACTCCTTCGGAGACAGTCCATTTTCCGAGGACGAATCTGTCGTAGAAAACACCGGCATAAGTGCGGCGGTAGCGTTCCTTGACGGAATCAGAAAGTGAGGGATTATCATCCATTGTGAAATGGAGATAGAGGGCATGTTTCTGTTCTTTTTTGAGAATCCATTCTTTGTAGAACCAGTGGTACGGATTTTCGGGGTTACAGTTGAACCAGAGTTTAGCATGTCTGAGGGAGCATCTTGCGAGAGCCTGTTCGACGAAGGAACGGGGCATGAGGACAACTTCATCGAAAAGAACGCCGCCGAGCGTCATGCCCTGAATCATGGAAGCGGAACTTTCATCCTTGCCGCCGAAGAGGTAGAAGCGGTTTGTTCTGCCGACGGCAGTAATATCGAGATAATGTTTGCTGAGGGACTGTTTGAGATGAAAGCCGGCATCTTCGAGAATAAAGGAGAGAGGGCGGATAAGGTTTCTTTCAGCAGAAGTGATAGTTTTGCCGCAGATGGCAAAAGCGGTATTCTGGAAGTTAGCCATAGCCCAGCAGACGAAGCTGAGGGACATACAGAGGGTTTTGCCGCTTCTGACAGCACCGTCACAGATGACAGCGTCATAGTGGCGGTAATCGGGCAAAGCCCACCACTGGAGGGCGAGTCTTTGTTTTTTGGAGAAAGAATCAAAGAGCATTGTCATCATCTGCCTCACTGGAATCGGCGAGAGCTTTCAGAAGGCTTTCGGAGATTTTGCCGTTCTGATTGGAGAGGGCATATTCGTAGAGTTTTTCGAGAGCCTTTTGTCTGTCGAAGAACTGGACTTCCACGCCGCCGCCTTTGACGCGTTTCACAGAGGAGATATTGAACAGCTGCATTTTGGCGAGGAGTTCAGGGGGCGGAATATCCTCAGCGAAGACGAGGGTAACAGCGTCATTGACTTTGCCGAACGCGAGTTTTTTCAGCCCGTCGATAACGAGCTGCGTTTCAGATTTTTTACGCATAGAGAGCAGACCTCCTTTCACTAACAGCGAAAAACCGGAAAAAAATGTACAGGAACGTACATTTTTTGAGAATTTTCTGAAAAAAAGAAGAAAATCAGCATTCTGCACAGAACAGAGTGCTGATTTTCGGTGATAATGACAATAGATTCAGGAGATATAATTTCTGATATGGAGCGGAATTTTCAAATCGTCAGCGACCTGCTGGGCGAGCTGAATTTCTTCGGGAGAGATGACATCCACAACAGTGAAGGAAACGTCCAAGCCGTTGGCTTTGCAGGTGAGAGCGAATTCGAGCATAGTACGGTAAGCGTTATCGGGTTTGTTTTTGGGATTGGTAACGCGGAGATACGTTTCAGAATCGCCGGCATTGAGACTGACGGAAACTTTCTGGAAGCAGTTTGAGATAAGCTGACCGGCTTTGCCGTTCTGAGAGGGGGAATAGATATCGGCGAGACCGTTGGTGTTAAGTCGTAAGCAGATATCGGGGTGAACGGATTTGAGCCAGTTTGCGAGTTCACAGACGAAGTCGAGGCGCATAGTAGGTTCACCGTAGCCGCAGAAGACAATTTCCTGATATTTGGAGAAATCGCGTTTGCTGAGGTCATCCTGGAATTCCTGCAAAGAGGGTTCATGTTCGAGCCAGAGGGGGTCAGAGCCGTACGCGCCGTCATCATTTTTGCGGATGCAGAACACGCAGTTGCAGGAGCATTGATTGGTGAGATTGAGATAGAGGTTATCGCCGACTTCATAAGAGAGGGTCATCGCTTTTTTCATAAAAACACATCCTTAAAAATAAATTATTTATGATAGCCTGTATGCCGTGAAATCTGGAACGCTCTGTAGATTTGTTCCATGAGCATGACAGAAGCTAAGGCATGGGGGAAAGTCATTGCAGACATAGAAAGTTTGAGGAACGCAGAATTTTTAAGATTCTGGTCGAGACCGAAGGAACTGCCGATAACGAAAGAAACGGCACTGTTCTGCATAGGAATTTGTTCGGTAAGGAGACGGGAAAAAGAAACGCTGTCGAGCTGTTTTCCTTCGATACAGAGGGGAATGAACGCGCCTTTGATATGTTTAGTAATCAATTCGGCTTCCTGAGCGAGAGCCTTTTGAATTTCCTTATCGGAAGGGTTATCGGAAAGGCGGACAGCAGGGAGCTGAACGAAATCGAACTTGCAGAAGGGTGCAAGGCGTTTGGTGTAGACATCCTGCGCCTGAACGAGGTGAGGTTCTTTTTGTTTGCCGACAGTAAGTAATTGAATGAGCATCAGAAGACAACTGCACCTCCTGTTGTTTCAGTAGGAGCAATACCGAGGAGATAATCGGAATTGATTTTGAAGTCCGCGAGGTTCTGCATGACCGTAGAAGCGGCGATACTGGGGGTATTATTGTTAGGGCTGAGATGACCTAATAATAATCTGGTAGTACCGGTGCGGATGAGGAAATCGGCGAACTTTGCGGAATCCTCATTGGAGAGGTGACCGTAACGGGAAGTAATGCGCCGTTTGAGTTCGATAGGGTAGATACCGTTCCAGAGCATAGAGGGGTCATAATTGGCTTCGAGGAGAATCATCTGACAGCCTTTGAGGGCGTTTTTGACTTCGTCGGTGACGACACCGAGGTCAGTGCAGACAGCACAGTGTTTGTCGTCGGCGGTATGGATATGAAAGCCGACACTTCCGGGAGCGTCGTGCATAGTGGGGAAAGCAGTAATTTCGCAGCCGGCGCAGTCGATAGCCTGAGTATTGACAGGAACAGTTCTGACGTTAGCGGGAATCAGTTCTTTATGTTCGAGAACTTCGAGAGTCGTTTCCGAGCCGAACACAGGAACTTTGAGTTTATTAGAGAGGACTTTCAGCCCCTTGACATGGTCGCTGTGGGTATGGGTAATAAAGATACCTTTGACAGCGGAAACATCGATTTCGTTACAGGCAAGGGAACTGAGAATTTTCTTGCAGCTTGCGCCGGCATCGACGAGAACGCCTTCTTTATGGGAGCCGATAAAAGAAGCATTGCCTTTGCTGGAACTGAACAGGGGGAAGAATTTCGCCATAGTTAAGCATCACTCCTGACTGATTTTCTGAATTTCGCTGTCTGACAGCGGACTGAATGTAATAATTTTCTTATGTACTTTTTTCTTTTTAAGTTCTTGCAGCTCATTTTCAAGCAGAATGCTTGCATCAATCTGTGCCTCTAGCCTGTACTTGAGTTTTTTAACAAGTTCTTTCAAGTTCTGATTCTCTTTTGTCAGTTTGTCTATGCCTTGCTGCATAGAAAACTGGTTTTCTTCTTTTTCTTTCAGCTGTTGCTGCAAGGATAGAAGTTTCTCTTTCAGCATTTCGTTAGTGTATTCCATTTTTCTCATCTTTTCTTTATCTGCTTCAGCTTGTTCGCGATATTTTTCAATTTGTTCTTTACAGTCCAAAAGTTCCTGTAGTTCGCTGGTACGTTTTTTTAGTTCGCTGGTACGTTTTTTTTCTTGTTGAATCTGTTGATTCAGATAGTTTTTAAATTTTTCATTAAGAGACATACATACACGCTTCCTTTGTAAAAAATCACGGCAGCACATAAAAGCTGTGCTGCCGGAAAAGTTAGTTTTCGTCGGTGCTGATTTTGGCAATATCTGCGCCGATACCGCGGAGCTTGCCTGCAATATCAGCATAACCGCGTTCGATATGCCGGATATCGCTGATAGAAGTATGACCGTCAGCGGCAAGACCGGCAATAATCATAGCCGCACCGGCACGGAGGTCACAAGCCTGCACATCTGCGCCTTTGAGGACAGCACTGCCCTGAACGATTGCGCCGTTCTGGGTGATATCAATTTTTGCGCCCATTTTGGCGAGTTCTTTGACATAGCGGAAGCGGTCTTCCCAGACATTTTCGGTAATAGTGCTCTGACCGTTGACAATTGTGAGGAATACAGCCATCTGCGGCTGCATATCGGTGGGGAATCCGGGATAAGGTTCGGTCTTGATATTGGTAGGCTTGAATTCGGCATCTTCTTTCACAAATACATGCACAGCATCTTCGTCTTCGAGTTCTTTCACGCTGACACCGGCATCACGGAGTTTTGCGGTAATGGCTTCGAGGTGTTTGGGGATAACGCCTTTGATGAAGACATCGCCGTGAGTGACAGCGGCGGCAATCATGAAAGTGCCTGCTTCAATCTGGTCAGGTACGATAGAATAGCGGTAATCGATGGTAGAGCCTTCACCGGCATTGCCGCAGAGTTTTTTGACACCGTGGATTTTGATGGTGTCTGTACCTGCGCCTTTGATATGTGCGCCCATATAGTTGAGGAAGTTGGCTAAGTCAACGATATGGGGTTCTTTGGCAGCGTTTTCGATAATGGTAGTGCCTTCGGCTTTGACAGCAGCAAGGATAGCGTTCATAGTCGCACCGACAGAAACAACATCCATGCTGATGACATCACCCTGAAGCTGTTCTGCATGTAATTCGACAACATCGGAAGCACGTCCGGTAATAATCGGTTTTGCGCCGAGGATTTCAAAAGCCTTTAAATGCTGGTCGATAGGTCTTGCACCGAGCGGACAGCCGCCAGGCATTGCAGCGCGTGCATTATGGCATCTGCCGAGCAGTGCGCCGAGGAAGTAATAAGAAGCGCGCATTTTTTTGGCTTCTTCGTAGGGGACATAATGACTGCTGACATTTTTGCAGGAAATCCAGTAAGTATCGCCGTTTTTGCCGACGGGTCGTATTTCTGCGCCGAGTCCCTGGAGGACTTTAAGGCAGATTTTGACATCACTGATGTCAGGGACGTTTTCAATAATGCAGGGGACATCCAGCAGCAGAGCAGCCGGCAGGATAGCGACTGCTGAATTTTTGGCACCGCTGACCCAGATTTCCCCTTTCAGCGGAAAACCGCCGTTGATAACAAATTTCTCCATCTCCGCGTTCTTCTCTCCTTTAATGACGAGTGTTCTTTTTTTATGATTGCACTCCCGGTATCGTTTCATAGTCTGTAGGATACCAGCGAATCTGACTGTTGTCATAGGGTTCTGTTCTTACACTTTCGAGGTACACAGCTTTTTTTGGTTTATCGTTGGCATCGGTTTCGACGGAAGCGATTTGATAGATAATATCCAGACCGTCAATGACCTGTCCGAAGACGGTATAGCTGCCGTCAAGGAAAGGTGTGCCGCCGTACTGTGTATATAAATTTCTTGCTTCCTGAGTGAAATAAATCTGCTGCTGCTGTGAGATTTCATCCAGATAGGCATCACTCACCTGTTCTCCGGTGACAAGATAGAACTGACTGCCGTCAGTAGAAGTCATGCTGTTGCTGTTGGCATAAGCAAGCGCACCGGGAACATGAATCAGCTGACTGGAAACGCCGCCGTCGAACTTGCCGCCCCAGCAGGATTCTCCGCCGGTACCGTCGCCTTTGGGGTCGCCGCCCTGAATCATGAAATTCTGAATGACGCGGTGAAAGATAAGTTCGTCATAATAGCCGCTGTCGGCGAGAGTAGTAAAATTTTCGCAGGCTTCCGGAAGGAGTTCGGGAAACAGGCGGATTTTAATTTCGCCGTAGTCTTTGACAGTCATGACGATAATTTCATCGCCCTGTGCCGGGGGGGTATAATTCAGGATAGGGAGTTCCTGAAGCTGAACATGTTTTCTGCCGCAGCCTGTAAGGATAGTAGTCAGCAGGAACAGGCTGACCGCGGCAGCAGGAAGTCTGAATTTCATGGTATTAATGCTTCTTTCTGGAAAAATGATTTGGCAGGTGCAGAAAAATACACCCGGATAAGAATATTATACAACATTCCTGAAAATTTGTAAAGTGAAAATGCGAATTTCCTGTAAGTATTTAGGAATTTTAATAATATTCACGTCTGCATGAATGAAATACTTGTGAAAAAGTACAGTAACAGGCGATAATCAGGAAACGGGGAGTTCGTTGAGTTCTTTGTCTTCCTGAGAATAGGAAGAGATTTTGACAGACAGGATTTTAATTTCATCGAGAGGAGGGGTGTAGCCCTGCTCGTTAGGTTCTTCGGCAAGCGGCAGGGCAGTAATTTGCTGAATGACCTCCAGACCGGAATAGGCTTGTCCGAAAACGGTGACCTGCTGGGAGAAATTAGGAACGCCGCCGCGCTGAATAAAAGCATCGGCGAGTTCTTCACTGCCGGAAGCTTCCCGGAACTGTGTGACGAATTCTTCATCGGAGAAGTCAACGGAATTGAGGAGCATAAAGCGGCTGCCGGTATAGCTGACTTCGCTTTTAAAGAGACGCTGTGTAAAGCTGGTATCTTTGGAAGTGGTAAGGGCGCAGAGCGCACCGGAAAAAGGCCAGAGATTCTGGTGAAGTTCCTGGGGGAGTTTTTCCTGATTTTCAAAGACGGGGGGCGTTTTGAGCGTTCCGGAAGCATCGGAGCTTCCGGCGGCGAAGTAGACATTATTTTTGGCTTCAAAGATAAAAGTATTGTCATAGAAGCCTTTTTCGGCGAGGGTGATGAATTGCGAGACAGTATTCGGCGCATAGTCGGGATAGAGGACAGCACGGATTTCGCCGAGGGAAGTTTCAATGACAGCTGTGGGAGAGCCTTCGGGGATTTCCTCTGTCTGGACTAATTCGAGAGTTTCAGGGTCGATATAGTGATAGTCCTGCTGGGAAATCATAACGATAATATAAAATGCAATAAAGCTGAGTACAGCGGCAGCAAGCAGGAAAATGCCGAGTGTAGAGAGAGCTTTTTTTTTCTGTTTTGGGTTCAGATTAGCCATGATGATTATAATTTAGAGATTTCCACGCCCTGACGTGTTTCCTTGACGGCATAGCCGAGTTTTTTGATTTCGTCGCGGAGTCTGTCAGCTTCGGGGAAATTTTTGGCTTTTCGGGCTTCTGCTCTCTGGCTGACTAAGTCAAGGACTTCCTGCGGGATAGTTTCTTCCCTGCGTTCATAGAGAAGACCAAGGACAGAGATAAGTTCTTCAAAGAGGTCAGAGCCTTTCCGGAGCTGTTCTTTGGAAGTATTGGCATCTGCGCACATGATATTCAGTTCACGGACAAGTTCAAAAACAGCCGTGAGCGCATCAGCAGTATTGAGGTCATCAGAAAGAGACTGAATAAAATCTGATTTTGCTTTTGTAAAGACAGCCTGTGCCTGTTCGGAAATACTGCCGGAGGGGGCATTTTTGAGCGCATTCCGGAGAGTTTCCCGGCACTGATAAAGACGGTCAAGAGACGCTTTGCAGGCGTTGAGAAGTTCGACAGTATAATTCAT
>DGUB01000073.1 GCA_002393815.1 Ruminococcus sp. UBA4321 | reverse complement strand
CAGACACATTGCCGCTCCTGATGCGCTGTATAACAATGCTGACATATTTCCGCTGCATATCGCCCCCAGAATGACACGACAGGCAACAAGCATTGCTGTTTCTGATGGCTGATACTGAAAAATGGCATAAACTGTAATAATATTTGCAAGTCCCAGTTTTACACCCGGTATGGGCAGAATATCCGGAAAGTGAAGTTCTATTACAAAGATAATCAGCGCAAGTGCGGTCAGCAGTGCCAGTTCCGTTAATTTTTTCAGTTTCATGATGTTTCCCCTTCTTCGGCAAAGCGGATAATCAGCTTGTGTGGCAGACAGACTATCGGCAGACTTTCAGAACGGAGAATTCCGGTTTTTACACAGGTCTGGTCAGGACAATCTGCTTCTGAAATGCAGATTTCATGATTTTGAATCTGAATCAGATTATAGCCGCCGTCCGCAGATGAAATTTTAATTTCCTGATTTTCGGCAGATGCTAAATCAATTTCCTGAATGACTTGATTTTCCTGAATTATCAGCACTCTTTGTCCAGCAGACTTCCGGAATGCAACTATCGTCCATATGATACAGAGAACAATAACCAATACTGTGATAAGCAGAATCACGTTCACCTGCTTGTTTTTCTTAGACTCCGTCATGAGAAATCACCTCAACAGGCATCTGACTGAGATTCTGAAAATTATCCTGCAATGCTTCGGAAAGCAGAATCTTTCCGTCTTCGGTGACAAGAATCATCTCGAAATCATCAGAATTCTGATAATGTGTTATTGCCTGTTCTGTTCCTTCAGCGAACAGGGCAGTCGAAAGCGCATCACACAGCAGTCCGCTTTCTCCGATAACTGTCACGGAAACAAGCCCGTTATCTGCCGGGAAGCCGTCTTTCGGGTCTATAATATGCCAGTAGTTTTTCCCGTCTTCTCCGGTGAAATAGCGTTCATAATTGCCGGAAGTGATAACTGCCTGATTCTCAATCTCCAGAATACACATATTGTCAGCAGGGGAGAAGGGATTCACAATACCGACTTTCCATAAACTGCCGTCTGTTTTTCTGCCGAGTGCCTGCACATTTCCCCCAAGACTGACAATTGCTGATTCTGCACCGTGTTCATGAAATAACTGCATCAGCTTATCACTAGTATAGCCTTTGGCAAGTGAGCCGAAATCTATCTGTACATGTTCCGGAATTGTCACAGCATTTCCATCAAGCTGAATCTTCGTATAATCTACATTATCCAGAAGATTCTGTATTGTCTGATTATCTGGAATCTGATATTCCTGCGTTGTAAAGCCCCATTCTTTCAGTACTGGATAAACAGTCACATCCAGTGCGCCATGACTTTCCGCACCGATTTTTATAGCTTCCTGCACCAGATTAACAGTATCTTCTGAAACTTCTACGGGTGTACCGGCATTTTGATTGATACGGCTAGTATCACTTTCTGGATTTGTCACGGAAAGCGTATCTTCCAGACCGGAAATCAGAACGGCGGCTTCTTTCAGAACGGAATCGCCGTCAGAACACCAGACTTTCAGATTCATGTAAGTATCCATCGCGAACAGGTCGCTGACCGCCGGAGCAGAAACCGTTTCAGCTGAAATTTCAGCACTTTCCGGAACAGCTGCCGGTTCTGCCGAACATCCGCACAGCAGACAGACTGCCAGCACCGGCGGAAGAATTTGATATTTCATGAAAAAAACTCCTTTATTTTTGTCATGTATCTATTATAGCATTTCCGGAACTATTTTGCAAGTTTTATTTTCTGGCTTGACTGAGGGCTTCGCGGACGCCGTCGCGAATCGCATCGGAACTGTATGTCGAACCGGAAACCGCATCGACATCGGGGCTTTGTGAAGCGAGAATCGCGCTTTTCAGAACCGGATAGGCAACATCGAAATAATACATGTCGCTTTCCTCGCAGGAAGCAGTCACATCAACAATCACATCATTCTCGATAGTGACAGTAATATACACATCGCTGTCATAGCCGAATTTCGTCACGCTGTAAGTACCGTCGTTATAGATAGTATTGACGGGTTCCGGCTCCGGTTCGGGAGCGGGGGCTTCTTCCTGAACGGGATTTTCTTCCTGCTGAACGGGCTGTTCTTCCTGAACGGGAGCTTCTTCCTGCAGAACAGGTTCTTCGGGTGTTTCAGCAGAAGCGGTTTCCTGTACGGCAGTTTCCGTCACAGACGTTTCGGAAACAGCAGAGGTTTCGGAAGGCTTTTCAGTTTCAGAGGCGGTCTGCGATTCGGAAACGCTTTCTGATTCTGATTCGGAAGTTCCCGGAGCAGATTCTTCTGGAACGGATTCTGTTTCGGCGATGGTTTCGGTTTCGGATGCGGATTCTGTCAGCAGTTCGGTTTCGGAAACGGAAACTGTTTCTGTTTCTGTAACGGGAACAGCTGTGGAAACAGAAGTTTCTGCCGGAGTTGTTTTCTCGGCGGTTACAGCCGGGGCTTCGGTTGCTCTGGAAGAAATCCCCATCATACTGGTGATGAAAACAAAGACAGCGGCACAAACGCCGTTCATAGCGGCAGTGTTCTGGGGCTTCTTTTTACGGATGATTTCTTTCCGGATGCGGAACACGGCATAGCCGACGAATACGACAGTATAGACCAGAATACTCAGCATAACGCCCTCTCTGCCCTGACGCGCACGGGGAATCAGAATCACCATGATATGCAGATAAATCAGCGCATAGAAGACATAGGCGGCTCGCTGGAGATTCTTCCAGGTTTTGCCCTTGATTTTTTTCCGGATTGCTTTGAAGGAAATCACTGTCAGAGGAATCATAATCAGCATGAGAACCAGACAGATGATGCAGGTCAGAATAAAATCTGTATCGCCGGGTCTGCCGCTGAACAGCCTTTTGACATAGCTGATGCCGTAAACGACCGCATGAGAAAGCGTAATCAGTGCCGCAAAAATAGAAAGTTCACCTCTTGCGGGGAGCAGGCGTTTCCGGATTTCCTTTGCACCGTCGGGCAGTGCGCCAATCCATGCGACAACGCACCAGAGTGCCGCCGCCAGTGCGCCGCGGTTGAATAATCCGATAATATAAGTATTTGTGAATTCCGTTGTCTGTACATGCTTCTGATTCAGAATAATCATCACGACAGAAAGCACAGTTCCGGCAATGTAGAAAGGCACGGGATGTTTTCTGAGGGAATCGGCACAGAGCCAGGAAAACAATCCGGCGACAATAATCGCGATTAAAAATAACATAATTCAATAACTCCTGTATGTAAAATTTTGTCAGTATACACCATCACCCTGTCTGTCAGTGACAGGACAGGGCGGATGATGCACATATTCTTTTGAAAGGAAACTATAATAGTTAAGGAAGATTACTTTCTTTTCTTGGCTGCGAATGCGGTCAGTCCGGCAGCAGCTAGAACAGCCATCGGAATTGCAGCAGCAGTATCCCCGGTTTTCGGGCTTTCGGAAGAACCAGTGCTGGAAGAAGTGGTGGAAGAAGCTGTCTTGGCAGCAGTTGTGGTTGTCTTTGCAGTTGTAGTGGTTTTCGCTGTTGTTTTTGCGGTTGTGGATGTTGTTGTAGAGGTTGTTGTTTCAGAAGCAGTGGTTTCCGTTTCTGTCGGTTCTTCTGCTGTCAGGGTGATAGTCAGGGGCGTTTCGTAGCCTGTTGATGTCACAGTAATCGTATAATTTCCGCTGCCGTCGAATACGGGTGTTGCGGTATCGCCTCTGCCGGAAGCGGCTTCAAAATTGATAACGCCGTCTTTATCAATAATAGCGACTGCGCCTTTTCCGGTTGCGGAATAATCTTTTTCATTGACATTGACGTTCGCCAGATTCTTGAGGAAGTTAGCGGCATCTTCGTCAGTAAAGCCTTCGGCGGCAACAAGCTTGTTGTTTTCTTTATCATAGGCAACGGGTAAATCTTCGGTGCTGAGAACAAAGCTTGCTGTGACAGAAGCATATTTTCCGTTTTCGTCAGATACGGTCAGCGTGTAAGAACCCGGTACGGCATCAGTATAGGCGATAACGCCGTCTTCACCGACGGAGAAATTCTCTGCCACGGAGCCTGTCAGCTGATAATCTTCCGGGAATCCGGTCTGTGTCCAGTTGACAGAACCGCTTCCGGATTTGCCGTTTTCGGCTGTCAGCGTATTTTCAAACTTGACGGGAACATAAGTTTCTGTATTGACTGTATAGTAACCGGATTTTGCGATATAGACAATCTGATTAATGGTTTCGCCCATCAGTGACTGATAGTCTTCAAAATCCAGTGTATTGCCGTGAGGTTCTGTTGTCTTGATACCGGAAGACCATGCAAACTGACCTCTCCAGATATTCTGTTCATGGCGCATTGCATAGGCATGACCTTCGGCAGTTTTGAGAACTGCGCCATAGATAGCCCCTAAATCTTCCGGAGCAGTATTGACGGCAATCACATAGTCACCCCACGGGGTTTCTGTGCTGAGGTTGATTTCAGCTTCAAAAGTCTGGGGTTCTGCGTCGTTGACAGCAGAAAATTCTGCTGTGCCGTCTGTCACGGTGACAGTTTTGTAAGCAGCCGGAACTTCTTCCAGAGCGGTGAAATTGTAGTTATCTGCGAGGGCATCGAGGTCAGCCTGTGTGATAGCAACCGGATAGGTAACACCAAGAATCTGTCCGGAGCCGTCTTCGGCGGCTTCGCTGTGATAAGAACCTTCAAAGAGTTCGCCTTCGCCGTTCTTTGCCCATTTGGTAGCGGTAGCGGAAGAAACAGCATCTACTTCATAGGCATTGTTGCTGCCGGCGAGTTCAGCCTTGTAGAAATCGGCATAAGGAATATCCATTGTGCCGTAAATATAATCCGCATCTGCGGCAGAAGCGGCAAACGGAACGGCACTGACAGCCAGTGCCAGACTTGCGGTCAGAACTGCAATTGTCTTGAAATTTTTCATGATTCAATTCTCCTAACTTCTAAAAAGTTTTGTATTTCTGCATTTTTTATGCAGGAGTAAGTTTTCGCTTACTGATTTTTGAATACAAATAGAAGTATAACATAAAAATACAATTTTGTCAAGGATTTTTTAGTATGGGAAACAGAAAATATATTTCTGGTTTTCATGAATTTTTTCAACAGAATTGACAAGAATACCCTGTGAAGCACAGGGCATTCACAGGGTATTGAAGAAATACAGATTTGATTTTTTTACTCGTTCCGGACAACAACGACTAATTTGGAAACCGCATAACTCTGGGAGAAATTCACTTCTTCCTGACGTTCCGGCGTGACGGAGATGCCGGCGGCACCGACATCCGCCTTGCCCGTCTGGACGGAAGCAAGCACGGAATCGAAGGGCATATCCTTGATTTCCAGATTCATGCCGAGCTTGTCACAGACAGCATTCATCATATCGACATCAATCCCGACAATCTGTCCGGAAGCATCTTTGCTTTCATAGGGCGGAAATTCGGCATTCGTTGCCATAATGAGCGTACCTTCTCTGGTGACTTTCTTATCCGGCTGATAGGAAACCTGGTCGGCATCTTCGCCAATCCAGTGGCTTGTAATCTTGTCCAGAGTGCCGTCTTTCTTGAGCGTATAAAGCGCGGCATCAATTTTCTGACCGAGTTCGGCATTGTCTTTGGCATAGGCGATGGAATATTCTTCTTCGACAAGTGCTTCATAGAGAATCCGGAAAGAGTCATCTTCTGCTGTCAGTGTTTTTGCGGGTTCGCTGTCGAGGATGACAGCGTCAATCTTATCTTCTTTCAGGGCTTTGAGGGCGGCACTTGGCTTGGTAAAGTTTTGCAGCTGTGCATCGGGAATATCTTCCGCGTAAATCACGCCGGTTGTGCCGATTTGTGTGCCGATTCTTTTTCCGTTCAGGTCAGAAATGGCATGAATTCCAGTATCCGGCAGTTCGTGTTCTATTTCGGAAGTGTCCTGCTTTCCGGCACAGCCGGAAAATCCGGTCAGAAAACACAGTGCTGCCGCCGCAAGGAAATAATTGTTCAGTTTTTTCATAATTTATCACACGGCTTTCCAAAAAAATAGTAAATCCGTTTTTCATTATAGCATATTTTTTGTATAAAGTCAATGCTATCTCTTGAAAAATGTCCGAACGGATTGTTTTTCTTTCTGTTTGGAGTGGATAGAAATCATAAAAAAAGTTATAATGGGTAATGTTAATAAGCGAAAGCTAACTAAAAATTTTAAATCTTGAAAGGATGATTTTTATCATGAGTAAAGTCGCAGTTGTTTATTGGAGCCAGACAGGAAATACTGAAGCTATGGCAAATGCCGTTGCAGAAGCCGCAGGTGCAGAACTCATCACCGCCGCTGATTTTTCTGCTGACAAGGCAAATGAATTCGATGCAGTTGCATTCGGCTGTCCGGCAATGGGCGCAGAAGTCCTCGAAGAAGATGAATTCCAGCCCATGTGGGATGCAGTCAAAGCTAACCTGAACGGCAAAAAAATTGCCCTGTTCGGTTCTTACGGCTGGGGTGACGGCGAATGGATGCGCAACTGGGAAGAAGATGCCAAGGCAGCCGGTGCTAATTTGGTTGCAGATTCCGTAACAGCAAACGAAGCCCCCGACGATGATGCACTTGCCGCTTGCAAGGCACTCGGTGAAGCACTCGCAAAATAATCGAAATTTCAAAACTTCCATCTCCAAGAGAATCCGGCTGGAAATTCAGATTCCAGCCGGATTTTTGTCTTAAAACTGAATCCGCATTTCGTACCACTCAAAGCCGCCGTGAACCGAATCCGATTTTCCCTGATTCCGGAATCCGGATGCCGTATAGAAGGGAACAAGCTGTTCCTTGCAGGTGAGTGTGATGCCTTTCCGGTTCTGGGATTTGGCGGAAGCAATCAGATGATGCAGCAGTTTCGTTCCATAGCCTTTATGCTGAAATTCCGGCGAAACAGCAAGGCTCAGAATCATCTGATAGCTGCCGTTTTCGTCATGCAGAGAAGCGTCGTCAAACATTTCGTCAATCAGCACCGGAGAACCGTAAACAAGCCCGTTGATAAATCCGGCAATCTGCTGATTCTCCGTCAGAACGAAGAAATGCTCCGGAAACTGTTCGATTCTGCTTCTGATTTTTTCAGAATCGGCGGCTTCTTCCGGTGGAAAGCAGACGGATTCAATCACAGTCAGCTGTTCCAAAT
Organism: Ruminococcus sp. UBA4321; assembly: GCA_002393815.1. Taxonomy (GTDB): domain Bacteria; phylum Bacillota; class Clostridia; order Oscillospirales; family Ruminococcaceae; genus UBA3855. The sequence goes on along the minus strand of DGUB01000073.1, from coordinate 8,889 downwards.
CTTCCGGCTTTGCGGTGCGGATTTGAAGATTCATAAAAATACACCCTTTCTGATTATGAAAAAAACATGTGTTCGATAAAAATTTTAATTCCCAGACAGACCAGAATCACACCGCCTGTCAGGAGTGCGCGGCTACCGAGCTTTGCACCGAATTTTCTGCCGAACCGCACACCCGTCAGCGAGAAAAGACAGGTAATCAAGGCGATTTCCGAAACGGCGCAGTAGATGTTGATATTCGCCAGAGCCGCGAAACTGACCCCGACAGCCAGCGCATCGATACTGGTCGCGATTCCTTGCAGAAGCAAAGTTTTCATGCTGAGTTCATAATGTTCTGTTTCCTTCTGCTTTGCTTCCCGGACGGCATCCAGAATCATCCGGATGCCGATATAGCCCAGTAAAATCAGGGCGACATAGTGGTCAGCCGCAGTAATATAGGTTTCAAATGCTTTCCCCAGAAAGAAGCCCGTCAGAGGCATCACGCCCTGAAAGATTCCGAAACAGATGCCAATCTGAAAGATTTGCTGTTTTTTCAGATTGGTACAGCATAATCCGTCCGTGACTGATACCGCAAACGCATCCATCGACAAGCCGACCGCAGTCAGCAGAAGTTCAAAAAAATTCATTCAGCAGGCTTCCTCTCTGATTAAAATTTTTAATTAATCATCAGGGGCTTTTTTTGCCAGTTTTTTGGAATATTCGGCGCGGAATTCCTCAAATGTGCCGTTATCGAGCGCATCACGGATTTTTTCCGTCAGTGTATTGTAGAAATACAGATTATGAATGACAGTCAGCCGTCCGGCAAGCATTTCATTCGCCTTGAACAGATGGCGCACATACGCTCTTGAAAAGTTCCGGCAGGCAGGACAGCCGCATTCTTCATCCATCGGGCGCGGGTCTGTCTGATAGGTCTGATTCTTCATATGGCGCATTCCCGCCCATGTAAAAATAGTACCGTGCCGGGCGTTTCTGGTCGGCATGACACAGTCGAACATGTCAATTCCTCTTGCGACGGCTTCGATAATATTCGACGGTGTTCCGACACCCATTAAATACCTCGGCTTGTCAGACGGCATGTACGGCACGACAGCATCCAGGATTCTGTACATCTCCTCTGTCGGTTCGCCGACGGCAAGACCGCCAACGGCATAGCCGTCAAGGTCGAGTTCTGTAATCTGCTGCATATGTTCAATTCTGAGTTCCTCGAACGTACAGCCCTGATTGATGCCGAATAATAACTGATTCTTGTTAATCGTTTCCGGCAGGCTGTTTAATCTCTGCATTTCTTCTTTGCAGCGAATCAGCCAGCGCGTTGTGCGTTCGCAGGATTTCGCCGAATAGTCATAAGGAGCAGGATTTTCGACACATTCATCAAACGCCATCGCGATGGTAGAAGCCAGATTCGACTGAATCTGCATACTGACTTCCGGCGAAATGAATAACCTCGAACCATCCAGATGCGACTGGAAATAAACCCCTTCTTCCTTAATCTTACGCAGCTTTGCTAAAGAAAATACCTGAAATCCGCCGCTGTCGGTAAGAATCGGGCGTTTCCAGTTCATGAATTTGTGCAGACCGCCCATCTGACGGATAATCTTGTCACCGGGTCTTAAATGCAGGTGATAGGTATTGCAGAGTTCGACCTGACATTTCAAACCAGCGAGTTCCGGAGAGGAAATGCCCCCCTTGATTGCCGCCGATGTGCCGACGTTCATAAAGCACGGAGTCTGAAACGTGCCGTGTACGGTTGTGACCGTTCCGCGCCTTGCTTTGTTTTCTGTCTTGATTAGCTGATAAATTCCCATAAGATAACTTCTCCTGTATTGATAATAATATCTTTAAGTATAACATATTTTTCCGGAAATGTAAAGCATGATATTTTTTATCAGATTCAATATAATCTGAAATAATATTTTTTCCGGTAGAAATATACATCACAGGAATTTGCCGCTATCTTGTCATAAATCGGCGTTCTGACAAGCTGACCATTTTCAAGCTGAATGATATATTCGTAAAAAGTGCTGCTGCGTCTTCCCGGATTTTCCAGAGTTCTGACAATTTCGCCTTCGAAATATTCACCTTCGCGAACGGCTCTGTTATACCACCGAAGATAGTCCCAGCAGTCCAGAAATTGCAGAAGCCAGATAAAAAGATAAATTCCAATCAGGAAAGGGAAGGCTTTCAGTACTTCCAGACAGCCGGAAATGCCGTCTCTGAACGCAAAATGTATCAGAAGCAGAAAAAGAAAAATTCCGAACATAACCGTATAGAAGCGAAAAGCTTTGAACGGTCTTTCATATTGATTCAGCGGACGTTTCGTCTGTCTGATTTCGGAAACTGTCAGTTCCTGCCGGTTCATGATTTTGTAACCTCGTAATCCTCACCGCTGACAGCGTGCTGTAAGGCTTCGATCAGACCGGGCGTGCGCCACTGGAAGGCAGTCCGGTCATATTCCTCGCCATTGTCCCAGAAATAGCAGGGGATTCCGGCTTCAAAGCAGCGTTTTGTGAGCATTTCGCAGAAATACACACGGCTTGCGGTGTCGGCGGATTTCATCGTTCCGTATTCGCCGACAATAACCGGAATATTGTTATCGATAAAATTTTCTTTGAGTTTTCTGACATTGGCTTCCATGATGCGGACTTCTCCGGGACTGCCCCATGTTTTCTGCTGGTCGCTGACGCAGAACTGCCACGGCGTATAGTAATGGACAGAGACAATCAGTCTGTTTTGTTCCGTATCTTCCGGAAGTTTGAATAAGCTGTTGCATGTCTGTTCGACATCCGTCCAGTATCCGGCGATTAACAGATTTCTGTCCGGATTGGATTTCCGTACTGTCTTGACAAACAGCTGATTCAGGTTATTTAAAATTTCGTAGGCTCTGGGCTGTGCCATATGGTCGAAGCCGACTTCATTCATGGATTCAAAGATGAGCTTGTCCGGATAATCTGCAAAGCTTTCAGCAATCTGCGTCCAGAGAACAGTATATTTTTCGGCAGTTCCCTGATAATCGGAAGAAGCATTTCTAATCCACGCACCGAACTGCGGGTCGCCGCCGCCGTCGTGATGGACATTCAGCAGAACATACATATCCTGTGCGATGGCATAATCGACAACTTCGTGAACTCTGGCAAGCCATTCTGGATTTATCTGATAATCGGGCGCATCGCCGAGATGGTCGCGCCATGTGACCGGAATTCTGACGGCGTTAATGCCGTCAGCTTTGAGATGCTCAAATAATTCCGGGGTTGTTATGACATTGCCCCAGAGGGTTTCGTCAACCTGTTCGCCGTCCGCCGGATGTTCATTGACTTTGCCGTCGCCGTCGCGGTCAGCGGCGCAGACATCAAGCGTATCGCCGAGATTCCAGCCGATTTTCATATTGTAAACGGCATCAAGAGCCGTTTCGGATGCCGTTTTTCCGGCTTCCTGTGTGAGAACCGGCGGATTATCCGGACTAACTGAATTTGTGTTCTGACCGGAACACCCGGCAAAGCTTATCAGCATCATGCAGGATAATAAGATACTTAATTTTTTCAGCATAGAAAAATCACACTCCTCTGAGAAAATGATAACAGATTTTTATGAATTTGTCAATAGTAAATAAAAAATAAGCTAAAACTTTGTGCAGTATTTTCCCATAAAAAGCAGATTTCAAATCCGTATATAAGACAGAAGCCATTCAAAACAAATCAAATTCTTAAGGAGGATTTTTATCATGAAAAAATATAATAAGTTAATGGCATTTGCCGCAGTTCTGACAATGCTCGCCTATACCGGATGCGGTGCAGGCATGGAAACGAATACCCTTACCGACGCTCCTGCTGCGGAGTTCGCCAGGGAAGCCGTGAAGGGGGATGTTTCCTCTGCCGCCGCCGCGCCTGCCGAAGAAAAAGCCGCCGCTGTTCCGGAAGCTGCTGCCGCTCCTGAGGCTGCCGGGTTCGCCGAAGAAGCCGGCGGATTCGCTGATGAAGGTGAAGCCGCCGGGGATGTACTCAATTCTGCTGATTTCGATGCCGCTTCCATTGCCGAAGGCGCAGAAGCTGCACTTTCCGCCGTAAAGACTGCCGATGCTCCGGACGGCGAACCCATTGCTCCGGAAGCTTACGCCGAAGATGATGTGATTATCGAGCCGGAACCCGTTCCCGAACCTGAACCCGCTGTGCAGGCTTCTGTCGGAATGCTCACCGCCGGAGAATGGAAAGACCACGAAAACTGGGGATTCTTCTCGAATCTGGTAAATACCGGAGTTATCGAATTTCCGAGTTTCGGACTTGACCCCACGCAGAGAATCGCTGTGACTGTGACCGATAACAGCGGCACACCTCTGCCGAATGCGGAAGTTGTCCTGAATGATGAGGCGCAGACCATCTGGAGAGCCGTCACAGATAAGAACGGTCAGGCTTATGTCTTTGAGATGAACGGCAAGACAGGCGCGAATCTGACCGTCACACAGGGAGAACTTTCACAGACAATCGAAATTGAATCCGCTTCTGTGGACGAACAGGGCAACGCACTCACGGGTGACAGAAGCTATACCGTTCAGCTCGATGCCGAACAGAAGCTTTATCACGATACACAGATTATGTTCATTGTTGATACGACGGGTTCTATGGGGGATGAAATGCTGTATCTTCAGAGTGATTTCAGTGCGATTGCCGAAGAAGCCGGGAACGAAAATACCATGTATTCCGTGAATTTCTATAAAGATGAGGGAGATGTTTATGTCACGAACTGTTCCGGATTCACAGGCGATGTACAGGCGGTCAGAAACAAATTGAATGAAGAATTTGCATCCGGCGGAGGAGACGAGCCGGAAGCCGTCTACGAAGTCCTGAAAGAAACCATATTCTCTCCCGACTGGAAAGACGAATCCGTCAAGATTGCGTTCCTGATTTATGATGCGCCCCCTCATGACGGCACGGACTTTGAAGCCATTATCGAAGAAGCTTCTGCAAAGGGAATTCATCTGATTCCGGTAGTCTCTTCCAACGGTTCGAGAGAAACGGAACTGTTCGGCAGAGCGTTAGCCATCTGCACAAACGGGGATTATGTCTTTCTGACGGATGATTCCGGTATTGGTGACTCTCATCTTGAGCCGATTATCGGCGATTATGAAGTCGAATCCCTGCATGATATCATTGTCAGAATTATTCAGGAGTACAAACAATGAAAAAAATAAAATTTCAAACACAAATCGGCATTGTGATGACGGCATTCAGCCTTCTGGAGCTGGCGGATGCCGTCCGGGTGGCAGTGATTTCCGGAGCGGTGCAGAATGTTGTACTTTCACTGATGATTTCGATTTTTATGCTGATTCTGTCACTGATGTGTGCATTCGGCATGGATACGAAACGAATTTTTCAGGCGCACTGCATCACAGAATTTCTGCTGGCGATATACTTCGGATGGCAGATGTTCACCACACGGAACGAATCTTTTTCACTAAACGGCAAACCGGACACGGCTCTGCCGGGGCTGAATGCTGTCGGCAGTGTTCTGCTGATGATGATTTCCGTCATGTTCCTTTTGATGTGCATGGTACTGATTTTTATGGGAATTCTGGGACTTTTCACAGTCCGGAAACAGAAACGCTTTACTGCGTGTATCTTCTTTTGTCTGATACTGCTTCTCATGCAGGCATATCTGAAATTTCCGGCAGTCAGCATGATTTATACACTGTTTTATCTGGTTCTGATTTTCACGCTGACCGATTCCGGAATCTTCGTCCCGAAAAAAGAAGAAAATGCCCCGTAACAGGGGCATTTTCTGTTATTCTGTCATCTGATAGGCTTTTCTGAGCAGGTTCAGTTTTTTTATAAAGCTGTCACAAGCCATCTGTTCTGTACAGTTTGTCATCAGCAGAGTGATACACTCTCTTGTGACAGAAGCCATGCAGATTTCAATCAGTGTTTTGAGTTCTTCACGACCGTCTATGCGAAGATTCTGAATATTGATAAGTTCCAGAGCTTCCAGCAGAGCCGGATATTTCTCCACAGAAAAGTCATGGTCTCTCCAGAGTTTTTCGTAGAAATCCGCATTGCAGAACAGGTGCTGACGGTAGGCTTTGGATTCTTTATAGCACAGCATTCTCACAACGAAACGATAACCGTCTTCCAAAGCGGTGAACAAATTGCCGTTGTTTTCTTTCAGTGACTGCATAAAGCGTTCCAGAACGCTTCTGTTATAGGCAGAAAGCAGATAAATCATAATATCTTCCTTATTGGCAAAATACTGATAAAAGCTGCCTCTGGAAATACCGCAGTTGCGGACAACATTATAAATAGAAAATTCTTCAAACGGTGCGCGTGTGATTTCTTCTTTGACAGCTTCAATAATATGCTGCTGTTTCACGGGGGTGAGCCGGAAAAAAACTTCTGTTGGCATGAAATACACTCCCTTTCCTGAAATTGATTTTAAAATTATAATATTATTATAGCATAAATTCAGTTAACTTTTAAAGACCTATCTGTGAACAATTTGTGAATTTTTGCTAATTATTGGAAAAATATGTCTCATTTTTTAGAGGTTTATGCTTTCGGTTCGAGACCAGGCAGATAATCAATAAGTTTCAGACCATTTCGGGCAGCCATCTGTTGACAGAGCGACTGACCAACACGATAATCCAGTCTGTAAGGCTGATGGGCATCACAGCCGATAATCGCTTTACAGCCGATTTCTCCGGCGAGTTTCAGAAAATGTTCGTCTGTATAGTGACGGTGTTCCACCACGCCGAGCAGATTGATTTCGACAGGCAAATCATGTGCTTTGAGATATTCGCATAACTTCCGGTAGTGTTTGTCATAGATTTCGCGCGAACCGGAAAAGCCCATCAAATCGGGGTGAGCAAGATACTTGTATTTTCCGGTTTCCATGCCGTCTATTACGGAATTGACATAAGATTCCAGAATTGTTTCATCACTGACAATCGTACCTGTATAGGGACTGGGTTCACGGATAATGAAATGCTGACCTAAAATCTGATAATCGACAGGATAGTCAGCAAATAATTTTTCCTGTTCCGGAAGCAGTTCCGGAATATATTCCGATTCAAAGCCGATATAGATGGTAATGTCTTTTTTATATTCGTCGCGGAGTTTGGTCAGGCTGGTGAAATAATCATCCAGTTCCGAAGGCAGCATTCTGGTATGGGAAACAAAATCATCCGGATAGACAAACGGACAATGGTCGGAAAATCCGAGTACTTTCATTCCGTTGCGGATTGCGGCTTCCACATAGGCTTTGTCTTCGCCTTCGGCATGATGGCATCTGTATGTATGAGTGTGATAATTGGCAAGCATAAGAATTCAAATCCTTTCTGTTTTTTATTATTATACTATTTTTTGAAGATTTTGTCAATGCCGGGAACAAAAAAGTTCCCGGCAGAACGGGAACTTTTCATAAAGAAGATTATACAACGGGCAGAGATGTCAGTCCGACAATGAATTTCATAATATTCAGGGAATCGGAAGCACTGATTTTGGTATCTTTATCGACATCGGCATTCTGGAATCCGTCATCACTGAGTTTTTCTTTTCCGAGAATATTTCTGTTGATGGTGATAACATCCAGAATATCTACTTTTCCGGAGCAGTCCGCATCACCATAAATGATTTTATGTTCTGTTTCCGACTGAGTTTCTGTTTCGGATTCGGTAGTTTCTTCGGCAGTCGGTTCGGTAATTTCTTCTGTTGAGGGTTCTTCCGTCGCAGGTGCTTCGGTTGGTGCTTCTGTAGGTGCTTCCGTCGGGGGTTCTGTTTCGGTTTCGGTGACTGGTTCGGGAGTTTCCGCCGCTGCCGGAGTCAGAATCCACTGCTGACCCACTCCGCCCCAGTAATTCCACTGACAGATATTTGCGCCTGCGTCCTGACTGATATTGTATACATCCAGAGAGGACTTGCTTCCGGAAACCGCCGTCAGAATCGAGACAGAACCGTCATTGTTTGTGTACAGGCTGAATTTCTGTGAAATATCTCCGGTATTTTCTGACAGATATATATTTTTTCCGTCTTCTGCACTGGATTCCTCAACTGTCATGGCTTTTCCATCCTGATTCAAAATCTGATACCAGCCGTCCGCTGTTGCTTTTACATTCCAGACAGTTTCTATATCTTCCTGAAATACATCATAGCTTCTGTTGTAAGAAAGAAACAGCCCACTGTTTACACTTTTGATGACATAATCAAAATCGTTAATTTCCGGATAAGCTGGTGTAATATACCACAACTGACAATCACCGCCCCAGTATTCCCACTGGTTGATATTTCCGCCGTTTTCCTCGCTCCAGGCGTAAACGTCAAGCCCGGCTTTATCAGCAGAAGATTTCGACACAATACCGTAGAATCCTCTGTTCTGAATCAGCTTGAACTGCTGATTATCTGCGCCGGTATAAGAGGCAATCTGAATATTCAGACCGTTATCGGCAGTTGAGCCGTCAACGGTGACTGCCTTGCTTTCGTCCGCCATGGAAACAATCTTGCAGTAGCCGTTATCAGTGGCGATGATTCTCCATTCCTGCTGGCTTCCGCCTGTCAGTCCCCACTGCTGAATGTTCGCGCCGTCAGCGGTATCACCGCCGGCGAGGTCGAGCGACAAGCCGTTGAATTTATTCGTAATATAATAAGAAACTCCGCTTAACAAATCCGTACTGCCGATTTTGACAGTGGTATTATTTCCGGCATTTTCGTCGGCGTTGTAGACCATTTTTCCGGAACCTGTGCGGTTTACCAAATCTTTGGTAATATCATAAGCTTCCTTCTTGCTTCCCCAGATGCAGATATTGATTCCGGTTGCCGTGAAGGTCATCTTTGTGACGGGCGTATCGGCTTCATCATTCTGGACGATGAACGCGCCCTTATAGGTGACTCCGCCCCATGTAAAGCTCATATAAGG
>DGUB01000057.1 GCA_002393815.1 Ruminococcus sp. UBA4321 | reverse complement strand
TCTTCCACGCCGTACCAGTACTGGAAGGAGATGGCTCCTGCTACTTCATAGGGCTTTACAGCTTCCGGAACGTCCCAGATAACGCTGAAATATTCGCCGAGCTGGTTGTCTTCGGAACTCAGGAAGTAGCCGTAACCAGGTGTAATACCGAATTCCACGCCGGCTTCTTCAAATTCCTCAATTCTGTCCTGACCCATGTCATTGTACCAGTAGCCGGCATTTGTAGTTGTGGCAACACCTTTTTCAGCCTTGGCAGCTTCGGTATCTGCCGGAGATTTATTTTCTACGTTCAGACCGCCGCCGTACATAAAGTTCTTGACACTCTGTTTGCTCTGGATAGTTGCCTGAATAGATTCGATTACAACACTGGAGCCGATGCCGCTAAGACCAAAATCAGAATAATTGAACTTGTGGCTGTTCATGGGGTCAACGCCTTCTACAGGGGTCTTGTCTTCCTTGACATAATATTCTTCGTCATAGCCCTGTGTCAATGTGAGAGGCTTTCCAAATTCAATCTGGCGAGCCTGTGTTGCTGTCATAGTGCCTGTACCGTCGCCGTTGTCTGTGAATGACCATGTACCGCTCTTGCTGTTGCGTGTGGTCTGACCGTCTTTGATAGACATGGAATGTTCGTCTTCGGTAGGTTCGGTGCTGTCGGGGTCAACTGCGGGAGTCGCTTCCTTTGTGCTGTTGACTTCGATAGACTTGACAGTAATGGTATTTCCGTCGCTGTAATAATTACGGAACTCAAATTCGCCGTCATATTTGCTGTTATAAGCATCTTTATATTTCAGGTCGAGTTTGGAAGTATCGATAACGATGACGATTTCGCCGTCAACAGGAGTTACGCTTGTGCCGGGAACTTCTGTTTTTCCGTCGGAAGTATCAACCCAGCTCTTGCCGTCCCATTCCATCCAGTAGGGAGAGTCAGCAATGCCGATACCAAAACCATAAGAAATGCTGCCGGCATAATCGCCTGTATCCAGTGTGATGGTGATGTTCTTGATACCGCTTTCTGCAAGGTCAGCAGTGAATGCTCTGTACTTGCTGTCAGCAGATTTTGTATTATCTGTCAGTTCAGCCACGCTGCTGCCGGAAGAGGGTTCTGTTGCTTCGGTAGCTTCTGTTGCATCAGTAGCATCTGTAGCCTCTGTTGTATCAGCATCTGTTGCATCAGTAGCATCCGTGGGCTTGGCAGTATCTTCAGTTTCTTCGGGTTCTGTTTCTGTTGCTTCAGTAGCAGCAGGGGTTTCATTGGCAACAATCTTGTTGATGGTGATGGTGCCGTCTTTGCCGCTGTAGTAGTTTCTGAACTGGAATGTGCCGTCATACTTGCTGTTATACTCATCTTTGTATTTCAAGCTGAGTTTAGAAGTATCAATTGTGACAGTCACTTCTTCGCCCTTGGTAACGGGTACGGAAATACCGTCCACTGTTACAGTACCGCCTTTGGTATCTACCCAGCCTTCGCCGTCCCATTCCATCCAGTAGGGGTCAGCAGCTATGCCGATACCGAAACCATAGGAGAAATTGCCGGTATAATCAGCAGTCAGATGCACGGTAATGCTCTTGATTCCGCTTGCAGCGAGGTCGCCGGTCATGCCCTCATAAACATCCGAAACAGCAAGCGTATCGAGTGCAGCAGCGGAAACGGTGAGCGTAGAAGCCAGGAAAGCAGCGGTTTCCGGTACCAGTGCGCCAGAAGCAGAAATGCACATTACGGCAGCAACAGCTGCGGCTTTCATGCGATTTGTCATAGTTCTTGTAATCATACAATAATCTTCCTTTCTGAGTCAATGAGAATTCCCCAAAATAACGTACAAAATCTTATACACAGTGATGATAAAAACTGTTCACTGTGTGTTCACAATCTTATTATAGCACAAATGAAAGCGGAATATGTGAACAAACTATGAATTTTGTGAATTTTCCGGATTTTTTATGTAGAATTTTTTTCCCAGAATTCAGTTATTTTGAACAAAATATGAAAATTTTAAAGATAAATTTAAGAAGTTATACGAAAACGAGAAAGAAAGTTCCCTTTTGCAAGAGAACTTTCTTTCTGATTACATCATATTTCTGTTTTCCAGAGCCTTATAAAGTGTGACTTCGTCCGCATACTCCAGCATACCGCCGACCGGAAGCCCGAACGCAAGACGCGTGACTTTTACGCCGAGCGGTTTCAGAAGCTGTGAAATATAGGCGGCTGTAGCATCGCCTTCGACAGTGGGATTGGTTGCCATAATGACTTCATTCACGCCGCCTTTCTGCACACGAGCCACAAGGGAACGGATTTTCAAATCATCAGGCAGAACGTTTTTCAGGGGTGAAATCAGCCCGTGCAGAACGTGATAGACGCCCTTGTATTCGCCTGTGCGCTCGAATGCGGAAATATCCTTTGGAGTTTCCACAACGCAGATGACGGATTTGTCTCTTGCGTCGTCTTCGCAGACAGGGCATAATTCCTTATCTGTCAGATTTTCGCAGCAGCGGCAGTAATGCACCGTACGCCGGGCGTTCAGGAGTGCCTGAGAAAAGGCTTCGACATCTGCCGGCTCCATCGACATGACATGATAGGCAAGCCGGGCAGCGGACTTCATTCCGATACCCGGCAGTTTTGCAAACTGTTCTGTCAGTATGACGAGCGGCAGTGCATCATGATTTGCCATCTTTTAGAATAAGCCGGGCAGAGAAACGCCGCCGGTGATTTTGCTCATTTCGTTCTCGGTGGTTTCCTCAATCTGGCTGACAGCTTCGTTCACGGCACTGATGATTAAATCCTGAAGCATTTCGACATCTTCGGGGTCAACAGCTTCTTTCTTGATAGTCAGGGACTTGATAGTCTTTTTACCGGTCATGACGAGTTCGACTGCGCCGCCGCCTGCGGTAGTGGTGAAGTCACGGGCTTCGATATCGTCCTGTAATTCGGTAATCTGGTCCTGCATTTTCTGTGCCTGACGAATCATAGAGTTCATGTTCTGGGCGTTATTGCCTGCGCCCTTCGGGATTCTTGCTTTCATAACTGAGATTTCTCCTTTTGTTAAATTTAATTTTGAATAAAAATCTTTTATATGACAGTGGTATTCATGCCACTGTTTTTAGCGCGTTCAATCATTTCTTCCACAGGGCGGTGCTTGACGGCTTCTGCGGAACATTTTGCACGGATGACAAACCGCTTGCCGAGAATGTTGAAAACTGCCTGACTGAGTGACTTTGCATTTTCCTTCTGTTCAAACATTGTCAGGAACAGCGGATTTTCGGCAGTGATAAGCATAATATTTGCATAGACAACCGCTTTCGAGCCAGCCAGTGTTCCGAGGACTGCCGGGTTGAGTTTTCCGCATTCTTCCAGAACGTCCGCCCACTGCGGCAGCGGCTTGAAATCGGAAAGCTTGAGTTTTTTCATATCGACTTCCGGCTTTGGTTCGGGTTCAGGAGAAGAGTGCGGCTTGGTGCGCGGGTCTTCGTTCACAGGCTGCTGATGTTCGAGCTGCTTGATTTTTTCCATAATCTGCTGAAATTCAGCAGAATTGACCGCTCCGGCGGAAACAGGCTGCGCGGCAGAATCCGTGCTGATGCGAATCAGTGTCATTTCGAGTTCGACACGCTTGTTCACGGCGCGGTTCATGCGTTCGCGGCAGGTCTGAAGCATATTCAGTATCTGCATGACAGATTCCATATCCTGTGCGGCGGCGAGTTTCTGCAATGCCGGCACTTCGTCCGCCATGCAGTGGAGCAGTGAAATATCTCCGGCGGCTTTCAGCAGCATGACATCTCTCTGCATGAGAATCAGTTCTTCACAGAGCCGCTGTAAATCTTTGGAATTTTCATGCAGCTGTGCAATAATTTCCAGAATGCCGGAAATGTCTTTCTGCTGTATTTTTTTCAGAAGCTGAATCAGGTATTCTCTTCCGGCAGCACCAGCGGCTTCGGCAGTCATCTGCGCGGTAATGGTTTCGCCATAGGCGGAGCATCTGTCGAGAAGTGAAATCGCATCTCTCATGCCGCCGTCGGAAAGCCTTGCCATAAGTTCGGCAGCGGATTTTTCAAGGCTGATATGTTCCTGTTCAGCGATATACAGCAGACGGGAAACTAAATCTTTCTGCTGAATTCTCCGGAAATCGTATCTCTGACAGCGGGAAATAATCGTCGCCGGAACTTTATGGATTTCGGTCGTCGCCAGAATGAATTTCACATATGGGGGCGGTTCTTCCATAATTTTCAGCAGGGCATTGAAAGCACTGGTTGAGAGCATATGCACTTCATCGATAATATAAATCCGGAACTTACATTTTTCCGGCGTGTAGACAGTCGCATCGCGCAAATCACGGATATCTTCCACACTGTTATTGGAAGCGGCATCGATTTCGGTCAGGTCGGAAAGAATTCCCTGTTCGGCAGCTTTACAGATTTCGCATTCCAGACAGGGATTGCCGTCCGGACGGGGGTGTTCACAGTTGACCGCCTTTGCGAGAATCCGCGCACAGGTGGTTTTTCCCGTACCTCTGGAACCTGTAAACAGATAGGCATGAGCGGTTGTTCCGGATTTCAGCTGATTCTGCAAAGTCGTTGTGACCTGCGGCTGAGAAAGCACGTCTGCAAACGTCATTGGTCTCCATTTTCTGTATAAAGCCTGATACATCAGAATTCCCCTTTCCCTGCACTCAAAAAAATTCGGAACATAGGTGTGCAGGCTTGCTGCGGCACATGAGACAATCCGCTTAATGCTGCTCAGTTCCCTGCCTGACATGGTTCACGGCGAATCATTGCACAGGGCCCGCACACCTATATTCCGAAGAAAAATCCAGACTTTTCTGAACTCTGTAGCTTATTATAACATATTTCAAAAAAAAAAGCAAGTGGCAAAAAGAATTTTTCTGAAATCCGGCTTGTTTTTGTCTGTAATGTCAAAAATAACGTGCTATTTTTGTGCATGTCTACAAAAATTTTTATTTTTCAAAAAATACTTGTAAACCGCTGAAAATTCTGGTATAATGGAAATGGAAAATGATTTCTAACCTCTTTCTCTTATTTTTTGCTGAAAAAGGCATGGCTATGCTGTGTCTTTTTCACTTCTTTATTTTTTCAGGATTTTTATCTGACAAAATCAAAAGGCATTTCTTTTTGGGAAGAAATGCCTTTTCGTGTTGTATCTTAGAAAATTAAAGAAAACAGAATTACTTGTTTTTATTCTTTGTTCTCTTTATCTTTGTTGGCGGTGGGCTTGGGTTTTCTTGTTGTTCTTGTTGATTTCGGCTTTTCATCAGAAGCTGTATCCTTCTTTTTTCTGCCGCCTTTTCCCTTAGTCTTTTCTTCTGCTTTGGCTTCTGCCTTGACTTCTTCAGCAGCAGGAGCGGAAGCTTCTTCACCAAGAGCGAGCTGACCTTCTTCGGGTTCTTCAGCCTTGGGAGCTTCTTCTTTCTTTGCCTTAGCAGATTTTTTTGCAGGCTTTTCAGCAGCCGGGATGATATTGCTCAGAACGAGAGTCTTTTCCCAGTTGCCTTCGTGAGCGATTGTACCTTCTACGATAGCAGCTTCCAGTGTTTTCTTGCCCTGTGCAACTGCCAGAATTTCTTCGCCGTCGCCGGTCAGCAGGAAGTCACGGTCATTGTAGGTGTAGGGTTCTACAATAGGATTCGCAGCATCCTCTTTGATTTCGATATAGAATGCACCTTCAGCTTCGCCTGTCACGTTTACCTGTGCAGCGATATGCTCTTCGATTTTGGAAGCATCTGCCTTTACTACCAGGGCAGTTCTAACCGTTTTTACCAGTTCATGATAAGTCATTGCCTTTTCACCTTTCTTTTCTTCAGTTGCAGCAAGCGGATAATTACGCAAGACCGCAGAAATTAATATTGGCTTATGGAATTATTATACAGGATATTATTTCATTCGTCAATGAAAAAACGGAATTTTCTCTATTTAGCACAATATTTTCTTTGTTTCGCGGCTTTTTTTCGGATAAAAATTCAAAAAATCAGGCTGTTTCCGGAAACACGGAAAACAGGGCTTTTATTTATTTTTGCAGTTTTTTAGCTTTTTATACAAAGATTATGAAAAAATGTGAAAAATCTCTTGACTAGTTCCAAAAAAAAGAGTATAATAGAAATATAAAATAAACTCTCAAGGAGGGATTTCTTTGACAAACATTCTTTTTGCAGCCTCTGAATGTGTACCGTTCGTCAAAACGGGAGGTCTTGCCGATGTTGTCGGCGCACTGCCGAAAAACCTTGACAAGGAGCGTTTTGATGTCCGTGTGATTATTCCGTATTATACCTGCATTCCCGGCAGATACAGAAATTTCTTTCACTATCGCCACCATTTCTTCATGGACTATGCAGGACGGCAGGAACATGTCGGCATCATGGAATATGAATATCACGGCATTAAATATTATTATGTAGACAACGAGTACTATTTCAACGGCGAAACACCGTACAGCAGTGACCTGAAATGGGATATCGAACGCTTTACGTTCTTCTGTAAAGCTGTACTGGCAATGATGCCGGTTATCGGCTTCCATCCGGATATTATTCACTGCCACGACTGGCAGAC
>DGUB01000080.1 GCA_002393815.1 Ruminococcus sp. UBA4321 | reverse complement strand
CTTTTGCCTGACTTCTGGACATGAGCCGCCCTGCGCCGTGCGGAGCGGAGCAGTTCCAGTCCGGATTGCCCTTGCCCCGGCAAATCAGACTGCCATCGCGCATGTTCATGGGAATAATCAGAATTTCACCTTTCTGCGCCGAAACAGAGCCTTTCCGGAGAATCATATTGTCAATATCAATATAATTATGAATCGTCGTGAACTGGTCTTTCACGTGCCAGTGCATTCCCTTGATAATAACGTCTGTCATTGCCTGACGGTTCAGCACGGCGAAACGCTGTGCGATTCTCATATCATGCAGATACTGTTCAAAAAGTTCACCCTCGCAGTAAGCCAGATGTTTCGGGACACTGGTGAATTTTGTATTCTTGATTTTCTTGATGGCAGATTCCAGTTCTTTCTGTCTGCCCTGCGCCTTGTATTTGGCGATAAGCTTCTGAATTGCACCGTCGTCGGAGCCGTTCAGTCTGCGGTAGGCTTCTTCCTGATAATACCGGGCAACTTCTACGCCCAGATGCCGCGAACCGGAATGAATGACAAGATAGATATTTCCTTCATCATCTTTATCGGCTTCGATAAAGTGATTTCCGCCGCCGAGCGAACCAATGCTTAACAGCGCGTGTTCGGCGTGGATATGCTTATAACAGTATAATTCTGTCAGGTCAATGTCATCTGCATATCTGTGAAGCTTCTGACGGGAAGCGAATCCGGAAGGAATTTCCGCACGGATAAGCTTATCAAGCTTCTGGGGTTCGATATGGTTTTCTTTGATGATAGTTGTCTCCATCCCACACCCGACATCCACGCCGACAAGATTCGGAACGATTTTGTCAGTGATTGTCATTGTTGTGCCGATGGTACAGCCTGCACCGGCGTGAACGTCCGGCATGATGCGGATTTGTGCGTTTTCTGCAAGCGGCTGATTGCATAATTCCAGAATCTGTGCGACGGAAGCTTCATCGGCAGAATCTGTAAATACTTTTGCTTTGCCGTACTTGCCCTGAATTTCAAACATGATTGATTTCAACTCCTTGTGATGTGACTGCCGGAACAGCAGCACTCCGGGCATGAAAAAACACCTCTGCAATATTTACAGAGGTGTTTGTAATACACTGATACAGGCACAGGACTATTCCTGCGCACCTGTTCCCGGAACGCTGCGGTTCGCGGCTGTTTCTGTAAATAAAATTCTGTTCTGTTGTAAGAGAGAATGTTGGAATTTTGTTCTGAACATACCGTTCACCGCCTTTCTTGAAAATTTGATATTTATTATAGCACAGAAAACAGGATTTGTCAAGTATTTTTTGAAATTATTTTCAAAAATTTCTGTCTTATGCCGTCAGGTCGGTAACAAGACCGACAATATATTTCATAATTGTCAGGGAGTCGGAAGAATCCGGTTTGCTGTTGCCGTTGATGTCAGCGGCTTTCAGCTGGGTATCAGTGAGTTTTTCCTTGCCGAGAATGGCTCTGTTGATGGTGATGACATCCAGAATGTCAACTTTGCCGCTTCCGTCCACGTCACCGGGAATATAGGTTTCTTCCTCTTCCGGAACGAAAGTATCACCGAGAATATGGAACGTTTCATAGAAGTCATTGCCGCAGTCGTAGACATAGGAAATTTCTGTGCTTGTGGGAATGATTCTGCCGTCACGGATTTCGCCGCCGGTGATTTTCAGGATTTTGGAAACATCAATCGGCTGTCTTGCGATAAAATCGCTGGTGAGTTCTGTTGTTTTTATGCCGCAGTCCGTGCAGGTGACAGTTTTCAGATTCGTATTCTGGCTGAGGTCAAGCGCAACAGCAGAAACATTTGTCAGAGTGAGGCTTTCCAGATTTGTGAGATATTTTATGCCGCTCAGGTTATATCCGAGACTTCCTTTATATGGGTTAGACCATTGTTTCCATTCAAATGTTGTCAGGTCTTCGGTTTCATCAGCAGAAAGCACCTTGTTCTGGTCTTTATCAATCTTTTTATTACTAACAACGGATTTAAAATTAGTTTCCAGAAAATTAGCAGAGTTAATAGCAATGCCGTCTTTGCTCATAGCTTTCAGATAAAATACACCGGGCGTTGTTCCGACTGTAAAGGGAGACCATTCTGTATTTCTGATATCTCCGTCATAGTTTCCATAATAAGAAACACCTGACAGATTTGCATCTGTATCATAGTAGAAAATATTGGAAGCAGTTGATTTGGTGACGGCACAAATAGAAATTTTTTCGCCTGCTTTTACAGACATAGGTGTTGTCAGTGTATAGGTGTGATACCCTCTTTTTACATCAGTAACAGACTTACCGCCGCCGCTAGAGTCGAGAGCAATGCCATCCGAAAGGTCGGGAGTACAAACATAAACAAATACATTATCTAAATCATGGTCAGCAAAGAAAGATACGGCATAGATATTTTCATCTTTTTCGGCAGTGTAGATATTCATAATAGCTGTGCCGTTTTCCGGGTTGGGAGCACTTGCGGCATTGAGTGCAGTATTGGTATACTGGTAGATTTTGTCATGCTTGGAAGCCATTTCCATCTGGAACGATGCCGCATAGCTCATAGCCGAATAGTAGGAAACATAGAAATAGCCCTTGTTTCCCCAGCCTGTGCCGTAGCTGTTCTTGCACAGCCATGCGCCGTTTCCGGGCGGTTTGGTGGGAAAGTTGGAAGCAGAATAATTATCATCCCAGCCGACAATTGTGACAGCGTGTGTGGCTGTCGCTGTACTGCTGCTCGGATAGTAGAAAGCACTGTCATCTGCGGAATAATAAGTATGATTGCCGTTTTCGTTATGAATTGCCGCGAACAGTGCGCCGTTGTCCTGAATACAGGTTTTCATACTGTCTCTGCCTGTAGTGGTTGTCGGGTTGAAGATTTCCATATTCTGGAGCTGTGCATAAGAATTATACCGATTGGATGCCAAAATAGCCGTTTTCTGACTGATGGAATATGTATTTTTTTCCAGTTCCACACCCACGCCGCTG
This sequence comes from Ruminococcus sp. UBA4321, assembly GCA_002393815.1. Classification (GTDB taxonomy): domain Bacteria; phylum Bacillota; class Clostridia; order Oscillospirales; family Ruminococcaceae; genus UBA3855. Next base: position 32,109 of record DGUB01000080.1, on the reverse strand, counting down.
GCAAGTGCGCCGAGGGCTTCCAGAATAGAGGCTTCCTGCATATAGCCGTCAAGTCCCAGATTAGAGCCTTTATGATAAAGCGGGTCAGAAGTCTCCATACTGTACCGGCAGTGACCGAACCAGACAAGATGCGCTTCGGACAAGTCCAGTTCTCCGGTCAGATTGTTGTCAGCCATTACTTGTTCGGCAAGACCGGTTTTCAGCATGTTGGATTCTGCCGAAGCAAGTGCCGCATGCGCCCAGCAGGTAGCAGTCTGTCCCTGGTCTTTGACGGAAGTCACCTGACCGTATGTCCGCAAATCATAGGAAGCCGGGAGTTCAGAGGCTTGTGAGGTGTAGAGTCCGGGAGTATCCGGCACAATCGTGACAGTAAAATCCCGTGCAGTGGATTCGTCGGTTTCGGATTCGTCATATTCCGGAAACTTTGCCCATTCCGGAACTTCTTCCGCAAAAGCCGGAAGGGCTGACGAACAGAGAGAAAACGCCGTCAGAAATGCCGCTGTTCTGATAAATCTTTTCATTTTCAAAATACATCTTTCCTTTCTGGCAGTATCTGAAAAAATGCAGTATGTTACAACTGCATTTTTCCGGAAAATCATTTAGTTTTTAATGCTGTGCATCGGTGCAGGAATTCTGCCGCCGCGCGAGATGAACTTCGAGGCGGATTTCTGGTTGACCGGCATGACGGGACCCGAACCAAGCAGTCCGCCGAATTCCAGCATATCGCCTTCCTTTTTGCCGATTGCCGGAATCAGGCGCACGGCAGTGGTTTTGTTGTTTACCATGCCGATAGCAGCTTCGTCGGCGATAATAGCGGAAATGGTATCTGCCGGAATGTCACCGGGGACGACAATCATATCCAGACCCACGGAGCAGACTGCTGTCATGGCTTCGAGTTTTTCAATGCAGAGAGTACCGTTGACAGCCGCATCAATCATGCCGGCATCTTCGGAAACCGGAATGAATGCGCCGGACAGTCCGCCGACATTGGAAGAAGCCATCACGCCGCCTTTCTTGACGGCATCATTCAGCAGAGCAAGTGCGGCGGTTGTGCCGTGTGTGCCGCAGCATTCCAGACCCATGCCCTCCAGAATATGTGCGACGCTGTCGCCGACTGCCGGAGTCGGTGCAAGAGACAAATCGACGATACCGAACGGCACGTTCAGCATCCTGGAAGCTCTGGAGCCGACAAGCTGTCCCATTCTGGTGATTTTGAATGCAGTTTTCTTGATAACGTCGGCAATTTCGTCAATGCTGGCATCGGGATATTTTGCGATAGCCGCACGGACAACGCCGGGACCCGAAACACCAACATGAATTTCACAGTCCGGTTCGCCGATACCGTGAAAAGCCCCTGCCATAAAGGGATTGTCTTCCACAGCGTTGCAGAATACCACCAGTTTTGCCGCACCGATACACTGTTTGTCAGCAGTGAGTTCGGCAGTCTGACGGACAATTTTTCCCATCAGGGCAGCCGCATCCATATTGATGCCGCTCCTGGTCGAGCCGATGTTCACAGAAGAACATACATTGGAAGTTTCGGCAAGGGCTTCCGGAATCGAATTGATTAATTCCAAATCTCCGGCACTGAAGCCCTTATGGACAAGTGCGGAATAACCGCCGAGAAAATTCACGCCGCAGGTGTCGGCAGCTTTCTGGAGTGTCTTTGCGAATTTCACAGGATTTTCCTTCGGACACGCGGCGGCAAGCAGCGCAATCGGCGTGACAGAGATTCTTTTATTGACAATCGGAATTCCGTATTCTTTTTCAATCTGTTCTCCGGTTTTCACCAGATTCTGTGCTTTGGTCGTGATTTTGTCATAGACTTTGGCACATGCCTTGTCAATATCCGGGTCGATACAGTCCAGCAGGGAAATGCCCATCGTGATAGTACGAATGTCAAGACACTGGTCCTGTATCATACGGATGGTTTCCAGGATATTAAAAGTATTCAGCATGATTTCACCTCTGATAGATTTTCAAGATTATATTTCATGCATGGAATTGAAAATATCTTCATGCATACAGTGAATGTCAAGACATTCAGATTTTCCGAGTTCTGCCATTTCGTCAGAAAGAGCGGCAAAATCGGAATTGATATTGGAAATATCTGCCATCATAATCATGGCGAACATATCCTGCATGACACTCTGTGTCACTTCGATGATATTGGCATTGTGCGCCGCACAGATGCCGCTGACTTTGTGCAGGATACCGACGGTATCCTTGCCGATAACTGTAATAACTGCTCGCATAAAACTGCGCCTCCTTGTTTCAATCCACAGGGGGATTCTGTCGGGATTTCCCCTGACTTATGTCATCTTCTTTTATCATACCATATTTTTCAAAGCTTGTCAAGTGAAATTCTGCTGTAAGCGGAAATTCGCTTTTTTTGAAACAGAGACAAAGTTCACAAAAAATTTTCAAATCATATATTGACTTTAGTGATATTGAATGTTACAATAGAATTAGTAAAATCTTTCAGAAAGGATGTATTTCTATGAAAAAAACAAAGCTTGCTGCCGGACTGCTTGCATTTGTAATGGCATGTATCCCGATGATAAACAATGCAGTTTCTGCTTCTGCCGTGAATCTGCATGATGAAGCCTTCATGACTGATGAAGAAAGAACGATTAAGGAATACTGTGATATTATCATCAATCTGACAAATAATGAACGCTGTGCGGTTGGACTTTCAGAACTGGCAACATTCCCGCTGCTGAACGAAGTGAGTTGTCTGAGAGCTTCGGAACTGGTGCAGCGATTTGACCATGTCCGCCCGGACGGTACAACTTGTTTTACTGCATTGAAAGATGCTGATATTTTTTACCGCGGCGGCGGTGAAAATATTGCTGCCGGTCGTCCGGAGCCGTCTTCCGCAATGTCTCAGTGGATGAATTCTTCGAAACATAAAGCGAATATTCTGACCCCTAACCGGACTCATCTTGGAATCGGGTATTATCATCAGGAAGGAACTACATTTGAATTTTACTGGAGCATGTTCCTTATCAAATCGGAAAGCGGAAGCGGACCTATGGTATTTGAAGGACAGTACATTCCGGAACGTACCTACGGAGATGCAGACGGTGACCATGATATTAATTCCGCGGATTCCAGATTTATTCTGAGATATGCCGCAAGCCGCGCTGTCGGTGTGAATTTCATTCCGCCGACCGGTTTCCTGGAAGCCGCAGATATCAATAAAGACGGAAATGTAGATGCATGGGATGCTGCCGTCATTATGGAATATTCCGCCGCAAAGGGCGCAGGAACGGCAGGAGAACTTTCTGACTATATCTGGCAGTAAGCCGGATTTAGATATAAAAAATAATCAAGGATAAAGGAGTATTTTAAATTATGGACATTATGCAGTCATCATTGGAAAAACACAGGGAATGGGGCGGAAAAATCGAGATTGTTTCCCGTACCAGAATCAATGACAGGGATTCGCTTTCCCATGCCTATACCCCCGGCGTGGCACAGCCGTGCCTGGAAATCGAGAAAGACCCGTCTTTGTCTTATGTGCTGACCAGAAGACATAATCTGGTTGCTGTCATCACAGACGGAACAGCCGTTCTCGGACTCGGAGACATAGGTCCTCTGGCGGCAATGCCTGTCATGGAAGGCAAATGCGCTCTGTTTAAAGAATTTGCGGATGTGGATGCGTTTCCTCTTTGTGTGAATTCCAAAGATACTGACGAAATCGTCAATACCATCGCGAATATCGGTCTGAGTTTCGGCGGCATCAATCTGGAAGATATTGCCGCGCCCAGATGTTTTGAAATCGAAGCAAAACTCAAGGAAAGACTGGATATTCCGGTATTCCATGACGACCAGCACGGCACGGCGATTGTTGTCGCAGCGGCTCTGGTCAACGCCTGCAAAGTCGCTGACAAGAAAATTTCCGAACTGGAAATCGTTATCAACGGTGCAGGTTCTGCCGGAATTGCTATCGCGAAACATTTGCTTGCGCTCGGTGTGGGTAACATCGTGATGGTGGACATCAGCGGCATTCTCGCTTCTGATGAGACTTACCAGAATCCGGCTCATAACGAAATCGCCGCTCTGACAAACAAGCACGGAAAACACGGTACTTTGGCGGATGCCGTGAAGGGTGCGGATGTGTTTATCGGCGTTTCCAGACCGAAACTGCTCACTCCGGAAATGATTCAGTCCATGAACGAAAAGCCGATTGTGTTCGCCATGGCAAATCCCGTTCCGGAAATCATGCCGGATGAAGCAAAACAGGCAGGAGCTTATATTGTCGGCACCGGAAGAAGCGACTTCCCGAATCAGATTAATAATGTCGTGGCATTTCCGGGCGTATTCAAGGGCGCACTGGCTGTCCGCGCAAAGGATATCAATCAGGCAATGAAAGTCGCTGCCACAAAAGCAATCGCCGGATGCGTTACAGAGGACAAGCTGAATCCGGAATTTATTCTGCCGGATGCCTTCGACAGAAGCGTCGCCCTCGCTGTAGCGAAGGCTGTCGCACAGGCGGCAATTGATTCCGGTGTTGCCGGACTGGATGTCAATCCTCTGGCATAACGGAGGAATCTGAAATGTTTGTCATTTCACAATTATGGGTCAGACTGCTGGGAACAGGCTTGTTTCTGGCAGCACTGGTCTTTTTTGCCTGTCCGTTTCTGGCAGGAATCCACCATGCCGGATGTATTTTCGGCACGGTGATTTCAGTACTGGGGATTCTGTTCTTTTCGCTGAATCCGGTTATTTCCGGTATGCTTCAAAAAGTCTGGGAACGTGATGCCGGACGTTTCGTGCTGTGTGTTCTGATGGGCGTGCTGGGGCTTGGCGTGATACTCGGAGTTGTATTGAGTATTTTCATGATACGCGCTGCACACGATAAACCCAAAGAAGAAACTGCCGTGACAATACTCGGCTGTCAGGTAAAGAACGGCGCACCCAGCCTGATGCTGAAAAAACGTCTGGATGTCGCGCTTGACTATCTGAATCAGCACGAATCCGTTCCGGTGATTGTCTGCGGCGGTCAGGGAAAAGACGAATCCATCAGCGAAGCGGAATGCATGAGCCGCTATCTTCTTTCACACGGTATCGAAGAAAGCAGAATCTACAGAGATGATGCTTCCACTTCTACGCTCGAAAATTTGCAGAATGCAAAGGAAATCATTACAGAACAGGACTGGAATCCGGAAATCATTATTGTTACAGACGGCTATCATCAGTTCCGGGCGGCGAATATCGCGCACAGTATCGGACTGAAAACAAAGGCAGTTTCGGCAAAGACATCCTGGTATCTGGTGCCGTCCTACTGGGTGAGGGAATGGCTTGGAATCTGTTATCAGTTTGTGTTCGGATAATTCCGGACACAAGCTTCGGTCATACAGTCAGCAGGTGCTTACTATGAAGATTTTATTTATCGCCGACGAAGAAAGCAAATATCTCTGGGATTATTACGAAAAATCCAAACTCGAGAAGCTGGATTTGATTATTTCCTGCGGAGATTTGAAACCGGAGTATCTGGAATTTCTTGTCACAATGGCACATTGTCCGCTTTTGTATATTCACGGCAATCATGACACAAAATATCAGCAGAACCCGCCGGAAGGCTGTATCTGTATTGATGATGCCCTGTTCACTTATCAGGGTGTGCGGATTCTGGGGCTTGGCGGCTCGATGAAGTATAATAATCTGGAGCTGCCGTTTCAGTGTACCGAAAAGCAGATGCAGAAGCGCATCCGGAAACGGCGTTTTGACTTATGGCGTTCGCATGGGTTTGATATTCTGGTGACGCATTCTCCGGCGAAAGAAATCAACGATTTGCCGGATTTGCCGCATCAGGGGTTTGCGTGCTTCCGGAATCTGCTGGAGGAATATCATCCGGCACTGTTCGCGCACGGGCATGTACACCTGAATTACGGCTCTCTGCCGCGAAAAGACCAGTATCAGAATACGGTTGTCTTAAATGCTTACGAACGCTTTATTTATGACTTTCGTCAGAATGCCTAAAAATCATAAAATTTTTTAGGCAAAATTATTTGATAAAAATTTGTCAAAATCCATTGACAAAAAAATAACAATGTGGTAAAATAAAAACTGTAGAGAAAAGAAATCATACAGCAAAAAACTACAGTTTGAAAAAAATATTTTCAGAATAGGAGAGATTCATACATGAGTAATGAAATGCTGGTTGACAGCGTAGAAACACTGGAAGCCAAGATTCAGAGCGTCCGTGCCGCACAGGAGAAGTTTTCCACATATACACAGGAACAGGTGGATAAGATTTTCAAAGCTGCCGCACTCGCTGCCAATCATGCCCGTATTCCGCTTGCCAAAATGGCTGTCGAAGAAACCGGCATGGGCATCATGGAAGATAAGGTCATCAAGAATAACTATGCCGCTGAACACATCTATAACGCTTACAAGAATGTGAAAACCTGCGGCGTTATCGAAGAAGACAAGGCTTTCGGCGTGACAAAAATCGCAGAACCGATTGGTCTGATTGCCGCTGTTATCCCGACAACGAACCCGACTTCCACTGCGATTTTCAAGTCCCTGCTGGCTCTGAAAACCAGAAACGGCATTATCTTCTCTCCGCATCCGAGAGCGAAGAAATGCACCATCGAAGCCGCAAGAATCGTCCTCGAAGCCGCTGTCAAGGCAGGTGCTCCGGAAGGCATTATCGGCTGGATTGATGTACCGTCCCTCGAACTGACAAATACTATCATGAAGGAAGCAGATATTATTCTTGCTACCGGTGGCCCCGGCATGGTAAAGGCTGCTTATTCTTCCGGAACTCCGGCTCTGGGCGTAGGTGCCGGAAACGCTTCCGCTGTGATTGATAATTCTGCCGATATCCTGAATGCTGTCAACTCTATCATGCATTCCAAGACTTTCGATAACGGCATGATTTGTGCGACTGAACAGACGATTATCGCGCATAAAGACGTTTATGAAGCTGTCAAGGCTGAACTCCTCAAGAGAGGTGCTTACTTCCTCAACGAAGATGAGAAGAACAAGCTCAGACGCACCATGCTCATCAACGGCGCACTGAATGCTAAGATTGTAGGTCAGAGACCTTACAAGATTGCTGAACTCGCCGGATTCACCATTCCGGAAGAAGTGAAGGTTATCGTCGGCGAAGCAGAAGATACCAGCGTGGATGAAGCTTTTGCTCATGAAAAGCTGACAACCATCCTCGGCATGTACAAGGCTGAAAGCTTTGAAGACGCTATGGACAAGGCAGAACAGCTGCTGTTCAATGCCGGCGGTTTAGGTCATACTTCCTCTCTGTGGATTGACAACAACAGCGCAGAAGGCAGAGCAAAGCTGAATACTTTCGCTGACAGAATGAAGACCTGCCGTATTCTGGTGAATACGCCTTCTTCTCTGGGCGGTATCGGCGACCTGTATAACTTTAAGTTTGCACCTTCTCTGACACTGGGCTGCGGCTCCTGGGGCGGCAACTCTGTTTCCGAAAACGTTGGTGTAAAACATCTGATTAACGTCAAGACCGTGGCAGAACGCCGCGAAAATATGCTCTGGTTCAGAACGCCTCAGAAGGTTTACTTCAAGAAAGGCTGTCTGCCGGTCGCTCTGGATGAACTCAAGAACGTAATGGGCAAGAAGCGTGCATTCCTGGTTACTGACGAATTCCTGTACAAGAACGGCTTTACCAAGTGCATTACTGCCAAACTCGACGAAATGGGTATTGCTTATACCGTATTTGCAGACGTTCAGCCTGACCCGACACTGGAATCCGCTCAGAAGGGCGCAGATGCTATGCGCAAGTTCGAGCCTGACTGCATTATCGCACTCGGCGGCGGTTCTGCAATGGATGCCGGCAAAATCATGTGGGTGCTGTATGAACATCCGGAAGCTGACTTCCTCGATATGGCGATGAGATTTATCGACATCAGAAAGAGAGTCTATACTTTCCCGAAGATGGGCGAAAAGGCTTACTTTATTGCAATTCCGACTTCTTCCGGTACAGGTTCGGAAGTGACTCCGTTCGCCGTTATCACAGACCAGACAACCGGTCAGAAATATCCGCTGGCAGACTATGAACTGCTTCCGAATATGGCTATCGTGGATACTGACCTCATGATGAGCGCACCGAAGGGCTTGACTGCCGCTTCCGGTATCGACGCTATGACACATGCCCTCGAAGCTTATGCTTCTGTCATGGCAACTGACTATACAGACGGTATCGCTATCAGAGCAATGCAGTTAATCTTTGAATATCTGCCGAGAGCCTACAAAGACGGTACAGACGTTATCGCCCGTGAAAAGATGGCAACTGCTTCCACAATGGCTGGTATGGCGTTCGCGAATGCGTTCCTCGGTGTATGCCACTCTATGGCGCATAAGCTGGGTGCTTATCATCATCTGCCGCACGGTATCGCAAACGCTCTGCTGATTACAGACGTAATGCGTTTCAATGCCGCTGAAAAGCCTGCCAAGATGGGAACATTCTCTCAGTATCAGTATCCGCATACCCTCGCACGTTACTGCGAATGCGCCCGTGCCTGCGGTGTGACAGGTGACAGCGATGAAGAAGTATTCGAGAAGTTTATCGCAAAACTGGAAGAACTCAAAGACGTTATCGGCGTAAAGCATTCTATCAAGGAATACGGCGTGGATGAAAAGGACTTCTTCGACCGTCTCGACCAGATGTCTGAAGATGCCTTCGATGACCAGTGTACCGGTGCGAACCCACGTTATCCGCTGATTTCTGAAATCAAGGAAATTTATACTAAGAACTACTACGGCAAAGACGGCAAAAAAGACTAATCAGATAAATTTGAACGGCAGCCGGGGAATTTTCCCCGGTGTGCCGCAGAATTGAGGTTAGAGTATGACAAATAATTTAGAATGGTTCAGAGTGCCGGAAAAAATCTATTTTAAGAAAGGTTCTCTTCCGATTGCACTCCGCGAACTCAAAGAGGTTTATGACAGAAAAAAAGCTGTTGTTATCACAGATAATTCCGGTTTCCGGAACGGTACAGCAAAACCTGTCACAGATATGCTGGATGAACTGCATATTTTCTATTCTCTGATTTCTGTCGAAGAAACAGAAACTTCCGTTCTGGCTGGTCTGGATTCTGTAAAGAAGTTTGAGCCGGACTGTATCATTGCAGTCGGAAATACTGCTGTAACTGCCGGAAAATTAATCCGTATTCTGTACGAAAATCCGGAACTCACTTTTGCAGAACTCTCCGAACGTGTACATCTGCGGGACAGAAGTCTGAATACCCTCAAAACTGGAAAAGCTTATTTTATTGCTGTAGCCGCGTCTGATTCCGTGGGTGATGAAGTCAGTCCGTTTTCGATGGAAGTGCCGGAAACTGAACTCGGTGTGCAGGATTATGCACTTCTGCCAGATATGAGCATTATTGATACAGATATGATTCAAAAAGAAGATGTACAGGCAATTGCATTTATGTGTCTGGTAACTGTCAGAAGCAGTATCTGGGTATTCAATTCTGAATTCACTTCTGACTATGCGAAGGGACTCGCTTTGCGTGCAATGCAGTTAGTATTCTCTTATTTTCCGAAATATCAGACAAAACCGGATGATATGTATGTCTTGGAACGGCTTTCAAATGCTTCTGAAATGGCAAGTATGGCATTCTCAAATGTATGTGACGGTTCGGAGCAGGAAAAAACTTCGCTTTCCGTTGTGCATAATGCGCCGGCTTCTGCACTCGGCATGACCGAAAAAGATTTTGAAGGCAGTCTTGCTGAAATCAGCAGGGCAGCTTATCCCGAATCAAATTAAATTTATATTATTTCTGAAAGGAGGATTTTTTCATGGAAATCCTTGAAAAACGTCCGAAAAAAGTAATCTATCGTGATGGCGACTATGCTGTCAAGAGCTTTGATGCCGATTATTCTATCTCTGATGTTCTGAACGAAGCACTCAATCAGGCAAGAGTAGAAGAAACTGGTCTGCCGATTCCGAAACTGGCAGAAGTCCGCAAAAAGGACGGCAAGTGGGAAATCGTGATGGAATACATTGAAGGCAAGACACTCAAACAGTTGATTACAGAACATCCCGAAAAGGAAGACGAAATTCTGAACCAGTTTGTTGATATTCAGTTGAGCATTCATAATACGACTGCTCCGGCAACCCTGAACAAGCTGAAAGACAAGATGAACAGAAAGATTTCAGAAACCCATCTGGACGCGACTACCCGTTATGAACTGCATGTTCGTTTGGACAGTATGCCGAAGCATAACAAAGTTTGCCACGGCGATTTGGGTCTCGGTGACGTGATTATCACCAACGACGGAAAATACTATATCATCGACTGGGCGCACGCCACACAGGGCAATGCTTCTGCCGATGCCGCAAGAACTTTCCTGAAATTCAGCCTGACTTACGGTGCAGAACGTGCTGAAAAGTATCTGAATCTGTTCTGCAAAAAGAGCGATACTGCAAAACAGTATGTGCAGAGATGGCTTCCGATTGTAGCGGCTTCCCAGTCCGTAAAAGGTCACGAAGAAGAACGCGACCTGCTTCTCAAGTGGGTTGACGTTGTCGAATACGAATAATTCACTGAAAACAAAAAATGCCTCCTGCTGTCAGGGGGCATTTTATATTTAAATATCCAGTTGCTTTTTCTTCCGGCGAATCAAAATCCGGTAAATCAAAAATCTGATTGTCAGCAGAAGTACAAATAATAGCAGAGAGACAACAGCTAAAAATGCATCTGCTATTGCATGGTGCATTTCAGCTATAATAAACAGAATTACCAGTCCGGCGGATAAGATATGCAGTACCTCAACAATATAATAAAAAGTTTTCGAGAACAGTGTCAGCACCGGAATTCCCAGTAACAGGGGAATTTCAATCAGATAAGAAGAAATCAAATCAAAAAAGCTTTCCTCATGCATCCGGAAATTGCCGTCCGGTACGGATTTCAGAATCAGATAACAGAAATACAAACTTTCCAGTGCGATAAAAATAGACATGACCTGCCGGACTTTCTTTTCATAGGCTTCGAGTGCAAGCCCCTGCGGAGAATAGAACATGTTCAGTCCTCCTTGACAGGGCAGTATCCGGCGAGTTCGATAATTTTCTGTCCTTCGTCCGTCAGCAGATAATCATACAGAGCCGATAACTTTTCCGATGTGTGCGGTGTCTTGACTTCATAATAAGCCGTCGTGAACGGATAAGATTTATCTTTCAGGTGTTCGTTGTCCGGATAAATATCGTTTACTTTCAGGATTTTGATTTCTTCGCTCTTGTATAAATTATTGACATAATACAGATAAGTATAGCCGATACTGTTCATGCGGTTCTGATAGTCGCCGACACGTTCAATCAGTTCGCCCATGCCCTCGACTTCGTGATATTCGTTGACAGGCTGCATCAGCGTTTTGTCTTTCATGACAAGCTGTTCCATAGCGGTCTGACTGCCGGAATTCCGTTCGCGCTGGAAGGGGAGAATTTCTTCATCCAGACCGCCGACTTCTTTCCAGTTCGTGATGTTTCCGGAATAGATATCCTGAATCTGTTCGACAGTCAGGCTTTCGACCGGATTGTCTTTATGTGTGATGAAAACAAATCCGTCAAGCGCGACAGGCTGAATTTCCAGTTTGACACTGCTTTTCTGTGCCATTTTCCGTTCTTCGTCAGAGGGTTCTGTGACGAAAATCAGACGTTTTTCAGGATAATCCCGTGACTCCCGTGAACCGGCAAGGGTATTCGTTTCCGCGAAAGGCGCAACGGTACAAATCAGATTCACATAGGCGTTATGTGTAGTATTATGATTCACATAGTACTGAATTCCTGCATCCGGTGCGTCACAGAACTGCCGGGCGAGTTCCGCCGTGATGGGAATCGTCGCAGTTGAGCCGTCAATCAGTGCGAAATCTTCTTTTGTCAGGCTGATTTGTCCGGATTCGATATGTTCCCAGTTTTCCGGACGGGTCAGCATGACATTGACGTTTGAGGTTCTGTCCTGCTGAAAGGGAAATCCGTTCTGATAACTCTGCCATTTCTGAATGATAAATATCAGCAGAAAAATCAGCCCGGCAAGAACAATACAAAGCGTGATAACCGCCGGAATGCTTAGTTTCTTCTTCATGAAAATCCATCCTTTCTGTTCTTATTATAGCATATTTTCCGGAATCTGACAACAAACAGAAAATAACAGAATTATCACAAATCAATAAAAAATCCTGCACAGAAATGACAGTGCAGGATTTTTCGTTCAGGACAGTACCTTATAGAGTAATTGATAAAGGGTCATAGCTTCTTCGGGCGTGAGGTTCATACAGCCGTTCATTTTCGCCGGAACGTTTACCGCCTGTTCTTTCAGCTTTTCTCCGGCTTCGGTGATTTCTACCAGAAGAACGCGCTCATCTTCTTTGGAGCGGGAACGACGGACGAAACCCTTTTCTTCCAGAGCCTTCAGCAGGGGAGTGAGCGTTCCGGAATCCAGATATAACCGCTTGCCGAGTTCCTTGACATTGATAGTTCCGACTTCCCAGAAAACCATCATGGCAATATACTGTGTATAGGTCAGATTCAGTTCATCAAGATATTTATGATATTTTTTGATAATCTGCCGGGAACAGGCATACAGCGGAAAACACAGCTGATTTTCGAGTTTCAGGGAATCATAATTCTGTTCGGTCATGCGGAAAGTTCCTCATAAGCGGCGCGGACAGCTTTTGCGAGCTGGTCAGCACAGGAAGTCGGTCTTCTGCCGCAGGTATTGCCGGAGAGTTTTTCTTCAATCTGTTCGACAGTCCAGCCGTCGAGGATTTTGGAGAGGGCTTTCAGGTTGCCGTTGCATCCGCCCATAAACTGAATGTTATGAATGACATCGCCGTCAATATCGAACGTAATCTGCATAGGACAAACGCCCTGCGGTTCGTAAACATATTCTTTCATGATTATAACAGCTCCTTTATCTTGGATTCTAATTTTTCGGGTTTGTCAACAGGAGCGAATCTGTCAAGGACTTTGCCGTTCTTGTCAACTAAGAATTTGGTAAAGTTCCACTTGATATTGCTTCCGAGCATTCCGCCCTGCTGGGCTTTCAGGAAGGTATAGAGGGGGGCTTCGTTTTCGCCGTTGACTTCGATTTTCGAGAACTGCTTGAATGTCACGCCGTAACGGGACTGACAGAAATCCACAATTTCCTCATCTGTGCCGGGAGCCTGACCGCCGAACTGATTGCACGGGAAATCCAGAATTTCCAGACCTTTGTCCTTATACTTTTCATATAAATCCTGCAAGCCTTCATACTGGGGAGTAAAGCCACATCCGGTCGCGGTATTGACAATCAGAAGAACTTTGTTCTTGTAGTCGGAGAGGGGAATCATGTTGCCGTCAACGTCTTTCATGGTGAAATCATAAATACTGCTCATAGTAAAAACTCCTTTTTGATTCAGATTTTTCTCAATTCGATTGAGTACAATTTAATTATATCAAATCAGATTGGATTTGTCAAGTCTTTTTTCAAAATTTCTGATATTTTTTTAATTTATCATAATATAATAAATTTTACAGAAAGGGAAGCCGACTTCCCTCAAAAATGTTGAATCGATTCAACAAAATCAGCCGTGTCATGCTTTGTCACCAAATTGCGAAAGTGAAAAAAATATAAAAATGTCCCTGTCCTTTTTGACGACAGAGTGCGGCACAGAATTTCCGAAAGAATGCATTTTTCCCTGAATATCGTCATTTTTTAACATGTCATGTGATGCCGTTGATTTTTGAATCCAAATGTGCTAGAATAAAATCAGTGAAAAACGGCAGATTCGATACTGCGTTTTCCACTGATTTTAGTCGCACTAGCATGAGTACGCTGGAGAAGGTACTACCTGAAAAACTCCCCTGTCAGCCGGCAGGGGAGTGCTTTTATCAGAGCGGAGACTTGATTTCTTTTATCAACTGACGGACAGCATAAACTAATGTAATGAATACGCTGAAACACTGCACGAATTTCAGAATCAGCCTTGCAGATTCCACAGACATACCGCAGATTGCCTTTGCCGTTTCCTCAATCGGCTTGGAAACAGGCATTTCGCGGAAAGCTTCTGCCTTTTCTCTGACGGCTTCTTTCACAGCGTCTCTGACGGATTCCTGTACCATTTCGCGGATAGCTTCATGGATTTCGCCCAAATCTTTGATTTTCTTCATGGATAATTCCTCCTTAGGATTTCCGGTTTTTCTTGCGTCGGACTTTATTGGCATACATACGGGAATCGGCTTCGTCCATGAGCGTTTTCAGCTGGTCGGACATGCCGACTTTCTGACAGACATAGCCGAGACTGGCTTCCACCTGATAGGGCTTTCCGGATTCGGCATTGTATTGCATCAGGAAATCCAGAATATACTGGATATATTCCTGAATATCTTCTTCTGTGTAGTCGTCACAGCCGATGACAAGAAATTCATCACCGCCGGTTCGCGCACAGATTTCATTCAGGGAGAAGCAGGTATTCAGGGCATTGGCAACGACGGAAATCGCGTTGTCGCCTTCGACATGCCCGTAAGTGTCATTGATGATTTTCAAGCCGTCCAAATCGGCGGCGAATATCAGAAGTTTCTTGTTTTCGGAAGCCTGTGCCTTCCGGAAGATTTCATCAGAATAATGCTGATAGCCGTGCCGGTTATAGATACCGGTCAGCGTATCGCGGACAGATGCCGAAAACAGCCGCTGATTCATAGAGTTGAAATTATTCTTCACACGCATGAATTCAAACGCATTGTTGAGATTCCGCGTCCAGTTGTGATAGAGCGAATCATAAGCCTTGATTTTATCGCCGTACCCGACAACCGTATAGCCGAAACATCTTTCATTGAAATGCAGGGGCGTGAAATAATAGGCACGCGGTTCTTCGCGGTCGGCATGAAGTACCGGAAGCAAGTCTTTCAGCGGAAATGTTTCGTCTGTGACTTCGCCGTTATGATTGGTACAGGAAAGCCGCAGATGCATTTTTTCCGTATAGTGATTATAATCTTCTTTATTGTCAGAATTCTTTGACAGGTCATCCCACTGGTCGCACATGCAGAGATAAAAATCACAGAAATTGCTGATTAAATACAGATGATTCAGAATCTTGTCAAACAGGGCTTTCAGCGTCGGCATAGAATTGAGCCGTTCTGCCATGGGGATATCTTCAAACATTTTTCTTGCGTCTTCGATTTCGTGGATTTCCTTCTGACGTTCTTCAAACTTCTGTTTGAAATCCTTGCCGCATCCGCAGCTTTCCGCCGGAACGAGATAGCCCTTGTCAATCCGGAACGGTTCGGCTTTTTCGCCCGTAATGAGTTCATGCAGTTTCAGAACGCCCCGGATGCCCATATCTACAACCGGTCTGACATAAGTCGTGATGGACGGCACATTTTCGGCGGCTTCGCTTCCGGAATCATAGCCGACAATGACAATCTCTTCCGGCACTCTGAACCCGAGTTCCACAAGACGGTTACAGAGTGTAATTGCTACTGTATCACAGCAGCAGACAACGGCTTCCGGCTTGAAAACTTCGCCGTCCGCGATTTTCTGCGCCAAATCCAGAGCCGCCTGTTTCCAGAAATCTCCATAGACAATATAACCTTCCGGAATTTCCAGACCGTGCGCCTGCATGGCATTCTGATAGCCCTGCGCTCTCATCTCTGCTTGCAGATTATCTTTGAATCCGGTCAGACAGAGAATTTTTGTCAGATGATGCTGTGTAATCAGATGATTCACAACCTGTTCAAAAGCCGTGACATCGTCCATCATGATGCAGTGAAAACGGGAATCATCACTTTCCAGTACAACCGACGGAATATGACAGAGTTCCAGCAAATCTTTTTCGATTCTGTTCCGGAGCAAATCACTGTTGAAAGAACACGGCGCATAAATCACACCGTCGAACATGGCATAATCTACCAAATCGAAGATTCTGTTTTCACCAAGCTGATATTCTGTCTCATTGTCGTAATTCATGAAAGGCGAGAAAATACAGACATCATAATTCAGCTGTTTTGCCTGTGAGAGAATACCTTCCAGAAACATATGCTGATAGGTTCTGTGTACCACACCAGCCATCAGTACTGCAATTCTTTTCCGATTTTTCATAGATATCACACCGTCACTCTGTTAATAGATTCGCTTGCCTGTTATCTTTCTTATTGTAACAGATAAAATCAGAATCTGCAATAGAGAAATTATGAACAAACCGTTTTCGATGCCAAAAAAAGTATCTTATTTTTGTGCAGTATGACGATTTTTATTTTAACGTGACGACAGTCACACCGTTTTCACCCTCACCGTAGACACCGTTCCGGTATTCTTTCACGCACTTCATGGATTTTAATTTCTGCTGAACGGCGCTTCTTAACAGTCCCGTGCCTTTGCCGTGGATGATAGTGACTGTTCCGATATTCGCCAGCATGGCGGAAGAAATAAACTGTTCGACTTCGTAAACGCCTTCATCACAGGAATAGCCGCGGATATCCAGTTCCATAGAGCCTTTGCGCTCGACTTTGGCGGAAACCTGATGGGATTTTTTCTTTCTCTGTTTCTGCGGATTCTGATTTGTCCGGGAAGTATCTAACAAACGCAGACGGGAAACCTGGATTTTCATTTTCATAATGCCCATCTGGACAAAGACAGATTCAGAATTTTCATTGACTTCGGAAGCGATAACGGCTTCCTGCTGTAAGTCCGCAATCAAAACTTTATCACCCTTTTTCAGCGGACGGGGGAGAACATATTCGCCGTTTTCGTCAATACTGCCGATAACCGGATTTGCAGTCTTATACATTTCCCGTAACTGCTGCGTGCTTGCCGACTTCACAGAAGATACACGGCTTGCGAAATCTGCCTTTTCCTTTTCTTTCCGAAGCTGTTCGAGTTCGTCAAGGAGAGCATTCGACTGCGCCTTTGTCGATTCGACAATCCGGCTTGCCTGCGCCGCGGCGCGTTCAATAGTTTCTTTTTCTTCTTCCAGAATCTGATTTCGTTTCTGTTCCCATTCGGATTTGAGTGCTTCGGCTTCCTGACGGAGTTTTTCCGCCTGTTCGCGTTCGGATTCGAGGTCTTTTCTTGCTTTCTCGAATTTCTCGATAACATGCTCAAATTTCTTGTTTTCCTCGCTGATGAGGGATTCCGCATGTTTCAGAATCACTTCCGGAACGCCTAACTGTCCGGAAATCGCAAAGGCATTGGACTTTCCCGGAGAGCCGAGAATCAGTCTGTAAGTCGGCTTCATCGTATCGGTATTGAATTCGCAGGAAGCGTTGATAACATCCGGCGTATCGGCGGCATAGAGTTTCAGTTCCTGATAGTGTGTTGTTACCATGAGTTTCGCGCCGAGCTGTTTCAGATAATCAATGACTGAAATCGCCAGAGCCGCGCCTTCTACCGGGTCAGTTCCTGAACCCAGTTCATCCAGAAGAATCAGAGTGCTGTCATCAGCGGTCTGTAAGATTTCCACTACATTCAGTGTATGCGAAGAGAATGTCGAAAGATTCTGTTCAATACTCTGACTGTCTCCGATATCGGCTAAGATATGCCGGAAAATCGAAATTCTGCTTCCGTCCGTGACAGGAATCAGAAAGCCGCACATTGTCATAGCCGTTAACAATCCGGCTGTTTTGAGGGCGACAGTCTTACCGCCGGTATTGGGTCCCGTTACGATTAAGGCGTTATGCTGTTCGCCGAGTGCGATATCAATCGGGACGGCTTTTGTTTTATCGAGCAGGGGATGACGGGCTTTTTTCAGTTCGAGGATGCCGTCATCACTGATAATCGGTTTCATGGCTTTCAGAGATGCCGCATAATTCGCCTTTGCAAAATAGAAATTCAGTTCCGCGCAGGTGTTGTGCAGACGTTTCAGGGATTCGGCTTCCGCACCGACGGCGGCACAGAGTTTTTTCATGATTCTGTCGATTTCTTCGAGTTCTCGGCTTTCCAGAAGCCGGATGTCGTTATTGGCTTCGACAATCTGCATCGGCTCGATGAAGATAGTCTGTCCGCTGGATGAAGTATCATGAATCAGTCCGGAAACCTGACTTCTGTATTCCGCCTTGACCGGAAGCACAAATCTGCCGTCGCGGAGCGTGACTGTATTTTCCTGTAAATACTTCTGCATGGTTTTGTTTTTAATCATGCTGTCAAGCGTTTCACGCAGATGTGAACGTGAACGGAGTAATTTCTTCCTAATTTCGGCGAGTGTCGGGCTGGCACTGTCAGCGATTTCTTCTTCTGAAATAATAGACCGTTCCAGAGTGGCTAACAAATCATCATTCGGAACAATCAGAGAAAATAAGTAATCGAGTGTTGTTGCCGATTCACTGCAATGCCCGTACCAGCTGTATAAAGCCTGTACCTGACGGAGCAAATCTGCAACGTCGAGTAAATCTTTCAGCGATAATCTTGCACCGGAAGCCGCTCTTGTCACCATGTTGCAGATATTCCGGAATTCCGAGAAAGGCGGCGTTCCGAACTGTAACGCTAATTGCAGTGCATCATCCGTTTTTTCGACTTCCTGACGCACTTCGGAAAGGTCAGTGCCTGGCTTGCAGTGCAGAAGCATCTGACGGGTTGTCTCATTCGAGGCGAATTCCGCCGACTGTGCCAGGACTTTATCTAATTCTAAAACTTGTTCAAAAGGTTTCATAAATCCTCCTTGACAGATACTGTGATAGATTTCGGGTCTGACAAATCGAACTGCCAGACTTCATGCAGATTGTTTGTAATTTCTAATTGATTTTCGTGAGACTGAATTTTGATAAACGGATTCGCATCCTCCCAGAACGCAAGCCATTCGATATGATTTCCGGAAACGGCTGTGACAAAACCGTCGCCGCCGTAACTGCCCTGACCGCAGAAAATCTGATATTTCTGAAAGTCATATTCTGCTGAAATATAAATATCCGAAATGATTGAAAAATCAGGTTTCTGTTCCGGAACGGGAATCAGCTTTCTGTGAAAGTTTTCGTCTGTGATGATGTCGATTTTCCGGAAACTTCCGTCAGCATAGAGAATGCCGTTGATGACGGGGAGTTTCTCTTGATTCCAGAGGGCATTCAGGTCTGTATTCATGCTGTTATCTCCTTTGCGATTAACGAAAAAATGTGACAACAGAAGGTCGCCACACCTGTGAGAATTATAACCATATAAGAAATCCTGCATCAATGATGAGAAACACTGTAAACAGAATCAATTCTGCCGCACCAATACAGATGATTTTCTTTGTGGCAGTTTGTTCTTTTTCTGCTTTTTTGGCGGATTCCATTCCGCAAAACGCAAGAATCATGCACGGAACAGAAATCAGCAAAGGAGAGACACCGAAACTTGCAAGTAAAAGTTTCGGACGCTTTCCGAACATCACAAAGCTTGCCAGAAAACACCAGATACAGGCAATCACCAGAAGAATCACCGGAATGCTGATAAATATTTTCGCGCGTTTATAATACTTGTCACTCATGAAAAATCCGTCCTATTGATTTGTTTATAATATTCCAGAGCCGGAAATTTTTTATCGACATGATATTGCAGAAACTGTTCCGCAAAATCAAACAGCGGCTGACGGCAGCGTTCCGAAATCTCAAACGAAAAGATTTTCTCAAAATCCTGCAAAATAATGTATCTGACAGCCTGCAACGTTCCGGCAGGCATCAGAATTCCTTCCTGACGGCAGGCATCACAGAAGAAACAGCCGTCCTCAACAGAGAAGTATAAGTTTTCCGGCAGATAGTTTCCGCATTTCCGGCACATGACAACATCCGGCTGAAAGCCGAGCAGAGATGCAATTCTTAATTCAAAGATAGCTTTTAATAATAATTCGTCATGTTCCGGCTGTGAGAGATAATGCAGAGTATTCAGCATCAGGCGGAGAATTTCCGGTGTGCCGGATTTCGGCAGGGCGGAATATAGTATCACCTGTGCCAGATAAGACGCTAATGCGACAGAATTCAGGTTATTCCGCAGACCGTAGAAAATATTTATCGGTGTGACACTGCTTAAAAGTCTTGCCTTGTTTTTCGCGTGACGGTCGGAAATATCAAATTCCGAATACGCAAATAACTGCGAAGCACTGCCGGATTTGCTGGTGACTTTCGCCGAACCTTTCACGGCGATTTCGATAATGCCGGTTTCGGTGAGAATATCAATAAATTTATCCTGTTCGCCGAACGGCTTCTGTGACAGGACAACTCCCTTGACTGTCATAATTTCCTTTCTGGGCGGCATATTGCAGATAATCGGCAATGCTGCCCGTTTGCTGAAACTGTTCCCATAACTGATAGACTGACATGATAATTCACTCCGTTCTGATTTTTTTGGAATATTATCTGCAAAACGGAGTGAAATATTTCTGGATTATTCTGACAAGCCGAAGCTCCGGATTAAGCCTTCTTTATTGCGCCAGTCCTCTTTGACCTTGACGAAGCATTTCAGATTCACCTGAATCTGGAAGAATTTTTCGAGTTCATACCTTGCGGAACTTGCGATTTTCTTGAGCATTGCGCCGTTTTTGCCGATGATAATGCCCTTATGGGAATCGCGTTCGCAGTAAATGACGGCGGAAATATCAAGTAAATCCTTGTCGTCGCGTTCCTTCATGGATTCGATAGTGACGGCAACGCCGTGAGGGACTTCATCGTTCAGTAATCTGAGAATCTTTTCGCGAATCATTTCGGCGGCGAGAATCTGTTCCGGCTGGTCGGTGAATTTATCGTCCGGGAAGAAGTGAACGGAAGGCTGTGCGAGTTCTCCGGCGGTGGTGAGGATTTCTTCCAGACCGTCATTCTGTTCGGCACTGACCGGAATAATCGCATGAGGATGATATTTGTTTTCGAGGTTCAGCATCAGGGGCATCATCGCGGATTTGTCCTGCAATAAATCAATTTTATTGATGATGATAATACAGGAAATTTTCTTGTCCGTGATGGCTTTGAGCATGGATTCATCCTGTTCATGTAATTTTTTCGTACAGTCGATGACATACAGGACAGCGTCGGAATCCGTCGCGGAATCCTGTGCAGTTTTGAGCATATGACCGCTTAGCTTGTTTTTCGGCTTATGCAGTCCGGGTGTGTCGATAAAGACAAACTGTGTATTGTCACGGGTGAGAATGCCTGTAATCCGTGTTCTTGTGGTCTGCGGCTTGCTGCTGACAGAAGCTATTTTTTCACCGATAAGCGCATTCAGCAAAGTAGACTTTCCGGCATTGGTTCTGCCGGAAAGCGTTAAGAAAATAGATTTTGTTTCGTTCATGAATTATTCCTCTTCGGGTGTGTTATAGGTCAGTTCTCTGGAAATGCCGAGCTTTTCGAGAACGGATTCTTCCTTTTCTCTCATGATGCGTTCGTCAAGAGGGCTTTTTTCATGGTCATAGCCCAGCAAGTGCAGCATGGAATGTACAGTCAAAAAGCCGATTTCACGGCTCAGGGAATGCCCGTAGATATTCGCCTGCTTGACGGCGGTTTCGATAGAAATGACAATATCGCCAAGCAGTACATAACCGGTTTCGGTATTGATTTCCATCGTGCCGTCATCACTGGTCAGCGGAAAGGAAAGTACATCTGTAGAAGCGTCTTTCTGACGATAGGTTTTGTTCAGGGTTCGGATTTCCTGATTGGAGACGAATGAAACACTGACTTCGGCATTCTGTGTGAAGCCTTCGGAAATCAGTACCGCATGACAGCAGCGGCGGATTAAGAGCCGGATGCCGGAGGGAATCTTGACAGTGTTCTGATTGTTTTTAATGCTGACTTTAAGCTTGCCTGTTTGCTGCATGAAAAAAACTCCTTTTCTGTTCTTGATATAAATTAAAATAATAATAAATCATGAGCGGTTTTTATAAAAACTCTCGTATGCCCGGATGATATCCTGCACAAGCTTGTGACGGACAACATCTTTTTCGGTAAAGCGCATGATAACAATATCATCAATATTTTTGAGAACCTTCATCGCTTCGATAAGTCCGGAACGGCGTTTTTCCGGCAGGTCTATCTGCGTGATATCCCCGGTAATCACCATCTTGCTGTTTGTGCCGAGACGGGTGAGGAACATCTTGATTTGTTCGGAAGTCGTATTCTGCGCTTCGTCGAGGATAATAAAGGCATCATCCAGAGTGCGCCCTCTCATATAGGCGAGGGGAGCGACTTCAATAATATTTTTTTCCATATGCCGGGCGAATGTTTCCGCGCCGAACATATCGAACAGGGCATCATAAAGCGGACGGAGATAGGGGTCAACCTTATTCTGCAAATCGCCGGGCAGAAAGCCCAGTTTTTCGCCGGCTTCGACGGCAGGACGCGTCAGAATGATTTTCTGGACTTCGTGCGCCTTGAATGCCTTGACTGCCATTGCAACAGCCAGATACGTTTTTCCGGTTCCGGCAGGTCCCACACCGAGGACGATGGTATTTTTCCGGATGGCATCCACATATTTTTTCTGACCGACGGTTTTCGGGCGGACAACTTTTCCGCTGGTTGTAATGCAGATGCCGTCGGAACTTAATTCTTTCAGGGCTTCGGATTCGCCGTCCGAGAGCATGGAAATCACATAGCGGACAGTCTGCTCTGTGAGCTGCTGACCTTTGTCGGCGAGTTCGCCGAGCATCCGGAGAGCCTGTGCCGCTCGGGCAGTCTGTTCCGGTTCGCCTGTCACGGTAACATCACCGCCGCGTCCGGTAATGATAACCTGATATTCTCTCTGGAGCAATATCAGATTCTGGTCATAGTTTCCGAACACGGTCTGCACACTGGCAGGGTTCTGAAAATGGATTTGTTCTTCTGTCAAATTTTTCACCTTTGCTTTATTTAAAAATATTCTGTTATTATTATATCATAAACATTGTTAAAATTGCAATAGGAAAATAAAAATTTATTTTTGCATTTTTCATAAAAAGCAGAATTGCTTAGGAATATTCAATAGAAGGATCCGGGTAGACCCTGTAAATGGGGTTTAAGCTGTTGCTGCCCTGCGTGCTGGTGTCGGTATTGCCAATCCAGACTTCTATTTTCTGGGAACTGTCAGAAACAGATTTTCCCTTTTCGCGTTCATAGACAATAAACCATCTGTTCAGAACATTGCCGTTGACTCTTCTGCATTGAATCGGGATAGAATATTGTTTGTTTTTGCTGTCGCCTCTGCTTTCCATCTGGGCATTCAGTGCTTCTACAAAGCCTTTGCTCTCATCATTTCCCTTTGCCCACTGATAAAGGTTGTGGTTGGTTTTGTCTCCGCTGCTTTCGCTGCTGCCGTCAGCCTTGCACACAATACAGAGCCAGCAGGTTTCTGTCTGCCCTCCGGCTGTTACAATATGCCTTGTGAATTTGTTAACATCATTTGTTGTGTTATACTTGAAAAACGACTCTAGCGGCGAAGAATAAAATTCTTTGTCTACCAGTTTTTTGTTCTCATCATATACCCGGCTTGAAGACATATATGCATTTTCATCTGTATACAGCACAGTCATGACATCATCATAAATCCGTTTGCCGTTTACAGCATCTACCTTTCTCCGGGCTTTGTCTACATAGCCGAGTACGGTGGGAACAAGGATTCCTGCCAGTATGCCGATAATGGCGATGACAACGATTAATTCAATTAAAGTAAAGCCGTTTAATTTTTTGGTACTGTTTTTCGTTTTCATAATCAACACCCTTTCATAGTTGGTTAAAAAATAAATCTCAGGCTGTCTGTGAAATTATTATACAACATTTTCACAGAAAAATCAAGTACTTTGCAGAAAAATCTGTGAAAATTAGCAAAGTGCATAATCGGGACAGATTTTTTTTGGAAATTTTGAAAAATCCTCTTGACAAACAGGAATATTTATGCTATAATATACAACGAAAACAAAGCAGATGCCTGTCTATCAGTAATCTCACCGTTTGACTGCCAGTGCCGAAACGGTCAATCATGTAAGAATTCGTTCTCTGCATATCTGTCAGAGAGTTTCTGTGATGAGTGCTGATTTTTCAGAAATCTGTACTCATTTTTTGTTTTAATGAAATTTTTATGCTTGGGGGTGCTTTACTATAAGCAGCAAGGAAAACAAGGACATGCAGATTAATGAAATGATTCGGGACAAGGAAATCCTGGTCATTGACGCAGACGGAAAGAAACTCGGCGTGATGTCTGCCAGAGATGCGCAGATGCTCGCCTATGAAAAAGATTTAGACCTGGTCAAAATCGCTCCGCAGGCAAAACCGCCTGTCTGCCGTATCCTCGATTACGGCAAGTTCTGCTTTGAACAGCAGAAACGCGAGAAGGAAGCCAAGAAAAATCAGAAAGTCATGTCGATTAAAGAAATCAGAATGTTTTCGACTATCGATACCAATGATTTCAACACCAAAGTCAATCAGGCAATTAAATTCCTGAAAGGCGGCGACAAACTGAAAGTTTCTGTCCGGTTCCGCAAGCGTGCCATTGCCCATCCGCAGTTCGGCGAAGAACTGCTCGAACGCTTCAAGGAAGCATGCAGCGAATACGGCGTTGTAGAAAAGCCGGCAAAAGCCGAAGGCCGCAGTATTGTAATGTTTATATCCCCGAAAGCATCCAAGTAAGAAGGAGGAAGCCATCATGGCAAAGAAAGTAAAAGTAAAAACTCATTCCGGCGCAAAAAAGCGTTTTAAGCTCACCGGTACCGGCAAGCTGAAATATCAGCACACCAACAAGCGTCACAGACTCACCCAGAAAGATACCAAGCGCAAGAGAATCGCCCGCAATGCCGGCGTTGTAGATGCTGCAAATGCACCGACTCTCAAGAAGCTTGTTCCTTATCTGTAAGAATCACGGGTTTCGGTCAAATACAGAAACTCAGAACACAAAAAATATTGGAGGTTTGTAATTATGGCACGTATTAAAGGTGCGTTATCCACTCGCAAGAGAAGAAATAAAACATTAAAGCTTGCAAAAGGCTATTTCGGCGCAAAGAGCAAGCATTTCAAGATGGCAAAACAGGCTGTCATGAAGTCCGGTCAGTATGCTTATATCGGCAGAAAGCAGAAGAAGAGAAACTTCCGTCAGCTCTGGATTACCAGAATTTCCGCAGCTGCTAAAATCAACGGCATGAATTATTCTACATTCATGAACGGCTGCAAGAAAGCCGGTATCACACTCAACAGAAAAATGCTCTCTGAAATTGCAATTCATGATGCTGAGGGCTTTGCAGCCATTGCTGCTCAGGCAAAAGCTGCTCTTTGATGATGCAATGAACCATCTCAACACGCTCTTGACATACTAAGAGCGTGTTTTGTTTACCCCGCCGCATTCCGGCAGAAAGTGAGATTATGCAGAAAATCACTGTCATTACTTCCAGGGAGAATCCGGCTGTAAAACATTATATCCGGCTCCGGGACAGGAAAAAGACAAGATATGACGAAAATTTATTCGTCGCGGAAGGGCTTCGCATTGTCCGGGATGCCTTGCAGTATCCGTTTCTGGTGCAGCAAATCTTCCTGACAGAACCGGCATTTGAAAAATATGCCGGTATGCTGGAAGCAGAATCCGGTCAGTTGTTCCGGATTCCGGAAGCACTCGGCAGGGAAATGAGCGATACGGAACATACACAGGGCGTGTTCGCCGTCTGCCGGATGCCAGAACAGAATCTGAAACTTTCTCCGGAAGGCAGATATCTGGTATTATGTCAGGTACAAGACCCCGGCAATATGGGAATGATACTCCGTACCTGCGATGCACTTGGTACGGATGCCGTGCTGATGACACAGTGCTGTGATTTATACAGTCCGAAAGTGATTCGCGCGACAATGGGGTCTGTATTCCGTGTTCCGGTACTCCGGACAGATACCCCCGAAGAATTATTTTCTCTGCTCCGTCAGCAGCAGATTTGTTCTTATGCTTCTGTTCCGGCGGCATCTGCCGTTCCCCTGACGGAATGCCGTTTCGGTCACGGCTGTGCCGTCTGGATTGGCAATGAGGGAAACGGTCTGCCGGAAACGGTTATACATGCCTGTCAGAAAGCTGTCACCATCCCTATGAAAGGCGGCGCGGAATCTTTCAATGCCGCCATGGCAGCAGGCATTCTGACATGGGAAATGATGAAATCTGATTAATTCACAGGAGAACTTGCCATGCAGGAAGATATTCTCGTTTACTGGCTCTGGCTGGTCATGGTGATGGGATTCGCCAACAAACAGACTGTTCCGCTGCTCCGGCAGCACCCCGATATTACAGAATTATACAGTCTCATGCAGCAGCCGGACTGCACGTTTCTGAACGAAACACAGAAAAAACGCATCAGACAGAATCCGCTTTCCAAAGCCGCAGAGATTCTGGAACTCTGCCGCAAAAAAGAAATGCAGGTTATCACCTGTCAGGATGCACTTTATCCGGAACGTCTGTTACAGATTTACAGTCCGCCGGCGGTGCTGTTCTGTCAGGGAAAGCCGGAAGTTCTCCGGAATCCAATGCCGCTGACCGTTGTCGGCACAAGGCATCCTTCCGAATACAGCATCCGGACGACAAAGCACCTGTGCAGTGAACTCGCCGGAGCCGGCTGTATGCTGGTCAGCGGCGGTGCGCTTGGTCTTGACAGTCTGGCGCATCAGTCCGCACTGGAACAGCAGCAGCCGACTGTCAGCGTGATGGGCTGCGGTCTGGACTGCAACTACCCCAGAGGCACACAGCCTATGAAAGAAAAAATCAAACAGAACGGTCTGATTCTTTCAGAATATTTTCCCGGAATTCCCCCTTACGGCAAAAATTTTCCCGTCCGCAACAGAATCCTGTCCGGTCTGAGCCGCGCCGTCCTCGTGACAGAAGCCAACCGCGGCAGCGGCTGCATGATTACGGCAAACCTTGCCTGCGAACAAGGAAAAACAGTCTTCTGCATTCCGCCTGCTGATATCTACAACAAACGCTACAGTGGTCAGGCGGCACTGCTCCGTGACGGTGCTGTCTGCGTATGCAGTGCGGAAGATGTTCTCCAGTATCTCGGCGGGGAAGAACCGGCACGGCAGAAAGAAAAAATCTCCCTGGATGTGCCTGAAATCAAAGCCGAAGAACTTGTCAAGCCTCTGCCGGAAACTGCCGCTTCCGGTCAGGATGCCGAAGCAGATACCCTCTCCGAAGAAGAAAACCTCCTGCTCCGGCTGCTCAGCGAAAGCGAAAAAAATACCAATATGCTGTGCTGTCTCACAGGCTTCAGCCTTGAAATGATATCAATGCACCTGTTTGAACTGGAAGAAATGGGCTGGATTCAAAGCACCAGACGGGATTTCTATACCGTAACGGATAAATATCACAAGCTCAGCAAGACATGAAAGGAGTGTGCGCCGTCTGTACGGCGAAACTATGTCAAACTTAGTAATTGTAGAATCTCCGGCAAAAGCCAAGACGATTCAGAAATATTTGGGTACAGGCTATGAAGTCGTTGCTTCTATGGGACATGTGCGCGATTTGCCGAAGTCCAAACTCGGTGTGGATGTCGATAACGGCTTTACACCGCAGTATCTGGACATGAAAGGCAAGGAAGATGTCATCAAGGACTTGAAAAAAAGAGCTAAAAAAAGCGATTATGTCTACCTTGCAACCGACC
Source organism: Ruminococcus sp. UBA4321 (assembly GCA_002393815.1). GTDB lineage: Bacteria > Bacillota > Clostridia > Oscillospirales > Ruminococcaceae > UBA3855. Next base: position 4,602 of record DGUB01000080.1, on the reverse strand, counting down.
CCGACCGCGAGGGGGAAGCCATTTCATGGCATCTTGCACAGCTGCTGAATCTGGATATGAATGCCGATAACCGGATTGCATTTAACGAAATCACCAAAACAGGCGTACAGAACGGCATGGCAAATCCCCATAAAATTGATTTGGATTTGGTCAACGCACAGCAGGCAAGAAGAATTCTCGACAGACTTGTCGGCTATAAGCTCAGCCCGTTTCTCTGGAAGAAAGTCAAGAGAGGACTTTCCGCCGGACGTGTGCAGTCTGTTGCTGTCCGCCTGATTGTCGACAGGGAAGAAGAAATCAAAGCTTTCGTTCCGAAAGAATACTGGAGCATTGATGCGGTTCTGCATAACGGCGGAAAACAGTTCGCGGCAAAACTTGCCACAGTCAGCGGCAAAAAAATCGAAATCGCTGACAAAGCACAGGCAGACAGCATTCTGGAACGCCTGAAAAAATCAGATTTTATCGTCAGGACGATTAAGAAGCGTGTCACCAGAAAACAGCCTTCTCCGCCGTTTATTACCTCCACACTCCAGCAGGAAGCTTCCAAAAGATTAGGCTTCCAGTCCAAGCGGACAATGAAAGCCGCACAGGAACTCTATGAGGGCATTGATGTCAACGGCATGGGCGCAGTCGGTCTGATTACCTACATGAGAACCGACAGTTTAAGAATCTCCGCCGACGCGCAGAAAGCCGCCGCTGAATATATCAAGACGGCTTACGGTGACAAATATCTGCCAGATAAGCCGCGCGTATTTAAAACAAAGAAGAACGCACAGGACGCTCATGAAGCTATCAGACCTTCCATGCCGGATGTCACTCCCGACAGCATCAAGAACAGCCTAACTTCTGACCAGTATAAATTATATAAATTAATCTGGGAAAGATTTATCGCCAGTCAGATGGCAAACGCCCTGTTTGATACAATTTCGGTAGAGATTCAGGCAGATGACTGCATTTTCAAATCTTCCGGCTATTCCGTGAAGTTCGACGGCTTTACCGTTCTCTATGAGGAGAAAAATGACGACGAAGAAGAAAATCAGAAAATGCTGCCGCCGCTTGCCGAAAATGATATTCTGAAAGTCGTCAGCCTCGACGGCAATCAGCATTTCACACAGCCCCCGGCAAGATTTTCCGAAGCCACGCTGATTAAAACCCTCGAAGAAAACGGCATCGGCAGACCGAGTACCTATGCGCCGACTATCACGACGATTCTCGCCAGAATGTACGTCGAACGCGAAGGAAAACAGCTCCGTCCGACTGCGCTCGGCTATGTCACCACACAGGTCATGAAAGAACACTTCCAGCATATTGTTGACCCGGATTTCACTGCCAAAATGGAATCCGAACTCGACAGCATCGAACAGGGCAAGGCGGACTGGAACAAAATGCTCGAAGTCTTCTATGAAGATTTCGCAAAAACCCTCACCGCCGCGGAAGAAGCCATGGAAGGCAAACACATGAAAATTCCGGACGAAAAAACCGATATCGTCTGCGAACAGTGCGGAAAACCGATGGTTATCAAAATCGGCAGATTCGGAAAATTCCTCGCCTGCACAGGCTATCCGGAATGCACCAATACCAGAAAAATCGTACAGGAAACAAGCGGCATCTGTCCGCGGTGCGGCAATAAAATCGTTCTCAAAAAATCCAAGCGCGGCAGAAGCTTCTACGGCTGTTCCAGCTATCCTGACTGTAACTTCATGACATGGAACGTTCCGACAGAAGAATCCTGTCCCCAGTGCAACAGTACTCTGTTCCAGAAAGGCGGCAAATCCGGGAAACTCGTCTGCGAAAAAGAAGGCTGCGGCTATGAAAGGAATCTGAAATGATGCAGAATCATGCTGTTGTAGTCGGCGGCGGACTCGCCGGATGTGAAGCCGCCTGGCAGCTGGCACAGTCCGGCATTCCGGTCACGCTTTACGAAATGAAGCCGAAACGCTACAGTCCGGCACATCATCAGGAGAATCTTGCAGAATTAGTCTGCTCGAATTCTTTAAAAGCTTCCCGGCTTGCCTCTGCCGGAGGACTGCTCAAAACGGAAATGAAATTACAGGGCAGTCTGCTCGTCAGATGCGCCGAAGAATGCGCCGTTCCCGCCGGCGGTGCGCTCGCCGTGGACAGAAATCAGTTTTCGGCACTCGTGACTGAAAAAATTCAGAATCATGAACGGATTACTGTCATCCGCGAAGAACTCACAGAACTCCCGGAACAGAACGCTGTTATCGCGACGGGTCCCCTGACTTCCGATGCATTAAGCAGAGAAATCGAGAAACTCTGCGGAAACCGGCTCAGTTTCTTTGATGCCGCTGCTCCGGTCGTTTCCGCTGACAGTCTCGATATGCGTAAAATCTTCATGCAGTCCAGATATGACCGCGGTGATGCCGATTATCTCAACTGTCCCATGAACCGCGAAGAATATGAAACTTTCTGGAATGCGCTCGTCAGTGCCGAACAAGCTCCCCTGCACGAACACGACAAAGAAGCTTTTAAAGTCTATGAAGGCTGTATGCCTGTCGAAGTCCTCGCGAAACGCGGCGCAGAAACACTCCGCTATGGCTGTCTGAAACCCGTCGGACTCCGTGACCCGAATACCGGAAAACGCCCTTATGCTGCCGTTCAGCTCCGGAAGGAAAACCGTGAAGCGACGATGTACAATCTGGTCGGCTTTCAGACAAATCTGAAATTCGGCGAACAAAAGCGCGTATTCGGCATGATTCCCGGTCTGGAACATGCGGAATTTTTAAGATACGGTGTCATGCACCGGAATTTCTTCCTGAACAGCCCGGAATTACTGAATCCTGATTATTCTGTGAGAACGCAGGAAACTCTGTTCTTTGCCGGACAGATGACCGGCGTGGAAGGCTATATGGAATCGGCATCCAGCGGCATTATCGCCGGAAAAAGCCTTGCAAGGAAATTACAGGGCAAATCGGCTTATATTGTTCCGGAAAATACCATGACAGGCGCACTGGCTGCCTATGTCAGCCGCGGCGGTGCGGCGGAATTTCAGCCCATGGGCGCGAATATGGGTCTGCTTCCCCCTCCGGAAGAACACATCCGCGGCAAGCAGGAACGCTATCAGAACATTGCAGAACAGGCTGTTGCCCGTCTGACAGAATTTTTACAGAGTCTGGAGTAAAAGAATTATGAAAATTATTGTAGATGCTTTCGGCGGTGACAACGCCCCGGCTGAAGTCCTCAAAGGCTGTAAACTCGCACAGGATGAACTGCAGGTGGATATCGTCCTGACCGGTGATGAATCTAAAATCAAAAAATCCGCACAGGAACAGAATCTGGATATTTCTGGTTTTGAAATTATTCATACGCCGGAAGTGTTTGATATTCATGCCCATCCGCAGACTATCATCAAAGAAGGGAAGAATACTTCTCTTGCAGTCGGATTGCAGGCACTCCGCGACGGCAGGGGCGATGCTTTTGTCAGCGGCGGCAGTACCGGCGGACTTGTCACAGGTGCAACGTTCCTGACGAAACGAATCAAAGGCGTGAAACGTGCCGCCCTTGCGCCTATGCTCCCGACAAACAAGGGCAGAAAAATGCTCCTCGATGCCGGCGCGAATATCGAATGCCGCCCGGAAATGCTGGCACAGTTCGCCGTGATGGGTTCTGCCTATATGCAGTATGTCAAGGAGATTCCCAGTCCGAAAGTCGGTCTGCTCAACGTCGGCGCGGAAGATACCAAAGGTCGCGAACTCGAACTTGAAACGTATCAGTTATTGCAGAAAGCTCCGGTCAATTTCTGCGGCAATGTGGAAGCACGGGAAATTCCGTCCGGTGAATTTGATGTTGTTGTCAGTGACGGCTTTTCCGGCAATGTCACCCTGAAATTATACGAAGGCATGGGCGCACTCTTCCGCGATAAGCTGAAAAAATGGTTCAGCGGCGTGACCGGAAAATTAGCGGCTCTGCTTATGCTCAGCGATTTGAAAGAATTTCAGGAACAAATGGACTATAAATCCGAAGGCGGTGCCATTCTGTTAGGAATCGCCTATCCGGTCATTAAGGCACACGGAAGCTCCGATGCCAAGGCATTCTTCAACGCTATCCGGCAGGCAAAAAAATGTGTCGATAAAAATATGATTTCTGAAATTACAACTTTACTGTCCACTATGAAAGAAGGCGAATAATTTCTATGTCAGAACATAATTTTTCAGGACTGGAAGAAGCTATCGGCTATCATTTCAAAAATCAGGAACTGATTCATGAGGCACTTTCCCATTCTTCCTATGCGAATGAAAAGAAAAAACAGCGTCAGAGTAATGAAAGACTGGAATTCCTCGGAGACAGCGTTCTGTCTGTTGTGGTATCACAGTATCTGTTTGAACATCATCCGGATTTGCCCGAAGGTGAACTCACCAGAATCCGCGCGGCTCTGGTATGTGAAAAATCTCTGCACAAGTTCGCATTGAAAATCAGTCTCGGGAACTATCTGCTGTTAGGCAAGGGCGAAGAACATACCGGCGGGCGCGAACGCCCTTCCATTCTGGCAGACGCTTTTGAAGCCGTTATCGCGGCAGTATACCTTGACGGCGGACTCGAAGCCGCAAGAACGCATATTCTGCATTTTATCCCGAAGAATATTCC
>DGUB01000088.1 GCA_002393815.1 Ruminococcus sp. UBA4321 | reverse complement strand
CGGCGCATGACCCGAACGACTTTGAAGTCGGCAAGCGTCACAATCTGGAAGTAATCAACGTCATGACCGATGATGCTAAAATTACTGCCGATTATCCGAAATATGCCGGAATGGACAGATACGAAGCCCGTAAAGCCATCGTCAAGGATTTGGAAGAAGAAGGCGCACTCGTCTATACTGAAGATTATAATCACAATGTCGGCACATGCTACCGCTGCGGAACGACTGTAGAACCGAAAGTTTCGACACAGTGGTTTGTCAAGATGAAGTCCCTCGCACAGCCTGCCATTGATGCTGTCAAGAACAAGAAAACAAAATTCGTTCCGGAACGTTTCGATAAGATTTATTATCACTGGCTCGAAAATATCAAGGACTGGTGTATTTCCCGTCAGATTTGGTGGGGACATCAGATTCCGGCATTCTACTGCGACGACTGCGGAGAAATGACCGTTACAAAAGAAACATCCTGTAACTGTCCGAAATGCGGCAAGCCTATGAGACAAGACCCCGATACTCTTGATACCTGGTTCAGTTCTGCACTGTGGCCTTTCTCAACATTAGGCTATCCGGACGAAACCGAAGATTTGAAATATTTCTATCCGACAAATACACTCGTGACCGGATATGATATTATCTTCTTCTGGGTTATCAGAATGATGTTCTCCGCTCTGGAAAACATGGGCGAAGTGCCGTTTGATACTGTTCTGATTCACGGACTTGTCAGAGACGCTCAGGGCAGAAAAATGTCCAAATCTCTCGGCAACGGCATTGACCCTCTCGAAGTTATCTCTCAGTACGGTGCAGATGCACTCCGTTTCATGCTGGCAACCGGAAACGCCCCCGGAAATGATATGCGCTATATCGACGATAAAGTCAAGGCTGCCCGTAACTTCGCAAACAAACTCTGGAATGCTTCCAGATTTATCATGATGAATCTGCCGGAAGATTTCAAGTTCAGCGGATTGCCGGAAAATCTCACGATGGAAGATAAATGGGTCGTATCAAAATTCAATCAGCTTGCGAAGGAAGTCAACCAGAATCTCGAAGCCTTTGAACTCGGCGTTGCCTGCTCAAAACTTTATGATTTTATCTGGGATGTATTCTGCGACTGGTATATCGAACTGACAAAGCCGCGCATTCAGGCTGGCGGCGAAGCCAAGGAATCCGCTCAGGCTGTTCTTGTCTGGACAATGCAGGGTATGCTGAAATTACTGCATCCGTTCATGCCGTTCATCACGGAAGAAATCTGGCAGACGCTTGTCAATGACGGTTCTATGATTATGCTTTCTGATTATCCGGTTTATGATGAGAAATTAAACTTCTCCGCAGAAGAAGCCGATTTTGAAAAGATTATCGCCGCTGTTAAGGCAGTCAGAAACACCAGAACCGAACTCAATGTGCCGCCGTCTGTCAAGGCGAAACTCTATATCGAAACCGCTGATGCTGACTTATTCGCTGGTGCAAAGCTGTTCTTTGAAAAGCTGGCTTCTGCTTCTGAAATCGAAATCGGCAGTCATTTCGAGATTCCCGATTCTGCCGGCGCAGTGACCGCCGCAGCGCGAATCTTCATCCCCATGAATGAACTTGTTGACAAAGAAAAAGAACTCGCAAGACTCGAAAAAGAACGTCAGAAAGTGCAGAAAGATATTGATTTCCTGAGTGGAAAGCTTAACAATCAGGGATTCCTGGCAAAAGCTCCGGAAAAGCTTATCGAAGCCGAAAAGGCAAAGCTTGCCAAAGCACAGGAAAAAATGGATAAGATTATGAAGTCTGTCAAGGCTTACAGCTAATCAGGTGAATTCTCATGACATTTGAAAACGCCATGAAATTTATCAGCAGTTTCACGAAAAGCGGCGAACCGGTCAGAAATCTTGACCGGATAGCCGGACTGCTGAATCAGGTCGGCAATCCGCAGAAGAAGTTAAAGTTTATTCATATCGCCGGAACGAACGGAAAAGGCTCTGTCGCGGAATATCTGACGAATATTTTAATCCAGTCCGGATACCGGACAGGAACGCTGACTTCTCCGTATATCCGGCACTATCAGGACAGAATCCGGTTCAACGGGCAGGACATTCCGGAAAAGATACTCTGCGAACTCTGCGAAGGCTTGCAGGCGACTGTGACCGGAACAAGCTATTCACAGTTTGAAATCACAATGGTGATTGCCTTCCTGTATTTCGTCCGCAAAAATGCGGATATTGTGGTTCTGGAAACCGGAATCGGCGGACTGCTCGATGCGACGAATATTATCGAAAAACCGCTTGTTTCGGTGCTGACTTCTGTTTCTAAAGACCATATGGAAATTTTAGGCGATACTATCGAGAAGATAGCCGCCCAGAAAGCCGGAATCATCAAGCCCGGCTGTCCGGTCGTGATTTCTCCGTTTAACAAGGGCGGACAGATTTTCGGGCAGACTGCACGGGAGAAACACTGCAAAATTTTCTGTTCTGATTTTGATGAGATTGATTTTTGTGCAGTTGGAATTACAGGAAATTATTTTTTCTATCATGATGAGGATTACAGCACGAAAATGGGCGGTGTGCATCAGGTTGAAAATGCCGTGACAGCTATCGAAACAGTTGAAGCTTTAAGAGAACAGGGCTTTGCTGTTCCGGAAGATGCCGTAAAAGCTGGGCTTGGTGAAACGATTGTTCCCGGCAGAATCCAGATTTTGCAGGAAAATCCGCTTGTTATCTTAGACGGCGGTCATAATGCGGACGGCACGGAAGCACTCGCCCGTTTGCTTCAAGAAGACAGGGGAGGAAAGTATATCGGCATCTGCGGCATGACCGGAACAAAAGATGCCGATACTGCCGCAAAAAATTTATCGGCAGTCTTCTCGAAAGTTTTCTGTGTGGACGGCTTCACGCCGAATGCACTCCCGAAAGAACAGCTTGCCGGATATTTCCGGAAATATCACACACAAGCCGAAACTTCCGCGCTGGAAGATGCTCTCCCGAAGGCTCTGAAACTGGCGGAATCATCTGAAAATCCGGTTGTCATCTGCGGTTCGCTGTATCTGGCAAGCTGGTATCTGAATCAGAGGTGAATGCTGTATGGAATTTATCATTGGTGCAGTTGTGATTATTGTCCTTCTGCTGATTCTTGGCGTTTCGCCGACGCTGATTATTCTCGGACTGCTCTCACTGACTGAACTGTTCCTTCTGCTGATGGCATTGTTTTTCATCGTCAGCCTGATTCTTCTGCTGATGACGAAGCCGACAGAAGCAAAATATCTCAGAATCGACCCCAACGAAGGTGTCGGAACTCATGCTGTCTACTGGATGGATGACAGGGAATATGACAATTCTTTTCCGGCGGAAATTATGTTTATTGATAAGATTTATCACAAAGACCAGATGTATAAAGTCCGCATCTGGAAAAGCAGGAAAAATCCGGAACGGTACCTTCTGCTTGACTGGTACAGCGTGATAGTGATTGCCGTCGGACTGCCGGTATTCAGCATTCTTGCCGGAGCAGGATTATTTTGTACAATTATGCTTTGGAGTGTCTTCAGATGATAACAGAAATCATACTTTACAATTCACAAAAAGAGAGGAGAACAACATGAAAGCAAAACAGCTTATCATGACAATGTTTAACGGGTTCTGCATGGCACTGGCGGACAGTGTGCCGGGTGTGTCAGGCGGAACGGTTGCATTCCTGATGGGATTTTATGATAATTTTATCGGCTCGCTGAATGACCTGCTGACAGGCAGTCTCGAAGCCAAAAAGAAAGCCCTGATATATTTAGTCAAACTCGGTGCAGGATGGGTGATAGGATTTTTATCCTCCGTACTGGTGCTGACTGCTGTCTTTGAAAAGCATATCTATCAGATTTCGTCATTGTTTATCGGATTTATCATTTTCGCGATTCCGGTTGTTATCTACGAAGAACGCGAATGTCTGAAACAGAAACTCTGGACGATGTTTATGGTACTGCTTGGCGCAGCCGGCGTATTCGCCCTGACGTATTTCACGACAGGCGGTGAAAGCAATGCCGTTACGCTCGAACATGCCACAGCCGGAACCTATCTTTATGTTTTCATTGCCGGCGCGGTTGCGATTTGTGCCATGGTACTGCCGGGGATTTCCGGCTCGACGCTGCTGCTGATTTTCGGGTTATATATTCCGATTGTCAGCGCGATTAAAGAAACCCTTCACCTAAATCTGCAATATGTTCCGATTCTGTTCACATTCGGAATCGGTGTGATTATCGGCATTGTTTCGATTGTGCGCTTAATCCGGACGGCTCTGGAAAAGTGGAGAAGTGCCACAGTCTTTTTCATCATCGGCATGATGATTGGCTCTCTCTATCCGGTGGCGATGGGTGCGACAACTCTCACGGATGCGGACAAGAATCCGCTCGGATTAGCCCCCCTGAGTTTTTCGACATTCAGTTTTGTCTTTTTCGTGATTGGCGGTGTGATTATCATCGGCTTGCAGTTCATGGGCATGATGAAAAGCAGTAAGGAAAATCAGGAGAAATCTGCATGATACTCTTGTTTCCGTCAGATTATTTTGAGAAAAATCAAGTCGATTCTGACCTGAAAGAAGAGTATCAGGCAGCAGTGCAGACCGGACTTTATGAAATTATTTTATTTGATTATGAAAAATTTTTTCATGAAAATCAGCTGGTACTGTCACAGAAGCCGCATTCTTCCGGAATCGGCATTTACCGCGGCTGGATGATGAAGCCGGAACAATATGCTTTCTTTTATCAGGAACTTCTGAAACAGCAGATACAGCTGCTCAATTCGCCGCAGCAGTACCGGAAACTGCATCTGTTTCCGGAACTCTATCCGGTCATTCAGGAAGATACCGCCCGGATTCTGCTGTATCCTCTGCATCAGCAGTTACAGATACAGGAAATTCTGAAACAGTTTGACAGATTTCTGATTAAGGATTCTGTCAAATCCCTCAAAGACCCGCGCTTTCCGAACTGCTTCGATAAAAATACCAGTCAGGCGGCACTTGATGAATATATGCAGAATTTTTATCAGTTCCGGGGAGAACTGCTGACAGGTGATATCTGCGTGAAAGAGTATCTGAAACTGAAATATTATCAGAATCATACTAATGAATACCGGGTTTTCTATGCGGGCGGAAATCTGCTTTCTGTCTGCCGGAATTCCGGTCAGCCGGAAGACACTGCCATCCCTCCGGAATGGCTGCTCCGGAAATATCAGCATCTGGAAAGCAGTTATTATACAGTGGATTTTGCAGAACTTTCTGACAGTTCATGGAAAATTCTGGAATGCGGTGACGGCGGTGTTTCAGGTCTGGCACAGACAGAAGATTTCAGAAGTTATTATCATCAGCTTTACACTCTTGTGCAGAATCTATAAAAACAGGAATCGCTTTTTGTACATTCCTATAAACTTTCAGAAAATTTGTCAGATTTCTGCCTTGTCAGACGTTATTATCAATAAACAGAATAGGAGAATTTTTTATGAAACGGAAACTCTTGGCGTTTCTGCTGTCCCTGACGTTCTTATCCAGTCCGGTACAGGCAAAGGCAGAACTTTGGGGCGATATCAATAACGACGGCGTTGTCAGTGCCGGAGATGCGGCTTTATTACAGGACTATCTGCACGGCAGAACACAGCTTACACAGGCACAGTGGCGCACAGCAGATTTGAATCATGATGATACTGTCAATATTTTTGATTTCTGTCTGCTGAAACAGAAAGTGCTGAATATGCCGGAAGAAGTCATGCTGGATGTCATGACATTCAATCAGCATCCGACCTACCCGACCGGATGTGAAAGCGCAGCTTTGTACATGCTTCTGCATTATTATGATGTCAATGTCAGCATGGAACAGATTGTTTCGGTTCTTCCGAAAGGTCCCGTGCCGTATACACAGAACGGAAAAAAATACGGCGCGAATCCGGAGCGCGAATTTGTCGGAAATCCGAAAGATTTCAGTTCTTACGGCGTGTATAACAGACCCATTGCCATGACTGCCGTTGCCTTTCGGAGCGGTGTGCATACCAAATCCGGCGCATCTCTGACAGAAGTGATTTCGCTTCTGAATCAGGGTACGCCTGTGATAGCATGGTACTGCACAAACCCCGAAAAAGGCATTACTTACCGGAACAGCTGGTATGACTACGAAACCGGAGAATTCATTCAGTGGCCGGGCGGTGAACATGCCGTTGTCGTCTGCGGTCACGATGCCGAAAATCTGACCTACCGCGACCCGAATACCGGGTCTTCCCGGACAATGAGCCAGTCTTTCTTTCAGCAGGTCTTTGATGAACTCGGCGGCAGAATCGTCTATTTTGATGAATAACAGAAACCGTTCCGGAATTATGCCGGAACGGTCTTTTTCTGTATTATTTCTGATTCCGCATCATGTCCAGAAGAGACAGAAAATCGGATTCTTTTACCAGTGCCAGTCCCTGACTGTCATCTCCGAGGACAAACAGATTATCTCCCGGACATATGCCGAATACTTTTCTTGCCTGTGCCGGAATGACAATCTGTCCTTTTTCGCCGACTTTTACGATGCCGAATGCGTGTTTGCCTTTCGGCGGAATCGGCATTCCGGTGTAGTTCGGATTATAAGAAAGCAAATCATCCAGAGTCACTTCCAGAAAATCCGCCAGAGTTTTGGCTTTTTCAATATCCGGCAGAGATTCTCCGGTTTCCCATTTGGAAAGCGTCTGCCGAGAAACGCCGACCTGTTCGGCAAGTTCTTCCTGTGAGAGTTTTTTCATTTTTCTGAGAGCGGTCAGATTATCATTGAACATTTGTATTGCTCCTTTCCTGAATTTGTGTGTTGTTTTTTGAGATGCCAAGCACAAGCCATCTGTATCCCGGAATCCGGGAGATAATTTCATACAGCCCGTAGCCAGTCACGAACGAAGAAAGCAAAGTCAGCAGATAACAAACTGTCAAGGGCAGGGAAGCGTATTCGTTCAGCAGCCAGGCACATGCCGACATTCCCAGATAATGAAATATATACAGTCCGAAGCTTTTTCCGGAAAGCCATTTCATGACAGAATTCTGATAGTTCAGATATTTTTTAGCCGTGCCGAGGATTGCAAGACACATCAGCCAGCCGTACAGGATATTCAGCGGATGGTTCAGAACAGGTGCATCTGCAAAGTTCTGCCCCCAGAACAGTACTGTCAGGGCGATTCCCATCAGGACAGAAACTATCATCAGCGGAATGCAGTATTTTGTTAATCTGTCGATAACTTCCTCATGTGCAAAAATATAATATCCGGCGAAGAATGCAAAGCCATAAATGCCGAATCTGTAGGAGACAATTACGGGGGTGTTCAGAATCTGCGCGAATCCGACTGCCGGAACTGCCAGCAGAAGCATCCCCCAGAATGGGAAATTTACCGTTTTCGGGTAAAGCTTTTCCTGATTTTTCGTCAGTTTCCGGATAAGTACCAGCACCAGAGAAAAAATCCATAATGTCTGGAGATACCACAGAACACCCGTTCCGGAAAGTGACATAATCAGGAACTGTACAGGTTTCGGCACGGTGTCCGGAATGGTATCAAAAGAATGACTGAGTTTCATGCTGACATAGCCCTGAACCCATTGAAATGCCAGAAGTCCAAGTGTTGAAGGCACAAGATAACGGACAGTTCTCTTTTTCAGGAACGCTTTGTTATCCGGATGATTTGTCAGGCTGATTCTCGCGCTGATGCCGGAAACAAGAAATAAAATCATCATGAACCACGGGTAAAGAAAATACTGAATACTGTCCTGAATATGAATGGTTCCGGGTTCGGCAACTGTGCCGAGCGGCGTGATGCCGCTGTACATCATCAGTGTATGATAAACCACTACCAGAATGACCGTTATCCAGCGGATATTGTCAAGATAATATCTTCTCGGGGATTTCGCATTTTTCATATCATTCATGAAAATTACCACCTTTGCTATGTTTTTTAACATTATAACACGAAAACAAGCTGCTGTCTACCAAGAAAAGACGGCAGTTCTGACAGAGTTCTGTTAAAAATCCGGGCAAAAGCAACTCCCCTCTGCCGGAATTCCGTCCGGCAGAGGAGAATTTGGAAAATATGGGAGAAGAAGAGAAGTTTTATTTACTGAGGTCAACCAGACCGACAATTGCTTTCATAATCATCAGAGAATCTGCGGCAGTTGGCTTGTTGTCGCCGTCAACATCGGCATTCCGGAGCTGAGAGTCTGTCAGCTTTTCTTTTCCGAGAATGGCTTTGTTGATTGTGATAACGTCGAGAATATCGACTTTGCCGCTTTCGTCAGCATCGCCTGGAAGAACAGACGTTTCTGTTGTATCCTGCTGAGTGGGTGCGGTTTCTGTAGATTCAGCTTCTGTCGGCAGGGGCATTGTTTCTGTTTCAGTCGGTTCAGTTTCCGTCGGCAGAGGTTCAGTTGTTTCCGGTTCGGTAACGGGTTCTGTTACCGGTTCGGTAGTTTCTGGTTCTGTCACGGGTTCGGAATTCTGCTTTTCCTGTAAGAATACAGCATAATTCACGCACTGATAGGACTGACCGTTCGAGCCGAATGTGAGCGTATCTCCGGCGGAGAAGTTTTTCTGATAGATAACAAATGCCACATCGTTGGAACTTGCCGCGGTGAGGTCTGTTTTCGTCCAGTCTGTCAGGAATGCCGGAGTATTTTCAACTCTGGTATCGACGGCGACGGAAACGGTAATATCTTTCACAGCAACAGCTGTTCCGGCAACATCGCCTGTAAAGTTCTTGGAATCGCAGGCAGTGAGAATCTGTTCTGCACCGTTCAGGGATTCCGGAAGCGTCGACCATGTGAATTCTCTGTCACCGAATACCAGAGAGCCGACAGCGGCATTTTCAGCGAATTTCCAGTCAGAAGCGTTTTCGGTATCGTTCACGAGCAGATTTTCTGCCAAGATACCGTTCACCGGAACGGCTTCTTTATTGAACTTGAACCAGTTCATATTGACCAGATAGCCTTCGCCGCCTGTGAACTTGATATACAGATTATGCTTTCCGGTAATTGCCGGAATATTGAATGTCACAGTTTCCCATTTGGAGAAACTTCCTGTTCCGGCATAGCTTATGCTTGCAGCAGGCGTATTCAGGGAATCGAGATATAATTCAATGCCGGCTGTGTTTCCGGATAATCTTGCTGTGAAACTCTTTGCGCCGTCCTCAAAATCAAGACGCTTATACATCACATAGTCGCCGTTCTCGACAAAGCCGATATTCTGATTACCGGATTCGTCGGAAGTATCTTCTGTTCTGATGCCTTCCTGAGCGGCGAAATCTTCGGCTTCAATCTGCTCGAACGGAGAATTATAGACAAGGCTTCCGGTTGTCGGGGAGAGTTCTACCACGCCTTCCGGGAACGCATTGACAGTCAGGTCGTTGATATAATATTCAATATTGGTATAGCCGAGTCCGCAGTAGTCGCCGTTGATATCGGTCGGGTCGTTCGGATTCAGACCGCGGAGTTCTTCCCATTCGTCGTCCATGCCGTCGTTATCGTTGTCGGTGATTTCCTTTGTCATGACAGCGGACGGATAAGTATAAGTCACGCCGCACTGGATATTATATTTATCCAGATTGGTCTGACTGGAATCATAGGCAGATGTACCGCTGCATGAGCCTGTGCCGTCAGCAGTTTCTTTTGCACACTGCTGGTCGATAGCGGTTCTCTTATCGGACGAGATACCGTTTCCGGCGAAGTCGATAACATGCTGATAAGAAGCCTCTGCACTTTCGCAGGTAGTCGCCGTGGAGACGTTTTCGCCGTTGACAATCGTCTGGAATGCGCTGTCACTGTGCAGGTCATCCATCGTGATGCCGATAGCCGTCTTGAGGGTCACACCTGACCAGTTGTCATAAGTGATGCTGTTCAGACTGCCGTCTTTCATAATCATCTGGTTTCCGGCACAGTAGACTTTGAAGTTTTCCGGTTTTGTGCCGCTGTCAACATACATCCAGTGATAGCCGCCTGTTGTGCTGTTTCCGGCTTTCAGGGTGTTATTGACATAGTTCAGATGTCCGATTGTGCCGTATGCCGTCTGATAGCCCCAGTCATAAATAATATTGTTCGTGAAGTCGGCAGTTTCCTGACCTTCTACTTTTCCGCGGAAGTTTCTGGAAACGTTGTGAATAATCAAGTTATGGTCAAAAGTCAGGTAGCCTTTGCCCATCATGATGCCGAAGCCGTGCAGACCTTTGGAATGTCCGCCCCAGGAATCGGCAGGACCTAAAACAGAATACTGTACGGTATAATATTCATTATTGGAATACAGACCCCACTGTTCGTCAGTTGTCCAGCCCATAGAGCAGTGGTCAATAATTGAATTCGAGCCTTTCGCACCGCCCCACGCATCATTGCCGGAACTGGTGGAAGCATAGGGACCCGGTCGGGAACTGATAAACCGGCAGATGATATTATCACCGCTCATGCCCATCTTGTAATTTTTGAGCGTGATGCCGCTGCCGCCGGGGGCAGTCTGTCCGGCAATGGTGATATTGCTCTGGCAGAGAATATTGCTTTTCAGTTCGATAGTACCGCTGACATCAAATACGACGATTCGTCCGGATTTGCTGACCGCATCACGGAATGAGCCTGTACCGGAGTCATTCAGGTTGGTAACGTGATAGACTTCTCCTCCGCGTCCGCCGGTAGCGTATTTGCCTGCACCGACTGCACCGGGGAATGCCAGCAGATTCCCGGCGGCATTTGCTTTCGGGAGAGCCGTTCCGGACATTGGCATGATACTCAGAACAGCCGCACAGAATGCAGCAAGATTTCTTCTGAATTTACTTTTCATACGAGTAACCCCTCCAAAATATTTATTTTTTGTGAATAAATTTTATCTCTTTTTATTCTAACATAATTTCTTAAAAATTGCAATTGCAATTTTAATTTTTTTTATTGCAATTTTGATTCTGCTGACAGAACTGTACTGCAAAATCAGCAGCAGCCCTATTGACAAAAGTCTCTGAGTGTGGTAAAATGTATTTATGTATTATATGGACTTCGCAGTCGGCGAAGTCAGCGGAAAACAAACAAATCTGTAATTTTACAAAATTCCAGAGGTGTATTCATGGCAAAAAATAAAGAGCAGAAAAAACCGGATATGCAAAATGTCAGCCGCCTGAAAATTTCTATGATTCTCGGCTATGCGGTGATTGTTGTCGCCGCTGTTGCTTTTGTTTCCATGCTGGCAGTCAGGAAAACAGATACGGTACTGAAAAATAAAGTCAGTTCCATGGTTTCTTCCCTGAATGTGCAGATGAAACTGAATATGAACAGCTATCTGTCCCGTATGGAAACAATCGGCACACTGGCTTTTGCCGCCGAAGAAGCCTATACTTATGATGCAACCAATCCCGATAATGACGAATATGAAGCACTGAATACAGAAAAAATTATTTCTGACAAGCTGTACAGTCTCTGTATTATGGAAAACTTTGTCGATTATGGAATCGTCTACCGGAATAATCATACTGTCGGCAAAATCTCGAACGGTACTGTCAGTATGCTCGGCGAAAATCTGTTTTCGGAACTGGAAAGCATTGTTTCCCGGCAGAGAACCAAGGACGGCTGGGCAGCCGGATTTCAGGATAATTTCAAGCGTGTCTACTATGTCAAGCAGATTCATGAAAATGCACTGCTGGTGATTTCATTCTACGCAACCGAACTGGAAAGCGTGTTCGATAACCCGGAAACCCTCAACGGCATGGATGTTCGTCTTGTCAATCAGAACTATGATATTATTTATTCTTCTGCAAACGGCGAAGTCGGTCTGCCGCTGGTTCCGGAAATTATGGAGCGTATTCAGAATCAGGGTTCTGCCACTGTGATTGATAATCAGTATGTCGTATCTGTCAACAGCTGCGGCGACGACTGGAATGTCATCTGTGCTGTTCCGACAGCGATTATTCTCAGCGAAAAGAACGAAATGCAGCTGTATATCTATATGATTGCATTCTTTTCGGCTTTGCTGGCGGTTATCATGGGAACAGTGCTGTCTGTGAAGATTTCTAACCCTGTCACGGATATTGTCACCAATCTGGACACCAAGGCACATATTGACCAGCTGACCGGAATTCTCAACAAGCTGTCGTTTGAAGAATATACACAGACAAGACTTTCCCGTTCACTGACTATCGAGAATCATGCACTGATTCTGATTGATGTCGATAATTTCAAGGGCGTGAATGATACGCTCGGACATACTTATGGTGATAAAGTGCTTTCTGCAATCGGCGGTCTGATGCGGACAACTTTCCCGGAAGCGGATTATCTGGGCAGAGTCGGCGGAGATGAGTTTGCAGTCTTTGTCAACTCCCTGCCGAAAGATAAAAATATGAGTTATCAGGATTATGTCAGCCGGAAATGTGAGGAACTCTGTCAGGGATTCCGGAATCACTATACGGGCGATGACGGAAATTATAAAATTTCGGCAAGTATCGGTGTTTCATTCTTCCCGACCCATGGTGAAAGCTTCCCGGAACTCTATGCCAATGCGGACAAGGCTTTATATTTCTCGAAACATCAGGGAAAAGATACGTTTACATTCTTTCACCCCGAACTTCACGGACAGGAGGCAGATACGCATGAAAAAGAATCTACTTCTGAATAAAGTCGTGTTCTGCTGCTGTCTGTCGCTGCTGCTGTCCGGCTGTGCCGAAAAACAGATTGTCCGGTCACAGCAGGAACAGACCGAAATTACGCTTTCCTGGTGGGGAAATGATACTCGTAATGAATATACTATCGAAGCTGTACAGGAATTTGAACAGCTGCACCCGGAAATCAAAGTCCGCTGCAACTATTCCGAATGGTCAGGCTATGAAGCAAGAAGCCGCGTGCAGATGGTTTCTGATACCGAAGCCGATGTCATGCAGA
>DGUB01000054.1 GCA_002393815.1 Ruminococcus sp. UBA4321 | reverse complement strand
ATGAACGTGGTGAAACAGATATTCCACTTGAAAAAGCTTTAATTCTGGCAAAATATTATAATGTTTCACTGGATTATCTTGCTGGTGTCACAAAGTTTAAATCTCCCCCAAAACATCAGAGAAGTGATGAAGAACTCATTCAGACACTTGCACTCTATACACAGCTTTCTTTGCAGAATCAGAGATATGTGGATAATTACATACACCAGATTGCCCAGAAACAGAAAAAATAAAATCAGCTCTGAAGCGTTGAGACTTCAGAGCTGTTATTTTTGATTTAAAAATTTAAGATGCCTGTGAAGCAGGTGTTTGCACCAGTTTTGCTTTCTGGAGTGCCACGCCGACTGCTCCGGTAATGACTGTTGAAGAAATCATTTCGGTCACAGCGTTGATTCCGACAAATGCAATGATGAATACCAGAATATTTCTGCCGGCAATTTTATCCTGCAAATATTCTGTGTTGCCGTACAGCAGAACCAGAGAACTCATAAAGAACACTGTGTTCAGGAACGCGGAAAAGAATCCGGTTACAAAGCAGGCAGTTTCCTTGTTGAATTTCGATACTGCCTTGTGAATAAAGCCGACACATACGCCGTCAAGCACTCTCGGAACGACACACTGAATAAATGTCAGAACCGGACTGATGCCGAACAAGGTCTGTGCAAAAGCGGTTCCCTGAATCACGCCTGCCGCCTGTAAAAAGCTGAACAGTCCGAATACGGCTCCTATGATGATACTTCCTATAGGTCCTAATGTGACTGCCGCGAGCGCAATCGGGATGATGTTCAGGGTAATGACCAGAGGTCCTATCGGGATAGAGCCTATCGGCGTTGTGGAAAAGATAATCACGAACGCGGTCAGTACGCCAAGCATTACGATTGACTTTGTGTTTAATGTTTTCATATGCAGTTTCCTCCTTGTTATTATTCCCCGTCAGGCAGGGATACAATACAATTTACAGGATTATTATAGCATAAAAAATCGGGCTTGTCAAGCGGTTTTTGGAAAAATTATATTGCAATCCGGTGACAGATATGTTATAATTTAGATAACTAAATTTTTAACATTTCAGAAAGAAGTGATTTTATCATGAGTATGAACGCCACCCCATCCGGAGAAAGAATTCAGATTGCTTTCTTCGGGAAAAGAAATGCCGGAAAATCCAGTGCTGTGAATGCTGTCACCAGTCAGCAGTTATCTGTCGTTTCGGATGTGAAAGGCACAACGACTGACCCGGTTTATAAAGCGATGGAACTGCTTCCGCTCGGTGCGGTGATGATTGTCGATACTGCCGGACTGGATGATTCCGGAGAACTCGGAAATTTAAGAGTAGAAAAATCTCTGCAAGTTCTCGAAAAAACAGATATCGCGATTCTGGTGATTGACGGAACACAGGGCAAATCGGAACTTGATGAAAATTTAATTCAGGAATTCCGGAAACGGAAACTTCCCTATATTATCGCCTATAACAAGGCAGATTTAAACAAGCCGGAAATCAAATCCACTTCGGAAATCTGCATCAGCGCGAAAACAGGGGAAAACATTCACGAGCTGAAAGAGCTGATTGCAAAGCAGGTCTGTCCTCAGACGAACGCAAAACCCCTGATTTCGGATTTAATCCAGAAAAATGATATGATAATTCTGGTGATTCCGATTGATAAATCCGCTCCGAAAGGACGGCTGATTCTGCCGCAGCAGCAGATTATCCGCGCGGCTCTGGAAGAAGGAGCGATTCCGGTCTGCTGTCAGCCGGAGGAACTGCCGGAAGTTCTGAAAAAAATCTCTCCCCGGATGGTAATTACAGACAGTCAGGCATTCGGAAAAGTTTCAAAGATAGTCTCGGAAGAAATTCCGCTGACTTCGTTTTCTATTCTGTTCGCCAGATATAAGGGCGATTTGGAATTAGTTGTCAGAGGAGCGGCGGCTCTGGATTCGCTCAGAGACGGCGATAAAGTTCTGATTTCGGAAGGCTGTACGCATCACAGACAATGCAATGACATCGGAACGGTGAAGCTTCCGAAATGGATTGCTGAACATGCCGGATGTCAGCCGGAATTTTCATGGACTTCGGGAACAGAATTCCCGAAAGATTTACAGGAATATGCGCTTGTCGTTCACTGCGGAGCTTGTATGCTTCCGCCGAAAGCGGTACAGTTCCGGCAGAGTACGGCGACAGAACAGGGCATTCCGATGACGAATTACGGAACGGCGATTGCGCATTGTCACGGCATTCTGAAACGGAGTTTATCACTGTTTCCGGAAGTACAGGCGATTCTGAAATGATGCAGATTTTCTGTGTGGCACTGGGCGGAGCAGTCGGCGCGGCTGGCAGATATGCGATTAGTCTGCTCCCCTTGAAATCAGAATTTCCGTTTCTGACTTTTATCACGAATATTCTGGGGGCGTTTCTGATTGGTCTGATAGTGGGCGTATCGGAGAAGCGTTCCCTTCCGGCGAATCTGATTCTGTTTCTGAAAACAGGAGTCTGCGGAGGATTCACGACATTTTCAACTTTTTCACTGGAAGCTTATCAGCTTTTAGAAAACAAATCTTTCCTGACAGGCGGTCTGTATATGATTTTCAGTGTGATATGCTGTCTGCTTGGTGTGTGGCTCGGCAGAAAAGCCGCATTCATATTTGAATAGGAGAATACATGTTATGAAATTATTTGAAATTTTCAAAAAGAAATCTTTTTCGCCTTTGGTATGCCGTCCGGCAGATATGATTGATTTCTTCCGGGAATGCCTGAAAATTGATGCCCCAGAAGCAAGCTTTGAAATCAAATATGAAAATCAGGTTTATCCGCTCGGCATCAGTTCAGATTATACCAGTCAGAACGGCTTTTTCGATACGAAAATTTATCTGGATACGCAGGAATTTGATACTCTTGAAGATTTCTGCCGGAATGCCAGACTCCAAAATCAATTGTTCATGAATCTGGAAACTGTCACGATTCTGCGCGATTTGGATTACGGCGACCCCAGAAATAATACTCTGCTCGAACAGAGAGAATTAAGAAAGGACAGCGATTATGTTTGATTACTTAAACGAAAATTTACCCGTGAAAGACCGTGTACAGGATTTACTGAACCGGCTCACAATCGAAGAAAAAATTTATTTTCTGTCAACGCATCAGCTTGAAATCAAAAGACTAAACATTCCGGAATGGTTTGTCGGTCATGAAATCGCCAGAGGACTTGTCAACCGCGAACCGGAACGCCCGACAACTGTCTTTCCGCAGCCTGTCGGCATGGCGGCGAGTTTCGATAAAGATATGATGTATCAGATTGGACTGACTGCCGCCCGTGAAGCCAGAGCCTATTACAATCAGGGCGAGAAAAAAGGCGGTCTGATGGTCTGGGGACCTACTGTTGATTTATCGCGTGACCCGCGCTGGGGACGGACAGAAGAATGCTACGGAGAAGACCCCTTCTTGACTGGAGAAATGTCCGCTATGTATACCAAAGGACTCAAAGGCAGTGACGAAAAAATCTGGGCGACGATTCCGACTCTGAAACATTTCTGTGCGAACAATCACGAACAGGAACGCGCTTTTGATAATGCCAATCTGAATCCGAGGTTAAAGCATGAGCATTATTATCAGGCGTTTAAGAAGCCTGTCGTCAAGGGCGGAGCGCACAGCATCATGACGGCTTATAATGACATCTGTCACGCTCCGGCAGTGGTCAATCACGATTTGAAAGATATTCTCAAGAAAGAATGGGGGCTTGGCTTTGTCGTGACCGACGGCGCAGATTTTACACAGAATGTCACGGCGCATCATGCCTTTGATTCTCATGCGGAATCGTTACAGGCTTGCTTATACGCCGGCGCAGACTGCATGACAGATAATACTGACTGTGTTATCGCCGCGGCTCAGAAAGCACTTGAAAACGGCTTATTAAGCGAAGCGGATATTGATTTAGCTGTCGGAAATATTCTGGAAAGTCATTTTCTGCTCGGAAGATTCGACAAATCCACTCCCTACGATAATTTAACTCTTGATGATGTCAATACCGAAGCCGATAAAGCACTCAATCTCCGTGCGGCGCGTGAAAATATGATTCTGCTTGACAATCATAAAAACGTTCTGCCTCTGAATCCCGAAAAGCATCATAAAATCGGCTTATTCGGTGCAAATGCTGACTGCAACCTGATGGACTGGTATACCGGAACAGCAAGCTATAATATTTCAGTAAAACAGGCTCTTGAAGAAAAAGGCTTTGAAGTTATCTGTGACCCCTGCTGGGAAATTATCAAAATTATTGCATCCAATCATAAATATGTCCGGATTGATGAGAATGACTGTCTTATTGCTGATTCTGATAAAGAACATGCTGCTGAATTCTATCTCTGTCAGCATGATGATGAAGACAAATGGAATAATCTACAGGAAATCCATTCCGGACGCTTCGTATGCATTGACGGAAATACTGTAAAATTAGGCAAAACGAAAGTTTACGGCTGGTTCACATCCGAAACGCTCCGGCTGGAATGGCATCAGCGGACACGGAAATATATTATCTGTGATTATCTGCACGGAAATATCTTTGGTCTGAATGAAAAAAATCAGCTGATTTGTCAGCATGAAACCAGACCCGAAGAAAAAAATCTGTTCACACTCTGGACATGTTCTGCTGCTGTCGGAAGGTTATGGCAGCTTGCAAAGGATTGTGATGCTGTCATCTACTGCGGAGGAAACGACCCCGAACAGGTTGCCCGTGAATGCTGGGACAGAAAAACAATTGATTTGCCAACGGTTCAGGTCACAGCGGTTCAGGATTTAAAAGATGCTGTTAAATACCGGGATATTCCGCTGATTCTGGTTTTAGTTTCTAGTTATCCCTATGCAATGTGCTGGGAATGGGATGACAGCGAAGACGAACATATTGATTATCGTCCGGATGCGATTTTATGGAGTTCTCATGCCGGTTCGGAACTCGGTCACGCGGTTGTGGAAACGCTGTTCGGCGAGAATAATCCTGCCGGAAGATGTTCTGTCACATGGTATGCCGGAGATGAAGATTTATCCGATATCAAAGATTATGATATCATGAAAACCAGAATGACTTACCGATATTTTGACGGCGTACCTCTGTACCCGTTCGGATATGGGTTAAGCTACAGCCATTTTGATTATGAAAATCTGAACATTCAGCTGACGGAAAACGGCATTCAGGTCAGCTGTGATGTAAAAAATACTTCTGATACTGACGGCGATGAAGTCGTTCAGGTCTATACACATGCGAAATCAGCCAGAATTCAGCGTCCGGAAGCACAGCTCTGCGCCTTTGCAAGAATGCATATCAAAGCCGGAGAAACGGCAGAATTCAGTGAAATCATTCCGTTGGAAGAACTCAAAATCTATGATGTTTCCAGAGAGAAATTCTGTCTGGAAGACGGCGATTTTGATATTTTAGTCGGCGCATCCTGTACAGATATCAAACTTGCGGAAACAATTCATGTTTCCGGCGAAGTGATTCCGCCCCGGAATCTTGAAAAAATCACCCGTGCAGAACTTTATGACACAGAATCCGGAACGGAAATTTTCACAAATCCGCTTTCCGGCGTGACACATGTCCGCGGTATGAGATGGCATAATGAAATTATTTTCCAGAACTGTGATTTGCATCAGTGCCGGACTCTGACAGTTCAGACCTCTGCCCCGGTTGACCCGGCAAAGATTCAAGTCTATCTGGATGACAGCAAAACACCCCTGACCGAAATCGAAATTCCGGTTTCGGACGGCTATGAAGATTTCAAAACCTGTACAGTCCGGTTAGAAACTGACGGCTGTCATGATTTGAAACTGGTATTCAACCAGAACACCTGCATTAAATCTCTGCAAATTCAGAAAGCCTAAAAAACCCCCTCGTGTTACGGCACGAGGGGGAAAATTTTTAAGCGATAATCAGTTCACACAGTTTCTGCGATACGGCAGATTTCGGGATTCTTATCCGGTTTGCGGTACGCGGCTAACTCCAAAACCTTACTGACTGACGCACAGCATAGACTGCTTGTCACAATATCACGAATCAGAAATTACTTCTTGTCATTGATTGCAGCCTGAGCAGCAGCCAGTCTTGCAATCGGCACACGGAACGGTGAGCAGGATACATAGCTCAAACCAATCTTATGGCAGAATTCCACAGATGTCGGGTCGCCGCCGTGTTCGCCGCAGATACCAATATGCATATCAGGACGAACAGCCTTGCCCATCTTGACAGCCATTTCCATCAGCTTGCCGACACCAATCTGGTCGAGCTTAGCAAACGGATCGTTCTCGAAAATCTTCTTGTCATAGTATGCGCCGAGGAACTTACCGGCATCGTCACGGGAGAAGCCGTAAGTCATCTGAGTCAGGTCGTTAGTACCGAAGCAGAAGAATTCAGCTTCCTTAGCGATTTCGTCAGCAGTCAGAGCAGCACGCGGAATTTCAATCATAGTGCCGACTTCGTACTTGAGTTCTACACCGGCAGCCTTGATTTCTTCGTCAGCAGCAGCAACAACAACGTCCTTGACGTATTTCAGTTCCTTTACTTCACCAACGAGCGGAATCATGATTTCCGGAACAACCTTCCAGTCAGCATGCTTCTTCTGAACGTTGATAGCAGCGCGGATAACAGCCTTAGTCTGCATCTTGGCGATTTCAGGGTATGTGACAGCCAGACGGCAGCCTCTGT
>DGUB01000106.1 GCA_002393815.1 Ruminococcus sp. UBA4321 | reverse complement strand
GAGGTCGGCAGCTGCTCCAACCTCGGCGACGCGCAGGCAAGAAGACTCGGCATCCGCGTCAAAAAAGATGACGGTTCCAAATATTTCGCTCATACCCTCAATAATACTGTTGTCGCTCCGCCCCGTATGTTAATCGCTTTCCTCGAAAATAACCTCAATGAAGACGGCTCTATCCGCATTCCCGAAGTTCTCCGTCCCTATATGGGCGGCATGAGCGTGATTCCCGTCAAGTAATTTCTTAATCGTATTTTTGTGTTCCACGCGGAATGTTCCACGTGGAACATCTTTAAGGAGGTTTGTTATGGAACAGCAGTTCCTTGATGAAATCAATGCGTATTCAATTTCCGACTTGAAATTGATTCTCGAAACACAGGAAGATTTGTATTCTTCCGAAGAATTTCAAGCTATCCGGAATTTCCTCAGCCAAAAACAGGATTTGCAGAATCGGCAGAAAAAACTTTCCGGTGACTGGATTTTCTGTATCACTGCATTCCTGATTTATGTGATTGGGAGAATTGCAGTCGTGATAACCGGCTTCAAACTCCTTGAGTTTGTCTGGCTCATATTTGCGATAGTCGTCAGATGGAAGCAATACCATATCGGAAACAGAATCGTTTCCACTGAAACTTTTTACTGTATGATTTCTTTTCTGCATCCCGCTGTCGGAATTGTAATCAGTGTCTGGTTTCTGATAAAATTTCCGCCCCTCTTTAAAAAATGTGCTGCCGCTGCCGGAATTTCTGTTTTATTGCAAGCCTTCCTCATGAGCGGCGGCTTTCAGATTTAATGTTCCACGTGGAACATTGCAAAAGGAGTGACTTCATTATGCCAAACCTGAAAAATTCTTTTGCTTTGAATGAGACAAAATCAAAGAAAAAATCAGGAAGTACCCGGCTTTTCCTGATTATCCTGATTGTTTTCATCCTGATTTCCGTCAGTATCTTTGAAATCTGGGATACTGTCCAAATCGACGGGAAAAGTTTCAGCAGACGAAGCACCAAATTAGACATCGATACCCTCACGGTTCAGGAAGTGCCGAAGCTTAAAAAATTCAAGAAACTGGAAACGATTTCTATCAAGAACTGTACAACAGATTTTTCTTTTCTTTCCGATATGGAACAGTTGCATGTATTTTCTGTCACTGCTGTGAATCCCGCCGTCACAGACTGCTCCGATTTCGCTGACTGCCCTCAGCTGGAACAAATCTATATTGCCAAGGATGCAAACCTGAAAGATGTTTCCGGATTCTCTGAACTGCATTCCCTCGATACCCTCCAAATCGGTCTTGCTAATACGCTCGCTCCGAATGTGACTATCCAGACTCTTGACGGCGCGGAAACCCTCCCGGCAAGTATTACCGAACTTTCCCTCTCCGGTGTGCAAGCTTCCGAAGTCAGCACAGAACAGTTTTCACAATTAACTGCACTTGAAGAACTCTCCCTCCGGAACAGCCAGATTCAAAACCTTTCGGTTTCTTCTCCTTCCCTCAAAAAAATGGATGCCGCTCACAGCGATTCCCTCAAAAATATTCATTTCAGCCCCGACTGCAAAAATTTAACTTATCTTTATCTCAATGACCTGCCGAATCTGGAATTTCCTACAGATGATTTGCTCAAGCTTCCGGCTCTCAAAGAAATTCATGTTTCTGAAAATCAGCTCACAAAACAGGAAATTCAAAAACTCGAAGACAAAAATATTCTGGTTTCGGTCTATCAATCCAGAGACTGATGTTCCACGTGGAACATTTTTCAAAAAATTATTCTCGTGAGGTGAACCGTTTTGCTGTTTACTGTAACCAATCTCGAAAATCAAGAAAATCATATTATCGTTTCTGGCTATACTCAAACCGGAAATCTGAAAGGTATCTGGAATGCTGACAGTATTATCCCCGTTATCGGGAAAAGCTATCAGATTGAACTTGATTTCGGTATCGTCGAACGCGCAGATGTTCATATTGTCAAAAATGTTCCGGCTGGTTCTGAAATTGTCGGCGATTCTGTCCGCTTTACCGCACTGTGTGAAAGTATCGACGAAATTTACTTTCTCCGGTTTTCGTTTGACGGTCTTGAAATGCTCGAACTCCGGAATGATGATTTCACGATTCAAATAAATGATTTCCTTTCTTTTTCACTGCCGTTTCAGCAGGTCGGCATTTATCCCTATTAATGTTCCACGTGGAACATTTTTTCAGGAGGTTTCACATGAAACGTAAATTCAGAATCATTACTGTCAATCATAAAAAATTCGCATGGTGGTGCAGTTTCAATCATGGAACGGAAATTCATCTCTCGCCGGAATGCGATAAAACTGCTGTGATTACTGTTGCTTTTCCTTCTAAAGTTTCTGATGATTTTTATTCTCTTTTTCCGCTGTTTGTTATCATGCAGAATCAGAAACAAATCTGCCGGGTGAAGCTTATCGAACCAAAAATGATTTCTCTTTTTCTGATATATCTCCAGAATGATTTTCAATCCAGAAAAACGCTCTCTTTTGACGGCTGTACCCTGCTCCGGCAGATGGGATGGCATATCATCCAAATGGAAAACGGATTCGGCTGGTAATTCTTAAAATGTTCCACGTGAAACATTTTTCAAAATATGCAAAAAAGGACGGCGTGAACCGTCCTTTTTCTTCTGCTATTTTAATATCTCCGCTGAACCTGTGCTTAATACCATTTCTGTGCCGTCATCCAGCTTTATGATTAATCCGGCTTCTTCTGTGAACCGCTCCGCTGTGCCTGTGATTCCTGTATCTGTCCGCACCCTATGCCCCAACGTACAGGAATTTTCTGTGTAAATCTTTAAATATGTCCGCTGCGAAATCTCATCAAAATATTTCTTCATCTGCTTCAATACTTCCGCTAACAGCTGACACCTGTTTATCTTCTTTCCGGTTTCTGTTTCTATGTCTGTGACTATCGTTTTCAGTTCCTCCGGCAGATGCGGGTCGGGATGCAGGTTAATCCCTATCCCAATTACTAAATAATCCATTTTCAATAATTCCGCGTTGAAACTGCCCTCCGATAAAATGCCGCATATCTTCCGACCGTTCAGAAATAAATCATTCACCCATTTTATCTGCGTCACAATCCCGAACGCTTTCAGGGCTTCATGCACTGCCGCCGCTGTACATGCCGTGATGCTCATCATTGCAGTCAGCGGCAAATCCGGACGTACCAGAACTGACATGTATAATCCGCCCGTCGGTGAATGAAAACCCTTTCCCATGCGCCCCCGTCCGGCGGTCTGCCTGTCCGCTGTGACGACTGTCCGCGACGGCGCATTCTGCCCGGCTAACATTTTCGCTTGCTTGTTTGTCGAATCTATCTCTTCATAATGCTGTACCTGAAATCCGCTTCCTTTCAGCAGCGATTCTACATATGCCTGATTGTAAATATCCGGTATCTCTTTCAGCAAATATCCCTTGTTCGTAACAGCATCTATCCGGCAGCCCTGTGCTTTTAACTGCTCAATCGCTTTCCAGACCGCTGTCCGGCTGACTCCGAAATCTTCCGCCAACTGCCCTCCGGAACAGTATTTCCCTTCTGAAAGTATCAGTTCTGACAACACTTTTTCTTTGATATTCATCTTTTCAACCCCCCTTTGTATATTTGCTTCTTATTCTATTATATCACTTTTTTGTACCTTTTTCAAGCACTTTTTTTAAATTCATGTTCCACGTGGAACATTTTTTTCTCCCGTTCATATCATGCATAAGTATCTGTGAAAGGGGTCTGCTTTATGTTTCAAGCCTGCCTGCTTGCGCTCGCCGTCTGTATGGATACCTTCTTTGCGGCAATGGGATGCAGTATGAACGGTATCTTGATTCCGAAACGCTGCGCTTTGCTCATCAGCTTTGTCGGAACGGCTTTTCTTGCTGTTTCTCTTTCCGGCGCACAGCTGCTCGGAATGATTCTCCCGGAATACATTTTCAGATATCTCGGTTTTGCTATCCTGTTCCTGCTCGGCAGCAGTCAGATTATGAAAGAATTTCTCACCATTCTGTTCCGGAAACATCGTCCTCACTGGAACTGGAAGGCTCTCGGCTTAGTAATTGATATCTGCTTCGATGAAACTCTTGCCGATACTGACCATTCCAAAACTCTCAGCCTCAGTGAAGCCGCCGCTTATTCTGCCGCACTCTCCCTCGATTCCCTTGCAAGCGGTCTGGGTGCCGGCATTCAGAAAGCTTATATTCCTGTCTGTCTTGTGCTGACCCTCTGCGCCGGGTTTCTCCTTACACTCTCCGGTGCGGAATTCGGGAAAATCTGCCATCAAAAGAAAAATCTTTCCTGGCTCGGCGGTGTCATGCTCCTGATTCTTGCGTTCTGTCGGCTGTGATGTTCCACGTGGAACATGTTATGATTCAAAATCAAGAATTTCATCTTCTACTTTGATTTGACCGTCTTTTACAATATATGTTACTCTTGACGGAATGTCCTCATAAACGCTTTCCCAGACATAATCCGCCGGAATCTGCGCTTCAATCAGAGCGATTAATTCTTTTTTTGCCTGTTCGTAAAGTTCTTTATTTACTCCGTGAATCGGATAGCCAATCGATGCACCTCGCGGTCCGTGATATGCTTCCAGATAAAATTTGTTTCCCTGTTCGTCTTCCGCTTCTATCAAATATCGGTACATGGTTTCCCAGTCTTCTGAAATATCATTCGGTTCTCCAAATACTCTCCTTAACTGTCCGAAAAATAATGCATATTTTTCTTCCCCGGCACCAATATCATATACTTTAAAACCGCCGATTTCATGCCCGGCTTTTTGGTTGAATTCTTCATGACTGATTTTCCGGAATGTGAACATTTTCTCCCCTCCAAAATAATATTTTTCTTATTATAGCATAAATTTATTATCTTGTCAAGAAAAATCAGATTATTTTTCCAGATACTTGCATTTCTTCTAAAAATATGTTATAATAAATTTATTATCTATTATTTCCAGAAAGGACTGTTTCTCATGAAGATTGAAACAAAATGCCTCCATGAAGG
The DNA here is from genome assembly GCA_002393815.1 of Ruminococcus sp. UBA4321. Lineage (GTDB taxonomy): Bacteria > Bacillota > Clostridia > Oscillospirales > Ruminococcaceae > UBA3855. Next base: position 22,980 of record DGUB01000106.1, on the reverse strand, counting down.
CTATGAACGCAAAAACGGCGACCCCGGCGCACTCCCTATCGTACAGAGTACCACTTATGTATTCGATTCTACTCAGCATATCGCTGATTTGTTCGATATGCCGACAGAATGCATGTATTCCCGTTTTGCTAACCCTACTGTTGACGCGGTCGAAAAGAAAATTGCCGCGCTCGAAGGCGGTGCTGCTGCCATGTGTACTACCAGCGGTCAGGCGGCTTCCCTCCTCTCCGTTCTCAACCTCTGCAATGCCGGTGACAGCATTCTGGCAGTCAGCTCCCTCTATGGCGGTACTATCAACCTGTTCGCCGTTTCGCTGAAAAAATTAGGCATCAAATGCATTTTCGTTGACCCCGAAGCCACTGACGAAGAACTTCAGAACGCTCTCGAACCCAATACAAAACTTGTCTTCGGCGAAACACTCGCCAATCCCGCTCTGAATGTCTTCGATATTGAACGATTCGCAAACTTTGCACATAAAAATAAAATTCCGCTCATCATTGACAATACGTTCCCCACTCCCATTCTCTGCCGTCCTATCGAATTCGGTGCGGATATTGTCGTGCATTCCACAACCAAATATATGGACGGTCATGCTCTCCAGGGCGGCGGCGTGATTGTCGATTCCGGAAAATTCGACTGGACGAACGGCAACTTCCCCGAATTTACCGAACCTGATGAAAGCTATCACGGCGTTGTCTATTCCGAAACCTTCGGCAATATTGCCTATATCATCAAGGCAAGAATGCAGCTGATGCGCGATTTCGGCTGCTATCCGGCCGCTAATTCCGCTTTCCTGCTCAACCTCGGTCTGGAAACTCTCGCTGTCCGTATGGAAAGATACTGCAAAAATGCACTCGCTGTCGCTGAATTCCTCCAGAATAACGAAAATGTCGAATCTGTCAGCTACCCCGGTCTGAAATCTGACAAGTATTATGAACGCGCTCAGAAATATCTCCCCAATGGGACAAGCGGTGTTATCTCCTTCGTTATCAAAGGCGGAAGAGAACGCGCTACCCGTTTCATGGATGCCCTGAAACTCGCTTCCCGTGAAGTGCATGTCGCTGATATCCGCACCTGCGTTCTGCATCCTGCCAGCATGACTCACCGTCAGCTCACGGATGAACAGCTTGTCGCTGCCGGTATCAATGCAGGTATGATTCGCTTCTCCGTCGGTCTGGAAAATGTTGACGATATCCTCGACGATATTAAACAGGCTTTCGCAAATTCCTGATTTTTTCATCCGCGTTTCACTGACTGCTGTAACAGGCAGTCAGTTTTTTATTTTTTCAAAAAATTATGTTCCATTTGTAAATTTTTCTGAATTTCATTGAAAACGTTTAAGAAATATGTTATAATTAATATAATATTTCTCCGGGGAGATGACCTTCTTTTATGAATCTGCAAGCAATTATCATTACCAACTGTATCGGTTTTACTCTGCTTGTCATTCTCCTGATAAGCAGTCACCTCGTCCGCCAAAGACAACAACTCAGCGATAATCTCTTTACCGGCATGATTGTCGTCACCGCTTCCGCCTGTATTATGGAAATGCTCACTTTTGTTTTCGACGGCAGAACAGATGTTCCGGGCGTACATGTCATGAATCTGTTCGGCAATTCCTTCCTCTATCTTGCCAATGCTTTTGATGCGTTTGCATGGTGCTTGTATGCCGATTTGCATCTTTATCATGATGAAAACCGCATCCGGAAAAAATTCTTCAAAATGGGCGTTCCGGCATTTGTCTGTATTATCGCTCTTGTCTTTAACCTGAAATTTCAGTTTCTCTTCACGATTGACCAGGAGGCTTTCTATCACCGTGAGTTCTGGGGTTATATCTATTATACCATGACTTCCGGCTATTTAATCTACAGCATTATTATCCGGCACAGGTATATTAAAAAATACGGCAGTGACAAGTTCTTCCCGATTTACATGTTCCTGACTCCCATTCTTGTCGGCGCAACGGCGCAGTATCTTGTCTATGGTCTTTCTATTGGCTGGTGCTGTACTGCGCTCGGACTGGTCGGCATCTATATGAGCCTTCAGAATGAACTCTCCTATATCGACCCCCTCACGAAACTCTATAACAGAAACTATCTTGACCATGTGCTGCACCGTATCAGCAGAAAACAAATCCCTGCCGGGGGGCTGATGATTGACCTCGATTATTTCAAATCCATCAATGACCGGTTCGGACATACTGTCGGCGATGAAGCCCTTGTCGATGCAGCAAGAATTATCCGGCTTTCTGTCCCTGCCAAGGCTCTCCCTGTCCGGTTTGCCGGTGATGAATTCATCATTCTGATGCGTACTCCGGACGAATCCGAACTTCTGCAAATCCAGGAAACTATCCGGAATGCTGTCCTTGAATTCAATCACGCGCATAAAAAACAGTATCAGCTTTCCTTCTCTATCGGTCATGCTGTGTATCAGCCGGATACTTCTACAGATACCTTCCTCAACCAGATGGATAACCGGATGTATGACGAGAAAAAACAAAAACACAGCCGCTCCGCTGTGCCTGTACAAAATCTGCCTGCATGATTTCTCATGCAGGCACGTTTTTTTCAGATTACAAAACTTGTATCAGTCCGACAATATATTTCATCAGTTTCAGTGAATCGGAAGTATCCGGCTTTCCGTCGCCGTTGAAATCAATTGTGTTCAGTTGTTCTGGAGTGAGTTTTTCTTTGCCCAGTATCGCCCGGTTGATTGTGATAACATCCAGAATATCTATTTTTCCGGAATGAGTTACATCCCCAAGTTTGCTGAGCAGCTGCGAACTGATTTCTTCCTCATAAACACCGTCACCGTCGCTGTCCGTTTTAATGCCGATAGTATCTTTATTAATTTCATAAATCAGGACAGAATCAGAATCTGCTGAAAATGTAATTTCGGAAACGGATTTTGTGGTATCCGGGTTCAGATAGGCAGATACATGCACTTCTTTCAGATTATCGCCTTTCAGAAGATAGCCGTCTGCTGTCTGTTCAAAATAAGCCTGATTTCCTGTGCCGGCTACTGTCAGTCTGTACCAGTCTGTTGTCAGATGGTCTTCATTCGCAATCATTGACAGTTCATAACCCGTATTCTCGCCTTCCAGTGTGATGCAGCCTTCCGGTTCAAAGATAATATCTTTCACCTGGTCTGCATTTACGCTCATCAGGAAATCCGGATAATTCATATCCATTGTCACTGTTTCCGGGGACTCTATTGATATTTCATAGCCTTTTGTGGAATCTGCAAAGGCAATCTTCATGATTTCGTCCGATGTGCCGTCAGAAAGAGAAGAGAAATATTTAATTTCATCCTGGCTTGTGGGTGCAGAAATCAGCAGATTGTTGGTGCTGCGTGTTACTTTCTGTACATAGAAATCCTGTTCAATATAATTGGAAGTCATGTCTGAAATATAGGAACTGTTCAGTGAACTGTCCGTTCCGTCCAGATAGCCATGATAATTAATAATATCCAGAGAATCTGTTATCATGCCAAGCTGGGCACCAGTATCTGAACTCAGCTTATATCCCGGAATTGCCCATTTGTTCTCTTTGGTATTGAAATACAGGCAGAAATCTTCGTCAAAATCAATGCGGTTATTATCGTAAGTCAGAATTCTGCCGTTGTAGTCAACGCCGTTTTTCTGCCATATATTATATTCTACGCCATAGGCGACAACTGCATGACCGCCGCGCCGTGTACCGCCGCCGAATCTGCCGTAGAATGTGAGCAGAGTGGGAGAGCCTTTTGAAGCATATTCGATTAATTCATTTAATTTATCCTCTTCTGAACGATACAGCGCACGCGTAATTTCCTGCTGTACATAATCCGTTGACTGCAGTGCAAAATAATAATGAATCAGAGAAACTGCATCCTGTGACGGAACTTTAATATCATACAGACAGGAGGCATCTGCCTGCCAGTCAGACGGCTTTAAAATATCATGACAGGAAAGAATAGAAGTACTCGCCATGCCGTAACAGGAACCGCCCCAGTCACTGCCAAGAAGATTCAGAACATTTTGCTTTTCCTTGATGGATAATCCGTTCAGCAGGGCATTCCGGTGAGTGCTGTTAATATAGTAAGTATCTCCGAAAATACGGTAGCTGTTGCCGAATCCCCAGTTATTGACACCATCAACAAATGCTGCCTTTTTTTCCGGCTCTGTGGGTGTTTCCGTTGCCGGCTCTGTGGGTGTTTCCGTTTCCGGTTCTGTAGGCGTTTCCGTTGCCGGCTCTGTGGGTGTCTCTTCTGCTTCGCCCAAATCAATCAGTGCCAGATTATCAAATTTTATCGTTGTACCAGCCGGGAAACATCCTCCGGGGGGTGTAAACAGCCCCTCACCGCCGATATGAAATGCCCAGTACCCTGTGCCGTCTGTACTGTCGGGAGCCGCCTTTTCTCCCTGAGTAATAAAGTCTTTCCCTGTGACAAATTCAAAAGCATAAGTAACCCATTCATTCACCGGAAGTTTCTCCGAAACGTCCTCATGCAATACATCCCAGCCAGCCCAGTAGCCGACATCCCATTCTTCCTCATTGCTGTCTGTTGACTGCTTGTCTGTCAGAGAAGCATTTCTTAAATTCTCCTCCAGTTCTGCCTGACTGATTCCCGGCTGGTAGGTCATATCCAGACGGTTTCCGCACTGATGCCAGTACTCTATTTCATCATAGTCAATATCTCCAAGCTTAGTATAAAATTGTCCGGCAGTATCGGTATTGACAGAATAAGTAATACGATATTTGTGTCCGTACTGGAATGTCATGTCTGTTGCCCAGAACATGCAGTCCCATCTGTCTTCTCCGCCGTTGGCGGTTCCGCCCGGATTTTCAATATATACTGAATATACGCCGTCAGAAACGGTTCCCTGCAAAACACCTGTGCCGGTTTCGGAAGTCTCTGTTGTCCACAAAAATCCGTCTCCGTTTTCAAATGTGCCGTCACTGCTGACTGCACCTGCAAGTACCTGCTGCTCCTGTACATAAACTGCCGAAACCGGCAGACTGGCAGCTGAAAGACTGAATGCAGATAATATCGCCAGTGATTTTTTTAAATTTTTCATACTTGTGTCCCCTTTCAAAAATATGCTTTACTCAGTTTAGTCAAATGATGTTAATCTAATTATACATAATATGACCATAATTTCAAGAGATTTCATAAATTTTTTACAAAAATTATCTGTTATGAATAAATCAGGCTCTAAAAAATTTACATATCTGACAAAAATTCCCTGCCCTCAAAAGAGAGCAGGGAATCCTGATTCTGAAATTTTTCTTACTTCTTCGCTGCGCCTAAAAATGCTGCGCCAATCAGTCCGGCATCGTTGCCGAGTTCGGCAATCACTATCTTCGTATTCTTCGGAGAATTTCTCGTGTAAACTTCCTTTTCTACCAGTGCTTTCATCGGCAGCAGAAGCGGGTCGCCTTCGTTGCATACCCCTCCGCCGATGCAAAGTACATCCGGCTGGAAAATATTGATTGTATTCGTAATGCCTGCTGCCAGATATTTGATATAATCATCAACGACTTCCTTGCCTGCCTTGTCGCCCTGACGCATCGCATCAAATGCCGTTCTCGCCGAAACTTTGCCGTTCCGCTCTGCGGTAATCGTGTGCAGTGCCGAATCCGGTACGGCTTCCATCTTCTCTTTTGTCATGCGAATCAAGCCTGTCGCGGAGGAATATGCCTCAAAACAGCCCTTTCTTCCACAGGAACACGGCGCACCGTCTACCTGAATCACCGTATGTCCGATTTCTGCTCCGCCGAAATTCGAGCCGGCATAAATCTGACCGTCAATAATAATGCCGCCGCCGACACCTGTTCCTAATGTAATGCATACTGCATTCTTAGAACCTTTCGCCGCACCTGCTACATATTCGCCGTATGCGGCTGCATTGGCATCATTCTCGATAAATACCGGCTTGTCGATATGCTTCCGGATATATTCCGCAAGAGGGGTGTTCTCAAATCCCAGATTGTTCGAGAATTCCACAATACCTGTTTCACTGTTGGCAAGTCCCGGTGTGCCTACGCCTACCCATTCTATCTGGTCAAGCGTCAGTCCGGCTTCCTTGACGGCTTTCAATGCCATCGATGCCATATCGTCCGCGATTTCTTCCGCCGGACGCGGTCTGTTCGTCTTGGTGCTTGCCTTCGTCAGAATCTTGTAATTCTCGTCTACCACTGCGGCGACAATGTTTGTTCCTCCCAGGTCAATTCCAATGTAGTACTTCATAAAAAAATTTCCTCCTTTTATTTTTATACGCCTTGGCGTATGATTAACTTGTAAAATCTGTCATCAGCCCGACAATATATTTCATTATCATCAGCGATTCCGATGTTTCCGGTTTGCCGTTCTGATTAAAATCAACAGCGTTCAGCTGGCGTTCTGTCAGCTTCTCTTTTCCTAAAATTGCACGGTTTATCGTAATCACATCCAGAATGTCCACTTTGCCGCTTAAATCGGCATCGCCCGGCTGAACCACTTCTTCTTCCAGTACCGCAAAGGCACTGCCTGTCTTTTCTGCATATGCCTGTGCGGTGGAATTCTCTTTTCCAATCACTGTCCCTTTGAATTCATATTGATAAGTTGTCATGTTCAGCCCTGTGTTAATCGCATTTTCTGCAATCTCACAGTCCGGATTTTTTATCGTGATACTCTCCAGAGAGGCACTGTCCATAAACGCCATCGCACTGATGCTCGTGACCGATTCCGGAATGATAATTGTTTTCAGTCCCGTTCCGTAAAATGTTCCTTCGCCTATCGTCGTCACGCCTTCCGGAATTCCAATTTCCGTCAGAGCCGCACAGCTCCAGAAAACAACAGAATTGATTTCTGTTATCCCTGACGGCAGTTCGATTTCTGAAAGCGATGTGCAGTTCTCAAACGTGCCAAGCCCTAAATCTGTCATACCCTCCGGAAGCAGTACCGAAGTCAGTTCCGTACAGTCCTTGAATACAGACGTTCCGAACGCTTTCACCGGCAGTCCATCTATTTCTGCCGGAATCGTCACTTCTCCTGCCGCCGGAACACTGCACCCTGTAATTTCAATATAATCTTCATGCTTCGTATAAAGCAGATTTTCATAACTGCCTGTCTGGTCTTCTGCATATGCCGGTACTGCTGCGATATTCAGCAGAAATAACAGACTTATTAAACTCCCTGCTTTCTTCATAAAATAATCCGCTCCTTAATCCTGATATTCCGGTCTGTGGGGACTCCCGTATAGGACATGAATGTCTTTAATGCGGTACACTTCCCCTTCACAGGACAGAATACCCCTGCCGGAATAAAAATACTGTCTCCCTTTTTTATCGGCAGTTCTTTGCCGTCAATCTCCAGAAAAGCTTCGCCGTCCAGTATCAGCAAATGCCGGAAACTGTCATAATATCCGACACTGCTCTCCAATGCCGTTATCTTCTGTACCGTGAAAAACGGACAGCGTTTCAGATACTGCGCTGTAAATCCTTCCCGTATCACCGGAGGCTCCAAAGGCGGATTCTCCGCCGGCGTCAGCCGCGTCACTTCCAGTGCCTTTTCAATATGCAGTTCCCGTCCGCGGTCATAATCATATATCCTGTAGGTCAGATTCGAGGTCTGCTGTATCTCTGCCAGCAAAATCCCCTTTCCAATCGCATGTACTGTCCCTGCCGGAATGTAAAACACATCCCCGGCTTTCACCGGAACATGATTCACCCAGTCCAGTATTGTATGATGCTCAATCGCAAACCGGAACTGCTCTTTCGTCAGCGTGTCTTTGAATCCGTAAATAATCTCCGCTCCCGGCTCCGCTTCTATAATATACCAAAGTTCTGTCTTTCCCCAGTCATGCTCGTTCCGGAACGCATACGCATTGTCCGGATGTACCTGCAATGACAGATTCTCTTTGGCATCTATCAGCTTTACCAGTACCGGAAACCGGTCAAACTTCTCACAATATACCCCTAATGCATCCGGATTCTCTTCCAGCCAGGCTTTCAGCGTCATGCCTTCATATTCTCCCGAAGCTATCACGCTCTCCCCGTCCGGATGACAGGAAAGCTCCCAGCTTTCCGCTATTCTTTCTTTCTCTGAACTTTTCCCGTACTCTCTCAGTCGATTTCCGCCCCAGATATAATCCTTGCAGACGGATTTCAGGAAAAATGGCTTCATGTCTTAGTCTCCTTCTCTTCTTTCTGATTCTGCTCATGCGCCAGCGTTTCCGCTGAGGCTTCCGGCAGAGAAAATTCTTTCAGAAACGAATCATATGAACTGTGATATACATTCAAATCAATACACATTTCTGTGTGGTCACCCTGCAAGCCGTCATATCCGGCAAGCCGCCCCTGGTCAGAATACTGCCAGAAACTCCAGTTCACCAAAGGCTCCTGATACGTGTTCCGGAACCAGAGCGGATATTCCCCGTATCCTCCCCCAAGCAGATAATGATAATACGTCCGCATGGTCGTGTAAATAATCGGCTTGACATGATAATATTCTTCCAGCTGCTTCAGAAGCGCATTCAGAATCTCCTGCGCTTCTTTCCGCGACATCGGCGTTTCACTGTATTCTCCGTAAAGCTCCAAATCTATCACCGGCGGCAGACTCTTTTCTGTTAATTCTCCTACCGTCCGGATATAATTCTGTGCCTGCGTCTCCCCGGAACTCTCGAAACTGAAAAAATGATACGCCCCCGCATAAATATTCGTCTTCTGTACTTCCTCCCAGTTCGCCGGAAAACAGCAGTCCTGATGCGAACTGCCTTCCGTTGCCTTGATAAATGCAAATGTTACATTCTGCGAGGCAATCACTGACCAGTCGATATTCCCCTGATAACTTGACACATCCACTCCCATGACCGGATATTTTTCCGGGTCAGGAATATTCGCGATGATTTCGCCGTCATAAATCTTTTTCAGCCGTATTCCATAGGGAATCACCCCGAATATCACCACGGCTGCCAGCACTGTGCCGATAATCCTTCCGTAAGCAGGCTTTCTGCCTTTTAATATTCTGCTCACTTCGCGATATCACCCATGACAATGCCTCTGCCGTTCGTGGCAAAATATACCCTGCCATAGACGCGGCTGTCCCCTGTGATAAAACTTGTCAGATTTCCGAACAGATGCTTCTCGTCATTGATGCGCTCCCATGTTACACCCTTATCCAGAGAACGATATATTCCGTCACCCTGTCCGGCGTTCCCCATGGCATAGACAACAGGATAGTTCTCCTCCGTTTCCGGTGCGCCGAATCCTATCGCCCTGAAATCAATATCTTTTACAGATGTGAACGTCTGTCCGCTGTCTTCTGAATACATCAGCAGTGTGCCGCTGCACAGCCACACATTACCCTCTTTTCCGACAACAGTCTGCACCGTCGCTTTGTCCGCTATCAGCTGCCCTGTAGATTCAAATTTCGTTCCGCCGTCAGACGAAATATAAAACATCCCGTTATACGCCGCATAGAATTTCTGCGGATTTACCCTGTCGGCACATATCTGCGCCCCATAGCCCAGACCTTCGACATAATACCATTTGTTATTTTTTATATTATACTGATAAATATTCGAGTTGCCCGTGTTCGCCGGTGTCCATACTATCGCTGTGCCGTCCGCATTCATGCAGACCCTGCCGCCTTCTACCTTCTCCGGTACGTCAGGAACAGGATTCCATGTCGCTCCTCCGTCAAGCGTATACCATAACGGCTTCATTCTGTCCTGTACTGCATAAACCGCACAATTCGCATTTTCATAGGCAACATCCAAATCCGTCGGGTTGTTCCCCGATGCACTCCCCATGAAATGCGCGTCATCCGGTCCCTTTGCCACATCCAGATGCGCAAAGCCTGTCAAATCTCCCATAATCGAATATAACTGCGGCTGCCCTTCCTGATAATCCGGCGACAGCATCTGGTAAACTGCTGTTTCTTCCAGTCCGTATGCCGCAAACGAAATCACAACGTCTTTCCCCGTTCCTAATTCCGTCATGTTCTCCGTACAGTAAATCGTCGCACCTGTCCCGTACATCACTTCGTCCGAATTAAACGGATTAATATTAATATCTGCTGTCCACCAGCCTGTTTTTGCTTCTTCACGACCCCATGTCAGCCAGTCCGCATCTTCTACATTCATCTTATAATACTTTTCATGCTTCTTGGCATCAAACAATCCCTGCCATGTCGCGCCCCCGTCTGTCGAACGATAAATATTATCCCCGTTATCCGACCAGTAGCCCAGCGTACATACTACCAGCGTTTCCGGATTCTGCCTGTCTACAGAAACTGCTCCAAATCCGCCGTATCTTCCGTCATCCAGATTCGGCGTGATATCTCTGAAACTATCATTCTCATAGACACAGACCGCTCCGTTCTGCGGACTCAGGTTGGGGCCGCAGTTGTCCGAATAGGCTAAATATAACTTCCCGTCTGCCGAAAAATCTCCGTGCAAAGGATACATTCCCGGCAGATTCGCCGGCAGTGCCTCCCATGTCTCTCCCTTATCCGCAGACTTGTAGATACAGTTTCCGTCTTTGTCCGCAACACCCACATATACATCATTATTCACCGGATTGAATGCTACCCACATCACGCCGACTGCATTACTCTCCTGTGTATAATTCCCTTTTGTCGGAAAACTTTCCACTTCGTTCCAGGTCTTCCCGAAATCTTCCGATTTCCATAACCCGGCATTCCGTGTTCCCATATAAATGATATTATTCTCTACAGGATTCACCATCAGACGTTCCCCCACACCGCGCCCCGAATTGTTCGCTCCGCAGTCAAAAGGCATGTCATGCTGTTCCCATGTCTCTCCATAATCTTCCGAAACTAATACTGCTCCATGATTCCCCATATAAGTGCCGCCTAACGCATAAACCCGGTTCGCGTCTACAGGGTCAGCCGCGATGCTCTCAATCCCTATCAGATTCCACTGCTCCGCGCCTAAATGGTCGGTAATCGCTTTCCATCTTTTTTCTGATTCTACCCACCTGTATGCGCCGCCGATGTCCGTCCGCGCATATATCAGATTTTCTTCCGCTTCGCTGTATACCATCCCTGTCACATATCCGCCGCCGCCTATTGCAACATTGCTCCATGTGTAGGCATCTTCCGAAATTTTTGATACTGTACCGGCATTTTCGTCTTTCATTCCGGTTTCCTCACTCTGTACTGCATTATTTTCCGTTTCTCCAGAATTGCTTCCGCTCTGACTGCACCCCGTTACCATCAGCGCGGCACAGATACATAATGCAAATATCATATGCTTCTTTCTTATCATAAATCTTTCTCCTTTACTTCTTTCTCTCATCACTCTGCGATTTCTATTGTCAGATGCAGAAGACGGCTTACCCCATCTCCCCATAACGGCTCTACCGGCAGCCCGATTCTCATCAGCTGCCCCCCGGTATATAATTTCCCGTCCAGAGCATAACAGCTCTCCGGAATCAAGCCCTGTAATTTTAAATGCAGTCTCGCCTGATTCGGGCTGTTCCGTATCTGTATCACCGTCACAAGCGTTTCTGTCTGCTCCGGACTCACAAACTGCCAGGCAATGTAATTTTCATTCTGCATCAGTCTGTAAAACCTTCCGCCTCTCGTCAGATGCGAATAGGCATGATATATTGCCGTCTGTTCCTGTATCTGCCGTACCTGCGTATCTGTCAAACGCATTAAATTCAGTTCATATCCGAATGTTCCGGCTAATGCTACATGCGCTCTGGTCATGAAATCTGTGTTCCGCCCCGTGATATGGTTCGGACATGCCGAAATGTGCGCTCCCATACAGGACGGCGGATAACACAGCGATGTCCCCATCTGGATTTCTGCACGGTCACAGGCATCTGTATTGTCAGAACACCATATCTGCGGACTGTAATACAGCATTCCGCAGTCAAATCTGCCGCCCCCTCCGGCACAGTTCTCTAATAATAAGTCCGGAAAGGTCTTCAGTAACTGCTCCTGTATCTCATATACCCCTAATATATACCTGTGAAAAAATTCTTTCTGCCGGTGTGCCGGAAGTGTCGGCGTATAAGCTTCCGTTATCTGACGGTTCATATCCCATTTTACATAGGAAATATCCGCTTCATGAATTACATCCGCCATGCACCGGAACAAATATGTCCGCACTTCCTGTCTCGTTAAATCCAGTACATACTGATTCCGCGAAAGCGTTCCCGCTCTGCCCGGTATCTGCACCGCCCATTCCGGATGCTTCCGGAATAACTCGCTGTCCGGCGATATCATCTCCGGCTCGAACCAGATGCCGAATTTTAAATTCCGCTTCTGTATCTCCTCTCCAAGCCATTCCATTCCTTCCGGAATCTTTTCTTCATTCGCGAACCAGTCACCTAAGGAACTCGTATCATCTTCCCGGTGTCCGAACCAGCCGTCATCCAGTACCAGCATATCCAGTCCGCACGCTAACGCCGTATCCGCAAAATGCAGCAGCTTTTCAGCATCAAAATCAAAATAAAACGCTTCCCAGCTGTTCACAAGAACCGGTCTTTCCCGGTTCTTCCACTTGCTCCGGATAATGTGATTCATGATAAAATCATGATACCCACGACTCAGCCTTCCCAGCCCTCTCGCTGAATAATTCAGCAGGACTTCCGGTGCGTAAAATGATTTCCCCGGCTCTAATTCCCAGCTGAATGTTTCCGGATGCAGTCCCATCATCAGCTGTGTCCTGTCCTGAAAATCTTTCTCCGCACTCGCTGTGAAATTCCCCGAATATACAAACGCCATCCCCCACGCTTCGCCCTGCGTTTCCGTCGTTTCCGGACGTACTGCCGCAATAAAGGGATTATGCGTATGCGACGATGCGCCGTTGATACTTCCTATCTGCTTTACCCCGTAATTTATCCGCTCACGCTGTACATACCGCTCCCGCGCCCATGTCCCGTTGAGCGTTATCAGCTCCAAATCGCCCTCTAAATACAGACAGGATGATAACACCTTTTTCAGCATCACCGGATTTTCTCCTTGATTCTGAATCCGCACACTCTGCGCTATGACCTCACTGTCCTGAAACAGTGTATACATGATTTCCGCCAGTACCCCTGCCGTTTCATCATGCAGATATAATATCAGCGTTTCTGTATTGCAGTTCTTAGTAAAACTCTGCGGCAACCCCGGAAGCTTCGGCTTTTCTTTCATGATACTGCATCCGATATACTTTAAACAGCATGTGTCTGAACCATTTTCCTGCTCCGCACGGAATGCCGTCTCACGATAGTTTCCGCATCCGTAAAAAGGATATACATGCGGATAAATACTATGAAAACTTACTTCTTCGCCCGGCAGTTCCTCCGGCGTGTACGGACGCACATCCGTCCGGCAGAAATATTCACTCTCTGCTATTTTTATCTTCTCCCCGTAATACGCCATTCCGATAAATCCTGCAAGATTCTGCAATATCATTGCCGTGTGCTTGGTGTATAATATGAAAATCCCTTTTTTTTCATCTATCTTAATCATACTTTTCCCCACGCTCCTGATTTTTTACTGTTCAGAGATTGGATTCTATGACTATCATATCTGTCTGTTTTAATGTCTCTTTCAGCCATGAAAGAAACTGTTCATAAAATTTCCCGTGTTCCGCCGGAATAGTATCTGCTTCTATTGCTTCTATCATTTTCTGATAATCCCATGCAGAAAGCCAGTTGTCAAAACATGGGTCAAATTCCGCCTGAGGCGTTCCGTCACAGGCATCCGCACACGGAAACATCAGCAGAATATACTTTCTTAACAGCTTCTCGAAATCCGTCAGATATATCCGCAAAGGCTCCGGATAACTGTGCCATTCTTCCCATGCCGGATTCCAGTCCGGTGCAGATTTCCTTTGTATCGGCTGAAAATCATAACAGATTTTTTCTTTCTTATCTGCGTAAAGCCTTAACTCTGTAAATTTTTGCATGTTAATTCCCAAATACCTGCTTTGCAATATCAACCGTTTCTTTCGCATCCTTCGCATAGAAGTCCGCGCCTATCTGCTCCGCATAATCCGCCGTCAGCACCGCGCCGCCGACTACTGTCTTACACCACGGACAGCGTTCATGCAGTAATTTGATTGTATTCTCCATCGACGGCAGTGTCGTCGTCATCAGTGCCGATAACCCTACCAACGGCGCGTGACTCTTTTCCGTCGCATCCGCAACTGCTTCGTAAGATACATCTTTTCCCAAATCTATGACCTGATATCCATAGTTCTCCAGTAATATCTTCACAATATTCTTTCCGATATCGTGAATATCTCCCTTTACTGTCGCAAGCACTATCGTTCCGCGGTTTACTGTCTCTGTGCTGTGTTCGCACAGATAGCTCTTGATTACCTCAAATGCCGACTGTGCCGCACTCGCCGAAGATATCAGCTGGGGCAGAAAAATTTTGCCTTTCTCAAATTCCATTCCGGCTTTGTCCAGTGCCGGTATCAGATACTGATTGACAATATGCATCGGCTCGGTGTTCTCCAGTAATACGCTTGTAATCGCTCCGGCTTCCGATTTCAGTCCCGCTGATACTGCCGCTTCCAGCGTCATGTCCGCACTCTGCGGCTTCGACGGCGCGGATGTCTGCGCGTTCTCTCCGCCGTAATGCGCGATAAAATCTACTGCATTCTTATCGATATTCGCTAATAATTTATATGTCCGCACCGCCGATGTCATGCTCTCCGTGTTCGGATTGATAATCGGCAAATCCAGTCCGGCATATAATGCCATCGTCAAGAAATTTCTCGTCACAAGCTCCCGGCTCGGCAAGCCAAATGAAATATTCGATACCCCTAAAACCGTCTTTAACCCTAATTCCTGCTTAACTCTCCGGACAGCTTCCAATGTTTCCATTACACCTGCCTGCTCTGCTGATGCCGTTAAAGTCAGACAGTCGATATAAACATCTTCTCGCCGGATTCCTATAGATAACGCTCTGTTCAGAATCCGTTCCGCAATCTCAAATCTGCCCTGTGCTGTCTTCGGGATGCCGTTCTTATCCAATGTCAATCCTACAACTGCCGCACCGTATTTCTTCACTAACGGCAAGACCGTATTCATGGAATCTTCCTCGCCGTTTACTGAATTCACTATCGGCTTTCCGTTATAGATTCTTAATCCTGCTTCCAATGCATCCGGCTTGGTCGTATCCAACTGCAAAGGCGTGTCTGTAATCCCCTGTATTGCTTTCACTGCCGTCTGCATCATCTCGGTTTCATCAATCTCCGGCAAACCGACATTCACATCCAGAATATCCGCGCCGGCTTCTATCTGCTGTATCGCCTGATTCAGGATATAATCTGTATCATGCTCAATTAATGCCTGCTTGAACCGCTTCTTTCCGGTCGGATTGATTCTCTCTCCGATTATCCGCGGCTGATTGATAATCACTGTCTTGTTCGCCGAGCAGACTGCCGCCGGAATTTCCGGTCTTCTTCTTACAGGCTTCTGCTCTTTCAGCATGTCCGCTAATGCTTTGACATGCTCCGGTGTTGTGCCGCAGCATCCCCCGAATATCACTGCTCCCATTCCGGCAAATTCTTTGCAGCATCTGCCGAAACGCTCCGCATCAAAATGATATTCGTTCGTTACCGGGTCGGGCAGTCCTGCATTCGGTTTTACAATCACCGGCAGATTCGTCCACTCACAAAGCTGTTTTACTATCGGTGTTAATTCTTCGGGTCCTAACGAACAGTTTACCCCGATTGCGTCCACGCCAAGACCTTCCAAGGTCAGTGCCATCGCCGGAATTTCACACCCCGTAAACGTTCTGCCGTTTTCCTCAAAACTCATCGTTACCAGAATCGGCTTGCCGTTTCCGTATTCTTTCGCTGCTAACACTCCGGCGCGAACTTCTAACAAGTCCGTCATGGTCTCGAAGATATATAAATCCGCGTCCTGTCCGGCTTCTATCTGCTCCCGGAAAATATCATACGCTTCTTCAAATTTCAGCGTTCCTGCCGGCTCTAATAACTGCCCTATGGGTCCGATATCCAAGGCAATATATTCCGGATTCGCTTTCTTCGCGTTCGCTATCGCCGCACGAATAATCTGCTGTACTGATTTGTGCGTCTTCGCCATCTTCAGACGATTCGCTCCGAATGTGTTCGTGTATATCACTTCTGAACCGGACTTTACATACGCTTCGTGAATTCCCGTTATCAAGTCCGGATTCGTGAAATTCAGCATCTCCGGGATTCCGCCTAATTCCAGTCCGGCAGACTGGAGCATCGTTCCCATACCGCCGTCAAGTAATATAAATTCATGATTCTTTAATCTCTCTCTTAAATTCAAGAACAATGCACTCCTTTCATCCGATACGGACATGTTTTCGATAAATTACATATCGCACAGCCTTTTTTTGACTTCGGCAAAGGCTCTCCTGATATGCCGATTATCGCTGTCACTGATTTTGTCGGTATCAGCAAACCGCCTCCGCTCACACAGATTCCAAGACGCTTTTCTGCGTTAATCAGATTTAAAAAATCATTCTGCACGCTTAAAGGCATGTCTCCATATCCCGGACTGAACCGCCATGTCGAATACATAGCAGGGAAATTCTCTAAAATTTCTTTCTCGACTTCGTCACAAAGCTGTTCCGTTAACGCACTCGCCATCGCATCTGTCATCATTCCGGCTAATACGTCAACAGCCTGCGCTAAACGTATACAGGCATCCGCACT
The DNA here is from genome assembly GCA_002393815.1 of Ruminococcus sp. UBA4321. Taxonomy (GTDB): domain Bacteria; phylum Bacillota; class Clostridia; order Oscillospirales; family Ruminococcaceae; genus UBA3855. The sequence continues at coordinate 6,332 of DGUB01000106.1, read as the reverse complement.
CTGTGACAGCGTCGCACAGAATAGTATTACCAGTTCACAGCTTTCTAAATGCTTCTGAATATCTTCTCCAATCAGAACCTTTTCCAGATTCTTCTTCTGAAACGCTTTCCAGCAGTAACGCGGCTGAATTCTGGCTAGTAAATCTTTCTCAGCATCATCAGCCATTTTTTGCATTTTGTCATCAGGCTTTCCGTGCAGTCCCATGTAACGGAACGCCTGCGCTCTGTCTATAGATGATAGGGAAATCATGGATTATTTTCCCTGCCGAGAATCCCCGAAACTGCTTCCGTAATTCTTCGCGCTACATAGGGATTATTCATCGTATACAAGTGAATGCCGTCCACGCCGTTTGCCGCTAAATCTACAATCTGGTCGACTGCATAGGCAATTCCGGCATCACGGATAGCTTCCGGACTGTGTCCGAATCTCTGCATCATTACGGTAAACTTTCTCGGCAGACTCGCGCCGCATAAACTTACCATTCTCTGAATCTGCGCTGCATTCACTACCGGCATGATTCCGGCTTCTATCGGTGCTTCAATTCCGATAATTTCACACTTTTCACGGAAATCATAAAAACTTGCGTTATCAAAAAATAACTGCGATATCAAATGCTTCGCGCCTTTGTCCACTTTTTCTTTCAGATGCTTCAAATCCGATGCCGCTGATATCGCTTCCGGATGGATTTCCGGATAACATGCGCCGTATATCTTGAATTCTCCCTGTGTCTGAATGAAATTAATCAAGTCAGATGCATATCTGAAATCATGCTTTTCCGGTCTGTCCGGACTTCTGTCACCTCTCAGGGCAAGAATATCCGTAATCCCGTGCGCCTTGAAATCTGCCAGAACCTGCGAAATTTCTTCCTTCGTGTACGATATGCAAGGCAGATGTGCTACAGATTTTATATGATATTCATCCTGTAACCGGGAGGCAAGTTCACAGGTAATCTTTCCGCCGTTTACCCCTCCGCCTGCGCCGTATGTCACGCTGATAAAATCCGGCTTCAATGCCGCTAAACTCTCAAAACAAGCGGAAACACTCTCCACCGGGGCTGTCGGCTTCGGCGGAAATACTTCAAAAGAATATATTAAATTTTTCATGTCAGTCTACCGTCCAGTCAATCGGCGCAAAGCCGTGTTCTTCTAAAAATTTGTTCGTCTGCGAAAAATGTCTGCATCCTGAAAATCTATCCCCTGCCATCGGACTCGGATGCGCTGCCTCTAAAATCAGATGCTTCGGATTCGTGACAAGCTCTTTCTTCGCCCGCGCATGTGCGCCCCATAATAAAAATACCATCGGGTCTTCCCGGAGATTCAGTAACCGGATAATCTCATCCGTGAATATCTCCCAGCCCTTGCCTTTATGCGAATTCGCCTGATGCTCCCTGACCGTCAGCACCGTATTCAGCATCAATACGCCCTGCTTCGCCCAGCAGGTCAGCTCTCCGGATGCCTTCATATTGTCAATTCCGGTATCTTCCAGAATTTCTTTATAGATATTCTTCAGAGACGGCGGTACTCTCACGCCCTTCCGGACGGAAAAACTCAGCCCGTGCGCCTGTCCTGCATTATGATACGGGTCCTGCCCGATAATTACCGCTTTTACGGCACTGTATGTCGTCAGCTTCAATGCATTGAAGATATCATTCATGTCCGGATATATCGTTTGTGTACTGTATTCTTTTTTCAGAAACTGACGCAGTTTCTGATAATATTCCTTCTGCATCTCGTCTGCTAACAGGATATCCCACTCGTTATTGAAATTTACCATAATATAAATCCCTTTCATAAAATTTCATATACTTCTATTCTATCATAATTTTTATCATATTGCAAGTGCTTTTCAAAAAACTCTTGCATTTCTCTGAAAGATATGCTAAAATAAGAGTATAGAAATTCTACCACAGAAAGGGTGAAACAATTGGGAATTTTTTCTTTCACCAGACAGAATAAAATGTCCGTTTCTGCCGACTGGAAACTCTTTGCAGATATGTTCCAGCAAATCGGCGCGTTTGTCTACCGCGAACCCATCCAGACTGCTTTTTTTGATGAGAATTCTCAAAGAATCCTCGGTGTGCCGAAAATGCTCCCGAAAGACGAATATCAGGCATTTCTTAAAAAATTAGCACAGTCCGCCGTGCCGGATGAACAAAATCTCTATCTGCTCCGTACCGGTGCGGAAAAACGCTGGCTCAGAATGCAGATTACCCACCGCAGCGGCGAGGAAATCGGCTTTATTGAAGAAATGACAAACCGCCTCTCCAGAATCGGCACGAATCCGTCAGAATATGATACTGTCACAAATATGCTCAATTTTCCTGCATTTACCAGCCTCGTCCAGAGAAAATTACAGAATGCCGAAAAATTATGCATTGCCGCTGTCAGAATTACCGGACTTGACAAAATCGCTGACTTCTCCTCCGCCGGTGATACCAATAACTGTATGGCTTCTGTTGCCGAAGTCCTCAACCGCTTTGCAGATGAAAAAATTACATTCGCCGTCAAAGGCTTTCAGGAATTCTATATCTGCTTTACCGATACCGAAGAACAGGGCATTCTTATGCAGCTTGAACAGATGCGCGAAGCCGTCACAGAATGCACTATCTCGGATGATTTCGGTCAGCTTCTGCAAGATGAAAAACATAACAGCATTGATTTACATGCCGGACTTGCCTTCTTCCCGGCAGAAGGCAGTGCCGTCCGGGAACTTTTTACCTGCGCCGAATTCGCTCTGTTTGAAACCAAACATGACAGCCATAATGCCATTATCCGCTTTTCCAATGATGATTTCGCACGCAAAAAAGACGAATACCGTGAAGAACAGCTGTTCGATACCATCATGAAAGAAAATCTGCTGACTTATCATTTTCAGCCGATTGTCGATGCGCATACCGGTGAAGTCGCAGGCTATGAAACGCTTATGCGCTCCGAACACTTCTCCCCGGAACAGATGCTTGCTCTCGCCGAAAAATACGGCAGACTTTACGAAATTGAAAAAGCTACCCTGTTCAATGCCCTCAAATTTTTAAGTCAGCATCAGAATACTTTCTCTAACCGTAAATTATTCATCAATTCCATTCCCACTTCCCAGCTCAGTGAAAGCGATTTCAATGAATTAAGAGTCACTTACGAAGACTTGTTCGAGAAAATTGTCATCGAAATTATCGAACAGTCCGAAGGCTCAGAAGAAATGCTCGCCCTCCTCAAACAACGCTGCAAAGACCTCAAATCTCAGCTCGCTATCGACGACTACGGCAGCGGTTATGCCAATACTGCAACCCTCCTCAAAAATATGCCCCAGTATGTCAAGATTGATATCGAATTAATTTCCGACATCTGCAAAAATACAAAAAAACAACAGCTTGTCGCCGGCATTATCGACTATGCTCACGAAAATCAGATTACTGTCCTCGCAGAAGGCGTGGAAACCGAAGCTGACCTCAAAACACTCATCCGCATGGGTGTTGACCTGATTCAAGGCTTCTATACCGCCCGTCCCAAACCTTACCTCCTCGAAGAAATTTCCAAAGAAATCCGCGATATTATCATCACTACCAATCTCGAAAATTCCGCCGGTCAGAAAAAAATCTATAACGTCCATAACGAAGAAACTCTCGACCTTGTAGACCTCGCACTCCAGAATTATACTGATATTCATATCTACCGCCATCAAGTCACCATCATCGGCGACCCCGAAAAAACTGTTCCTATGCATATCGCTATCATGGAAAATCACAGCTGTGAAGTCCGCATCAAAAACGTCAATATCATCTCACAGGACAAACCCTGCATTTCTATCGGCAGCTATGCACAATTAACCCTTATCGCCGAAGGTGTCAATACCTGCAATTATATGGGTATCCGCGTCCCCGAAGGCGCATTCTTCCATCTGCTCGGCAGCGGCGACCTCAAAATCGACTGCTATACTAAACTCGGCTACGGCATCGGCGGCGACTGCGACAGTTCCTATGGCTGTATTACCCTCGAATCTACTGGAACTGTCGATATCATCTGCAACAGTGACAGAAGCATCGGCATCGGCGGCGGCTCTAATCCTGACGATTCCGAAATCTGTCTCGAATCCGGCTCTGTTCATGTCAATGTCGGCTCGCCCAATGCACTCGCTGTCGGCTGCTCCGAAGGCAATTCCCTCATCTATGCTAACCCCGGCTGTGAACTCGACCTCGAAGTCAACGGCATCAGCAGCGTCGGTATGGGAAGCCTGTCCGGTGAAACTCATATCAAATGTTACTCTGATGTCAAATTCAACGGCGGCGGCAGTAAAGTCGTCGGTATCGGCGTTCTGAATAAAGGCGAGGGCGAAATCCTCGTCGCAGATGCCAAACTCAAATTCTATCTGAGAACCAATTTCGGTACCTGTATCGGCACTATCGGCGGATGTGTCAACGTCACAACCCAGAACTGCAAAATTGAAGTCAATGCCGAAGGCGGCGAAATTACCGGTATCGGCGATGCCAAAGGCAGCGGCGATGTTACCCTTGACCATACGGAACTCAAAGCCTATATCCTCGCCGCCAAACCTCATGAAGCAGGTTCCAAATCCGGTCAGTTCAGCATGAAAAGCAGCAGCATTATTGCTGATATTAATGATAAACACAATACACAAGAAACAGGAGATTAATTTTTATGAAATTAGGTATGGTTGGTCTTCCGAATGTCGGAAAAAGTACTCTTTTTAATGCCCTCACAAATGCAGGCGCACAGTCTGCCAATTACCCCTTCTGCACTATCGAGAAAAATATCGGCGTGGTTTCCGTTCCGGACAGCCGTCTGGATTACCTCGCCAAAATGTACGAATCGGACAGCTTCAAGCCCGCTACCCTCGAATTCGTCGATATCGCCGGTCTCGTCAAAGGTGCTTCCAAAGGCGAAGGTCTCGGAAATAAATTCCTCGCCGATATCCGCGAAGTAGATGCTATCGTTCATGTTGTCCGCTGTTTTGAAGATATGGATATCATCCACGTTGACGGCAGTATCAACCCCGCAAGAGATATCGAAACTATCAATCTCGAACTCATCTTTGCTGACCTCGAAATGGTGCAGCGAAGAATCGACAGAGCCAAAAAATTACTCAAAGGCGATAAAAAAGCTCAGGTTCAGGTAGATTTCTTTGAACGCCTTGCCGCTCACCTCGAAGACGGCAAATCCGCAAGAAGCTTTGAAATCTCCGAAGATGAACAGGCTTTCATGCATGATACTCCTCTGCTCTCCGCAAAACCTGTTATCTATGCCGCAAACCTCTGCGAAGCTGACTTTACAGGCAATCTCGATAATCAGCAACACTTCCAGGCTGTCAAGAAAATCGCCGAAGAAGAACACGCCGCTGTTCTCCCTATCTGCGCCCAGACAGAAGCCGAAATTGCCGATATGTCCGATGATGATAAAGCGATGTTCCTCGAAGAACTCGGTCTGGAAGAATCCGGTCTGAACAGAATCATCCAGACGGGCTACAGCCTGTTAGGTCTGATTTCTTTCCTCACCGCCGGAAAACAGGAAGTCCGGGCATGGACTATCACCAAAGGCACAAAAGCCCCTCAAGCCGCCGGAAAAATTCATACCGATTTCGAGAAAGGCTTTATCCGCGCCGAAATCGTTGCTTTCGATGACCTCCAGAAATGCGGCTCTATGGCTGCCGCCCGTGAACAGGGCATGTTAAGGCTCGAAGGCAAGGAATATATCATGCAGGACGGTGATATCGTTGAATTCCGCTTCAATGTATGACGAACTGCGCCAAAAAGCGCAGGAAGCCAGTCAAAATGCTTACTGCAAATATTCCGGCTTCGCTGTCGGTGCGGCTCTGCTTACAGAATCCGGTCAAATCTTTACCGGCTGTAACGTCGAGAACGGCTCTTTTCCCGTCGGCATCTGCGCTGAACGTGTCGCGTTCAGTAAGGCAATCTCGGACGGTCACAGAAGTTTTAAGGCTATCGCCATCTATGGCGGTGAAACTTCCTGCCCTCCGTGCGGTATGTGCCGTCAGTTCATGAGCGAATTCTGTGACGATAATTTTGAAATTATCCTGAACGATAAAATTTATACTCTGAAAAAACTGCTCCCTGTCAGATTTGATTTCAAATCATAAAAGAAAACTGCTGTGAAAAGGAGTTTTGAATATGAGTCAAGATTTTTATATCGAAGAGGGTGTCCTGCAAAAATATATGGGTTCTAGTGGAGCTGTTGCCATCCCCGACAGCGTGACGGCTATCAGAGAGGGTGCATTTGCTTGCTGTTCGAGTTTGACCTCTGTGACCATCCCCGACAGCGTCACGGCTATCGGAGATAATGCATTTTCTGGCTGTTCTAGCCTGA
>DGUB01000104.1 GCA_002393815.1 Ruminococcus sp. UBA4321 | reverse complement strand
AGTCCAAGGGTACGAAAGTATTCGCACTCGGCGGCAAAATCAAGAATACCGGTCTGGTAGAAGTTCCGATGGGTACAACCCTCCGTGAAGTTATCGAAGAAATCGGCGGCGGTATTCCGAACGGCAAGAAGTTCAAGGCTGCCCAGACAGGCGGACCTTCCGGCGGATGCATTTCCCCTGAAAACTATGACGTTCCGATTGACTATGATAACCTGATTGCAATCGGCTCTATGATGGGTTCCGGCGGTCTTATCGTTATGGACGAAGACAACTGCATGGTTGACATTGCAAAATTCTTCCTCGAATTCACCGTTGACGAATCCTGCGGCAAATGTACGCCCTGCCGTATCGGTACCAAGCGTATGTATGAAATGCTTGACAAGATTACCAAAGGTCAGGCAGAACTCGCTGATTTGGACAAACTCGAAGAACTCTGCTATTATATCAAGGCAAATTCTCTCTGCGGTCTCGGTCAGACAGCTCCGAACCCGGTACTTTCCACACTGAAGAACTTCCGTCATGAATATGAAGCGCATGTTCTGGCGAAGAAATGTCCTGCCGGTGTCTGCAAAGACCTGCTTCAGTTTGAAGTCAATCCCGAAAAGTGTGTCGGCTGCGGACTCTGTGCAAAGAACTGTCCGGTTCATGCCATCAGTCAGGGCGACTACATCGCACCCGGCAAGAAACGTGCTGCATTTGTTATCGATTCTTCCAAGTGCATCAAGTGCGGTGTCTGCATGAGCAACTGCCGTCCGAACGCTATCACAAGAGGCTAATCAGAATAGGAGGAACTATTAATCATGGCTGATATTAATGTAAAAATCAATGGTATTGCGGTGACTGTTCCAAAGGGTACAACTGTTCTGGAAGCCGCACACATGGCAGGTATCGACATTCCGACATTCTGCTATATGAAAGAAATCAACGAAATTGGTGCCTGCCGTATCTGTATGGTAGAAATCAATGAAGGCAGAGGCTTCCGTCTGGTAGCTTCCTGCGTGTATCCGCTGAATATGGACGGTGCCGAAATCCGCACCAATTCCCCGAAAGTAATGGACTCCAGAAGAAAAACTCTGGAACTGATTCTGTCCACTCATGACAAGAAGTGCTTGTCCTGCGTCAGAAGCGGAAGCTGTGAACTCCAGTCTCTCTGCAATGAAATGGGCATCGACCACGAAGATGTCTACGAAGGCGAAAAGCATGTCTATGAAATCGACAATTCCGCTGTACACATGTACAGAGACAATAACAAGTGCATTCTGTGCCGCCGCTGTGTAGCAGTCTGCGAAAAGTGGCAGGGTGTCGGCGTTATCGGCGCAAATGAGAGAGGTTTCAAGACCTTTATCGGCAGTGCTTTTGAAATGGGTCTTGGCGAAACAAGCTGTGTTTCCTGCGGTCAGTGTATCGCTGTATGTCCTGTTGGCGCACTATCTGAAAAAGACTTTACTGATAATGTATTTGCCGCTATTGCTGACCCGGACAAGTATGTCATTGTACAGACCGCTCCGGCAGTCCGTGCAGGTCTTGGCGAAGAATTCGGCTATCCCATTGGCACAAACGTAGAAGGCAAGATGGCAGCTGCTCTGCACCGTCTCGGATTCGACAATGTATTCGATACCGACTGGGGTGCTGACCTGACTATCATGGAAGAAGCCAACGAATTCCTTGACAGATTCCAGAACAACGGAAAACTCCCGATGATGACTTCCTGTTCTCCTGGCTGGGTAAAATACTGTGAACATTATTTCCCGGATTTGATTGATAATCTGTCTTCCTGCAAGTCTCCTCACCAGATGCTCGGCGCAATGGCGAAGACCTACTATGCAGAAAAAATCGGCAAGAAGCCGGAAGATATCGTAGTTGTCAGCGTAATGCCTTGTACAGCTAAGAAATTCGAGTGTCAGCGTGATGACCAGAATGCCGCAGGCGTTCCGGACGTAGATTACGTTCTGACAACCAGAGAACTGGCTAGAATGATTCGCCGTGCAGGTATCAAGTTCACCTCTCTGCCGGATGAAGATTTCGACAATCCGCTTGGACTTTCCTCCGGTGCCGGTGATATCTTCGGTGCAACCGGCGGCGTTATGGAAGCAGCTCTCAGAACTGCTTACTGCAAGCTGACAGGCAAGGAAGATGAAGTTGTCGAATTCAAGGAAATCCGCGGTACAGACGGCATCAAGCGTTCTGAAATCGACATCAACGGCACAAAGATTCGTGTTGCAGTGGCTTCCGGTCTGGCAAATGCCCGCGAACTTCTCACAAGAGTACAGAGCGGCGAAGAAAAGGTAGATTTCATTGAAATCATGGCATGTCCGGGCGGCTGTGTCAACGGCGGCGGTCAGCCTCAGCAGCCTGCAAGCGTCCGCAACTTTGAAGACCTGCGCGTACTCCGTGCAAAGGCTCTCTATGACGAAGACGCAAACAAGGAACTCCGTCTGTCTCACAAGAATGAAGATATCAAGAAACTCTATGAAGAATATCTCGGCAGACCGGGCGGACACAAGTCCCACAAGACGCTGCATACAAGCTATGTAAAGCGCACTATCAACTAAGTTATCTCATTTTCTCCATAAAATCATCCTTTCCGAAAAGCCGTGCTGTTCTGAACAGTACGGCTTTTCCTATCAAAATATAAAAAAGCCTGATTTCCGGAATGCCGGAAATCAGATTTTTATATTATATTTGATAATTTTCTAATTTTTGCAGCAAATCACAATCTATATTGCCGCACAGGTCTAACTGTTGTATCAGATAAAATTCCCATTCTTCGCAGTCACCGCTGTGAAGTGACAACGCTCTTGTGCGTTTCAGCAAAAGATGATTCCAGTAGTATTGGCTATATAAAATGCTTTCTCGTGTGATAGCCGGGTTTTCTGAAAAATAAGAAATTTTTAACAGAATATCCAGAAAAATAAGATTTTCTTCATAGCGGTTCAGAACTGCATCATCAAAATCGCTTTTGCAATAATGAAAATTTTTTTCGAGCTGAGTGAGTTTCTCATAACCGAACTGCTTTTTTAATTCTTCGATATTTTGAATGATGAGATTCACAGTTAATTATATTTTTCGAGCAGCTGCTGCACTTTTTCGTGAGGGTCAATCACTGTGCTGATAGATACATCATGATTGATAGATGCAATGAAATATGCCACATATTTGGAAACATCCACGGAATTGAACCATTCGCGCTGAAGCAGTTCCGGCGGACAATAGGTCAGATTCGTACCGAATACACCGCTGATATAGCCGTCTGCATAAGCCTTGTCGAACGTGTCAAGACCGTTTGTAAAGATAGAATAAGTTGCATAAGCGAAGATTCTCTTTGCATTGCGCTTTTTCAGTTCGTAAGCGATATCAAGCACGGACTGTCCGGAAGAAATAATATCATCTGCAATGAAGATATCTTTTCCCTCTACGGAATTTCCAAGGTATTCATGAGCGACAATCGGGTTTCTGCCGTTGACGATTCTGGAATAGTCTCTTCTCTTGTAGAACATGCCGAGGTCAACGCCGAGTTCAGAAGCGTAGAACATGTTTCTGTTGAGTGCGCCTTCATCCGGGCTGACTACCATGAACTTGTCCTTTGTGATATGGAAATCCTTGATATTATGGAACATCGCCTTCAAAACCTGATAGGACGGAATCACGTTATCGAAGCCCATCAGCGGTACAGCGTTCTGCACTCTGGGGTCGTGTGCGTCGAATGTTACGATATTGGAAACGCCCATTCTTTCGAGCTCCTGTAAAGCGACAGCACAGTCGAGAGATTCTCTGTAGTTTCTTCTGTGCTGACGGCCGCCGTACAGATTCGGCATAATCACGTTGATTCTGTGAGCCTTGCCGCCTGCTGCCTGAATGATACGCTTCAAATCCTGAAAATGGTCATCCGGAGACATGGCATTTTCTTTTCCGAAATAAGTATAAGTACAGCTGTAATTGCCCATATCTGTGATGATGAACAAATCCTTGCCGCGCACGGTAGATTTGATTAAGCCTTTGCCGTCACCGGATGCAAACCGGGGGCATTCGCTTTCCAGAATAAAGGAATCTGTCTGGAATCCGCCCTTGACTGCCCACTTGACAAGATAATCATCAATTTTCTTGCCTAACGCCTTGGCATTGTCCATGACAATCAGACCCAGCGGCGCAACATTGTTCTTATGGTTGAATAAAATTTCATTCTTTTCCATTTCGCTCATAACATGTTACCTCACAAAAAATTATTTACAGAATTTGTCAATATATCTGTCAATGTCCTCGGAAATAATGGTCTTTGCGCTGTCCGCGTCCTCGACTTCGTTCACAGCAGTGGTTTTATTTTCCAATTCCTTGTAAACCCGGAAGAAATGCGACATTTCCTCAAAGATATGCTTCGGGAGTTCGTCAATGCTGTGATAGCAGTTGTAGTTAGGGTCATCGAACGGAATCGCAATGATTTTATCATCATGCTTGCCGTTGTCAATCATGCGTATCACGCCGATGGGGTAGCATCTCACCAGTGTCATGGGATAAAGAGCCTCGGAACAGATGACAAGCACATCCAGAGGGTCGGAATCGTCCGCGTAAGTCCGCGGAATTAGACCGTAATTCGCCGGATAATGCGTGGAAGTATGCAGAATTCTGTCAAGCTTCATGAAGCCGGTTTCTTTGTCAAGTTCATACTTGATTTTGCTTCCCTTAGGGATTTCAATCACGGCGACGAAGTCATCCGGATTGATGCGTTTCGGGCTGATATTATGCCAGATATTCATAAAAACACCTCGTTGATTCTGAAATGATAAAATCAAAGTCTATAAAAATTATACCATGATTCGGCAGGTTTGTCAATGCTTATTGCCTAAAAATATAAAATTGTCTTTTTTTTCACAAAATCAACAGGAATCGCGTGTGTTTCATGTGAAAAAAGCAAAGGAAAAAATACGGAATCTGTAACATATCCGGCGGATTTTCCCACTTTAAGGGTGAAGGAGGTGGAAGCATGGACGATAATAAAATTCTGGAACTGCTGTCCCAGAAAGAAGAACAGGCACTCCGCGAAATCGAAAACAAGTACGGCGTAAAACTCCGGAGACTGGCACTGCATTTTCTCGGAAACGAAGCCGATGCCGAAGAATGCGTCAATGATGTGTATTTCAAGGCGTGGAATGCCGTCCGGAAGCCGGAAAGCCTTTCTGCATGGCTCATGCAGATTTGCCGGTATACCGCATTCGGCATGATTGACCGCCGGACGGCGCAGAAACGGAATGCCGTACTCGTCGAGCTGACTGCCGAAATGGAACAGTGTATTCCGGACAGTTCTGTTCAGGCAGAAGAATCTGAACTTTCCGGAATGCTGAATGCTTTTCTCGGCACACTGCCGAAAGAGAAAAGAATCATGTTCGTCCGGCGGTACTGGTACGGCGACAGCATCGCAGAAATTGCGGAATTCTTTCACTGCCGGGAAGGGAAAATCAGAACCGGCTTGTTCCGCACAAGAAAAAAATTAGAAAAATTTCTCAAAGAAAGGGGCGTTTCTTATGAACGGAAAGAATTTGCTGAACTCCATGACGGAAATTAATCCGGAATATATTACAGAGGCAGAATTCCCGGAAGTCCGGATGCAGCAGAAGAAACACAAAACTATGATTCGGGTGATTTCAGCAGTCGCAGCGGCGGCTGTGATGGGCGTGACTGCCGGAGCAGTTTCGGAAGTGTTCAATCATCGGGAGACTGTAGAAAGCTTTCTGTCCGGCGATTCCAGAGAGAAACTCGAAGAACAGGAACTTGTCTCGAATTATACGACGGAAAATGAGCATTTCCGCATGACAATGGAAACGATACTCAATGACGGCTTTCAGCTTTATATGATTGCCACGCTCGAACCGCTCGACGAAGATGCACAGAATTTTCTGGAAACATATGGTGTTTTCGGAGTGGATTCTGAATTTCATGATACAGATACCGGAGAATTATTAGAGCGTCATGGCAGTGCCGGATTTCATACCGAAAACGGCAGAAATCTGATGGAGTTTAAATTCGGATTTGAAAATCTGCAAAGTCAGTCCGCAGAAATGACATTTTCCCTGCGTGAAAGAGATTATCCGGGACAGTCGTATCTGATGGAAGGCTTAACCGTTCCGGTAGATTTTATATCAAATCTGGAAGTACTCGAATTTCAGAACGAAGACGGCGAAAGCGTCTGGCTGTCACCGTTTGAAATGTATTCCCATACACAGGACTGCATGACCACACAAATCAATAGAATCTATCTTGTAAAAAACAATGGATTCAGTACGGAAATTAATGATGATTTTGAGCTTTCCGGACTTTCGACAACCGGGGGTGCAAGCGCACTGCATGGAGAAATTGCAGGAGAACCCTATTCTTATACGACTTTTGACAAGATTATCAATATCGCAGATTATAAGGCAATCGAATTCAAAGATATGAATTCCGGTGAAGTCAGAACCTATTCCCTGAAATCTGAATAAAATCAAAAATCTGCCGCGATTCCTTCCGGATTCGCGGCAGATGCTGTTTATACGTTTTGTGCTTCGAGAGCCTTGAGGGCTTCTTCGTATTTGGCTTTCAGTTCGCTGTACTGGTCTTTCATGCTCTGCTTGAGATAGTAAACACAGTTTTCGCGGACATTCATCTTGTAATAGATGGCATATGCCATATCCTTGCAGTGACGGTAGCCGCACGCACCGCAGTTGATATTCTGGGAAACGAAATCATATTTATGCATATGATTAAAGACTTCGGTATACTGTTCGGTTGTCAGCTTCGGTCTGTGTGCGCTTTCGTCTTTGTAACTTGTCAGGAAGTCATTGAGTTTCAGAGTTTTATCGAAATCCTTGAATCTCTTGAACTTGCCGATTCCGAAAATACCGCCGCTGGTTTCGCGGATACTCTTTTCGGTAATTTTATGCATAATCTGTTCCACTTCGAGCAGAGTGGTATCATCTTCCGGCAGAGCCGTGCCGCGGTTGCATCCGTGACGGCAGTTGAGAACGTCGAGAACGTCCGGTTTTCTGTCGTCGGGGGTTTCGGCATATCTGTCGAGACTAGGATATAACTCGTGGATACCTTCTGTATTTCTGATAACCAGTCCGGGATTGAGCATCAGCATGGTTTCTTTCAGACCGGAGGGCATGGGGTACATTCTGCCGATACTGCCTTCGACTGCATCAAATTTGAAATCTGCCGGGGCATCCCAGTCGATTTTTCTTTTGTTAACATATTTATCCAGATTCTTGAATGTGACGTTATAATCGTAAAGACCTTCGCGTCCGGCTTCACTGGTTTTGGCGATACAGGGGGAAAGCATGAACATAGGAACAGTTTCCTTCTGATATTTTCTCAGCCATGTTGCCAGACATCCGACCGGACTGAGTACCGGGGAAAGATAGGGAATCAGTTCGGGCTTGTATTTCTGGATATAATTCACGACAGCAGGGCAGGGCTGTGTGACGAGTTTTTTATTCGGATATTCGGTCAGGTATTTGTTGTGCATGTAAGAGCAGATATCTGCACCGAAGCCGACATCATAAATCCGGCAGTTGCCGTGCCGTCTGAGCCATGCAAGCAGAACTTTCCATGTACCGTCCGGATAGCTGGTGCGGATTGCCGGAGCGACAATCAGAATCATTTCTTTCTTGTTTTCGAGATAATCCTGAAATTCCGGGAAATGGTCATTGTAACCTCTTGCACCGTGGCGGCAGTTCTTAACGCATTCACCGCAGTTGATGCAGGCATCCGGGTCAATTGTGGTAATAAATTCATCAGTTGTGCCGGGTTTCAGTTTTGTAATGTTGGCATGTACGGGACAGACACGAACACAGGCGTTACAGCCGATACATTTTTTTTCATCTACTGTGATAATTTGCATAGAGACGCCTCTTTTCTATTTTATATTTTGTAAGATATTCGGGTAATTTGATTTTAATTTATTATAGCATATTTATTAAAAATTGTCAAGAATGGTAATATTTTTTGTTAATATTATCATAATCAGAAAAATAAAGCAGAATCGCGCGTTGTTAGCTATGGAAACAGAATTGCATAGAAAATTTTACACTCTGTTCACAGGTTTTACAGAAAAAGTAAGCAGGACTGCTGAATTTGCAGTCCTGCCGATTGTGAGATTAATCACAGAAAATGTTTCTGACAAGATTGTAGAAGTGCGGACGGATGCTGTTTCCGTCGTGACCGCCGCCCGGAATCTGATTCCAGATATGGTCAACACCGTTTGTGTTGTAGATATTATGATAGCTTTCCGGCTGTGAGCCGACAACGGAATCATTGACAGCTGCACTGAGCAGGAATAAATATGGTTCATTTGCGAATTTCAGCTGATTTTCCTGAAGCTGTCCGGGATGCTGACTGAGGTCATATCCGGGAGTCAGTCCGGGAGCCGGGCATACTGCACCGACATAGCCGAAAGTATCTGACATGGAAATGCCGATGAACTGGGATTCTCTTCCGCCCATGGAGAAACCGCTGATTGCTGTGTTTTCTCTGCCGGTCTTGATGGAATAGTGCTGTGCAATCCAGGGCATGAGGTCTGTTTTCAGGTCGTTGATGAAGTTGTCATAGTTCAGGGAGTTCTGCAAATCCATAGCGGAACAGCTTTCCTGTGTTTTGCTGGTGTAGATATAGGGGAAGACAACAATCATTTTCTTGGCATCGCCGCTGGCAATCTGATTGCCGAGAATCGTCTGTAATCCCATGGAAGAAGCGGAAAGTGTTTCCTGTGTTTCCCAGTAGCCGTGCATCATGTACAGTACCGGATAGGTTTCGTTTTCGTTATAGCCGGGAGGCAGCAGAACTTTGACAGGTGTCTGACGTTCTCTGGTAGTGGAATAGTAAGTTTCGGAAAGCATTGTGCCGTAATCCACGCCGTTCTGAACGGCATCAGCACCGAAGGGAAGGGCATCCACAATATTGGACTTTGCTCTCTGCATATATTCAGAGGGTGTCAGCTGTGAAACAACAGGCTGTGTGGCTGGTTCAGTTACGGGTTCAGTAACAGGCTGTGCAACGGATTCGGTTACAGGCTGTTCCATAGCTTCAGCAGGGAATTTATCAATCAGTTTTACGATATATTTCATAATATTTAAAGAATCGGAAGAATCCGGCTTGCCGCTGGCATCCACATCGGCACAGCGTCTCTGTTCGTCAGTGAGTGATTCCTTGCCGAGAATTGCTTTGTTCAGCGTAATGACATCCAGAATATTGATACTGCCGTCCAGATTGACATCACCATATTTGAAGGAAGAAACAACGGGCTGTGTTTCAGTAACTGCTTCTGTAGGTTCTGTTATCGGCTGTGTAGGCGGTTCCGTTGCCGGTTCTGTAGCGGGTTCTGTTACTGGTTCTGTTTCTGTAGGCTGTACGGGTTCTGCGCCTTTGATTTCTGTGCCGGCAACTGCACCGACAGCATCATCAATATAGAAATTATTGGTTGTTTTGGGAGTTTCAACATAAAGTACCATATCGGAAGCACCTTCCGGGATAGTAAAGCTGGTATTGGCAAGCTGTACCCATGCGCCCTTGACTGCCTGTTCCTGTGCAATCGTGGCATAATGCGCTTCACCGTCAGCACCCTGATACTGTAATTTCAGGCAGAGGGTATCTGTAGCATCGCCGTCGAAATACATCGCATTGACACTGAAACTGTAGGCTGTGCCGGGTTTGAAGATACTGGAATCGAGTTTCTTGGCGGCACCGTGCCATGCGGAAGTTCTGTCCTGTGTCAGGAGAGATTCACTGCCTTCATAGGCAGTTCTGCCGGAAAGCGTCACAGTTGCGGCACCTCTGCCAGTCCAGTCGGAAACACTGCCTTCAAATGTATCATGGAAGAAGTAGCCGTTTGCATCGGGCTGTGCTTCTGTCGGTGCCTCTGTAGGCTGTTCAGTCGGCTGCGGAGCGGAAGAACTGTCCGTTGTGATGACGAAAGTCGAAACGCTTCTTGCAGGAAGCTGCGCCCAGAAAGAAGAACCGGTATATTCCAGATTTTCAGTCAGAGCAATGTTTTCATTCGAGGAAGTGCGCCAGCGGTCAATGTCTGTAATATTTTCGCCCTTGGAAAGATTGAACTGCTGTGCATAGCCGTTGTCACTGTTATTGACGGCGACAACTGTCACCTGACCGTTATTATTTTTATATGCCGAAACATAGACATTCTTTTCGGGAGATTCTGTTGCATCAATGCGGACATCGCCGGGGCGTACAAATTTGGAATACTGTGCCATGCAGTAGCCGCGCTTGGAAATTTCGCCGTTTTCTTTCAGGAGACCGTAGCTTCTTCTGATATACCACCAGACATAAGCATTCAGATTGCCGACAACGACACCGTTGTGAATGTTTACGGAAACTTCAAGGGCTTCCGGGAATCTGTCAGCGGAATCTGCCTCGCTGTTCGGAACATAAACTTCTGTCATCCAGATTTCTTTTCCGGAATTTTCCAGAGCCGGGAAATCCATCCAGTCACGGGGCGTTCCGTAGAAATGTGTTCCGTAGAGGTCAACATTGGCAGAAGCCTGCGGATTGGCAAGAATTGCATTATAGATATCTTTCCGGTACTGGAAGCTTTCAGGGGACATCAGCTTGGCATTTGTGCCGGCTGTGACAGCTTTTCCGTAATTGGCGATAAAGCTTGTCAGTTCTTCCGGACTCCAGTAAGTCCATTCGGCAGCGTAGTCCGGTTCGTTCTGTACAGAGATAGAATATAAATCAATGCCCTGACTTTCGATATACTTGACGAAGCTGTTCAGGTGAGCGGCATACTGTGCGGATTTGGATTTATCCAGCTGATATTTGCCGCCTGTGATGGTGCCGTTGCCGTTGATACGCATAGATGCCGGAGGATTCCACGGAGTAGCGAAGATAGTCGCGCCCATTTTCTGCGCATATTTTGCAGTCGGTACAGCATTTTTCCAGGCGTTGGAATCGTCACTGCAATAGATTCGCAGGACAGTCAGACCGAGTTCATCCTCACCGTTTCCGAAGGCTTTCTGACGCTGTGCATCGGTCATATCGCCCTGGGAAATCCATTCCGGAAGGTTGATGCCGCCGAAGCCGCGGATTGTCTGGTGTGTGGAAGAAGTATCAATCTGACATACATCTGCCGCATGTGCCGGGAAAATGGCAGTGATGCTCAGCAGCATTGCCGCAGCGGAAACCGCAGCAGTGATTTTCATAAAATGTTTCATAATCATCATTCTCCTTTTCTTAAATATGTAAAAAATGAACTTAATATAACTTTTTGTATAACAAAAGGATAGGGTGAAGGGGGCATCAAAATCCAGTTTGACACCCCGGTTTCTTGCCAGTCTCATATAGCGCAGTTTCAAAACTGTTTTATTAGGGGGAACAGGGTATCAGGGGGCTGATACCCTTGATTTCC
>DGUB01000048.1 GCA_002393815.1 Ruminococcus sp. UBA4321 | reverse complement strand
TGAGATTTTCCTGAATCTGTTCGAGCGTCAGATTTCTGTTGGCTTCGGCGTATCTGCCGTAAATGCCGGGGTTTTCTTTATGAGCGGTCTGCTGTTCGCGGATAGCGTCGATTTCCTCGGCAGTCAGGAAGCAGGGGTAAGTCTTTCCCTGCAATGTCAGATATTTCGCGATAATATGATAAATTTCCTTTCTCTGTCTCTGACGGTAGGGGGCATAGTTTCCGTTATCGCCGTCAGCGGTTGCACCCTCGTCGAAATGCACACCGAAATAGTTCATAGCGGAAATCAGTGTTTCAACCGCGCCTTCGACCTTGCGTTTTTCGTCGGTATCTTCGATACGCAGATAGAACACTCCGCCGGACTGATGCGCCAGTCTTTCGCCGATAACGGCATTATATAAATTTCCCAGATGAACAAATCCTGTCGGACTGGGTCCTATTCTTGTGACAACCGCATCTGCCGGAAGATGCCGTTCCGGGAAACGCTGTTCGAGGTCTTCCGGCGTGCCGGTGACATCCGGGAACAATAAATCTGCAAGTGCCTGATAATTCATAAAAATAATCACTTCGTCTTTCCTGATTTTACTTGATTTTACTCATAATCTTAATTATAGCATATTCCGGAATTTTTGTCAATCTTCCGGAGAAAATATTTTTTTGAAAAACACTTGACAAATGCTGAAATCTGGTGTATCATATAATAGAAATGACACGAGAACAATTCCCATTGATTTCAAAAAAGAACACGCGGAGGTGGCATCCTCCGCGTTTTTTTCTGTCATGATTTTATTTTTTTCTGTTCTGAAATTTATTTTCAGAAAATACTTGACAAAATTTTGCTCTTGTGCTATAATAAAAATAAGCTATTTTTCCAAGGATTTATCCAAAATATACAAAAATATGCCTGTTTTGCATCATAATTTTTATTAAAATGATAAATGCAGTCAGATACAGACACCAGCCCGACGGAATTACTGTAGATTTTCAGATTATTTTCAAGGAGGAAATAACGATGAGAAAAAACGTGAACGCCAAGGTGTTTTGTACACAGGAACAGGACAGGCTGAATTTCTACCTCATGGCAAATACCCAGGAAATTTACCTGTTCTCCACCAACTACCATTCGCAGCCGATTTATCAGGAATATGCCAACGGCAGACCGCTCGAATATCTGTTCCGGAATTCGAGAAAGTGCCGTCAGCAGAATATCCGTTCCCGGGCAATCCGGATGCTCTCCTATGTGGAGAAGGAATACAGCCTTGCGCTGTTCCGGAAAACCCGAAGTCAAAGCAAGTTCAAATCCTGAAAAATACTTAGCCCGAAAAAGTCCCTGCTGCATATGCGGCAGGGGCTTTTCTCTTATGGTTATGTTTCGTTTCCGGAAAGATTCTGTAACATTCCGGATAAAGTCTCTTTGTCCATGAAATCCAGACGAAGCGGAGAAGAACTGTCTTCTGCCCAGAAACTGTACTGTTCCATGAGAGAAGAGATTTTCTTCTGACATGCCGGCGGAATTTCATAAAGTGCTGTCGTCAGCGTAGCACCGGAGGTCAGTTCCGTAAGAGAGGTTTCCGCATCTTCATAGAAAATATGCCACTTGACATGATACTGCTGGTTTCGGCTGAGAGAATACTCCGTCAGCACCGAAAACGTACTGTTATGACGCGCACTGTACCAGCCGGAAATGCTCTGTTCGTCATAGTCATCCTGATAATGCAGATAAATACTGCTGTCTTTGCCGGTAATCTGCCACAGACTGCCTTCTTCAAAATAAAGATAAGAACTGTAACTGCCGAAATTGTCCAGAAAAACGGCTTTCTTGTTCTGATAGGTGTAAATTTCATAACAGAAAGGTTCGGTATCGGTGAACAGAATCAGTTCGTCCAGACCGTCCTGATTAATGTCTGTCAGATAACCGCCCTTGACTTCATAGGAAAGAGAATCCAGCGACAGTGCGTATTGAGAATACATATCTGTCAGAAGAGAAGAAAAATCTGTAAAATCAGAAAGTTCTGTATTATTCTCCGAAGGCGGTTCCGGCGGAACTTCAATCAGGATGGTTTCTTTTTCCGGAAGGGTTTCCGGTTCTGTAACGGGAACGGTTTCCGGAACGGAAGTTTCCGCAGACTGTACTGCGGAAGAGACTTTCTGGTTCCGCAAACTGAAAAATCCGATAAGCAATAGCAGAACAATCAGCAGTACCAGCACCAGAATCACCCAGTATAAGACTTCCGTACCGCTGTTCTGCACAGCCGGAGCAGAAACCGGAGCCTGTTCCGGCAGTTCCGGAACTTCTTCGAGTTCTTCCGGGTCTTCCAAATCGGGCAGGGGAACGGAAAATTCTGCGGTATTTTCCCATGCTTCTGCTTCCTTCGGCTTTTTCTGCACACGGGAAACAATGACTTTTCTGCTCATTTAAGCAATCCCCTTGACGGCTTCAAACGCGCCCTGCATATCTTCCGAAAGCATGGTATACGTTCCGGTTGTGAAATCAAAATAATATTTTCCGAGTTCTGCCTGTAAATTCGTTGTGCAGTTGTTCAGGACGACTGTAATTTCCTGCGCACCGAAGCCGTCTATCGGCACGACACTTCCGGCAGAGAATCCAGCGACGATAATATCACTGGAAGCAACGACATTTCCGTCTTTGTCGATAAAGTCAAGAATGAATCTGCCGCTTGCATAAGCCGGGAAATTTACCTGATAGGAAACTGTACCCTGCGGCTGTTCGCCGGTGCTGTAAGTCAGGGTAATCACCGTATGGAACGGCACAACAGCCCCGGCTTCAATACTCTGGGAAACGACAACATTTTCTGCCTGCAATGCCGGAGCAGGTACAGCTTCGACTTCCAGACCGTACATTTCGCATAAATCGAGTGCATCTTCAAGAAGCATTCCTGTAAAGTTCTGTACCTGTGCGGCTTCTGCGCCGAGTCCTTCGCTGACATAGAGCGTTACTTCCGAACCGACAGCGGCTTCTTCGTTAGAGCCGGGAACAGTACGGATGACATTGTTCTGCGCTGTGCCGTTAAGGCTTTGTTCATAGGCAATCTGCGTTTTGAATCCTGTCTGTTCCAGAAGTTTTTTCGCATAGTCGAACTGATAATTCCGGACATCCGGCACAACAGTCATCTGATAGCCGAGACTGAGGTCTACCTTGACGGTCTGACCGAGTTTGATTTCTGTTCCGGAAGGAATATCCTGTGCATAGATGAAATCTTTGTCATAAGCCGAATAAGCGGACTGATTCACCTGAATATCGAGATTTGCATATTCTTCGTCGGTGAGTTCGTAATAATTTCTGCCGACGAGTTCCGGCATCAGGAACGCTTCTTTCTCGTCGAACAGACCAAGCTGGAAGCAGTAGACGAATCCGAGTACGACAACCAATACTGCGACAACCGGAATCAGTTTGGAAAGAATGCTTTTTTTCGGAGTGCCGTCGGAATTTTGTTCTTCTTCGTCTTCTTCATCGTCATCCGGTTCGGAAGCGTCTGTTTCTTCTTCGTCATCCGGTTTGGAATCTTCCGTATCTTCGTCAATATCTGTTTCAGAATCTTCTTCGTCAGAATCTGTTTCTTTCTCATCGGAGAAGAAATCGTCCAGACCGACAGTCAGTTCGTCTTCTTTGATAACAGGTGTTTCAGAATCCGGCTGTTCTGTTTCTTCGGGTTCCGGTTCTTTTTTAGGGGGCGGCTGATAGCCGGGAACGGCTTCTTCACGGAAGTCGGGCATATCTTCCGGCGCGTCGAGGAAGATTTCGCCGTCATCGGGCTGCGTCTCTGCGTCTTCTTCGGTGCGGAGCATTTCTTCCGGAATGACAATTACTTCCGGTTCGGATTCTTCGGAAGGTTCAGAATCTTCTGTTTCGTCGTTGTCTTCGTCCTCGTCGGGTTCTTCTTCGTCTTCCTCGTCGTCGAATTCTTCTTCCTCATCCTCGTCAAGGTCTTCGTCGTCCTCTTCTTCCTCTTCCTCGTCGTCTTCTTCGACTTCTTCAAAGAGACTGCTTTTGATTTTGGCAAAGAAGGCTTTCAGACCTCTTGGCTTTTCGTCTTCTTCGTCCTCGTCCTCATCATCTTCGTCGTCTTCATCATCTTCGTATTCCTCATCCTCGTCATAATCTTCTTCGTCATCTTCCTCGTCGATTTCTTCGTCTTCTTCGAGTTCTTCAATATATTCCGGTTCGTTTTCCGGACTGGAATTCTTTTTATGCTTCATAATACCCTCCGTTTTTGCATTTTTACTGTTATTCTTACTAATTATAATATACATACTCTGCTTGTATGTGAATAAAATATGAATAAACTGTTAATTTTTAAATAACAATCCGGAAACAAGTCTGCTGTACCGGAATTCCGATACAGCAGACCGATTTTTATTCATTCACAGTGACATCCGCGTCCAGCAATTGTGTATAAGTCGCGCCGTCCTCCTCGTAAGTTCCGAACGTTCCCATGACCGTGATTTCACTGCCGATTTCCGGATAATCTTCCGGATAAGCGTGTTCGCCTTTCCAGACGAATTCAATGCCCTGCGCACAGCAGGCAGTTGCATCCTGAATCAGAATTGCATAATAATTCTTGTCCTGCATATCGTCGTGATAGACCGAGAACAGACCGGATGCCTTGATGATTTTGCCGTCATATTTTTCGGGCGTATACATCATGTCGGCAACCTGACTGTAAACCATGGTACTGCTGAGAGTTGTCAGGTCAACATCGGCATTGGGGTCAGCGTTCGGGTTTTCCGGCACTAGAAAAGCTTCTGTTTCGGAGACTGCCGGAACGGTTTCCGGACTTGTTCCGGAAGTTTCAGTGGCTTCGCTCTTGCTTCCGCAGGCGGTGAGCAGACCTGTCAGCAGAACCGCTGTGAGAATCATACTTAATTTTTTCATGCTTTCTTTCCTCCAGAAATCGCGGCAGAAATACCGCAGAATATGAAAAATACCAGAATATCCGCCGCGACTATCGTCGAGCCGACGGGTGTGGAAAACAATATCGAGAGAATAATTCCTGCCGCTGCACAGATAACCGAAATCACTGCCGAACAGATAATCACACTCCGGAAACTCCGGAACACTCTCATAGCAGACAGTGCCGGGAAAATAATCAGCGCGGAAATCAGCAGAGAACCTACCAGATTCATGGCAAGTACGATAATCAGTGCCGTAATCACGGCAATCAGTAAATTATAGGCGTTTGCTTTCACGCCTGTTGCGTTCGCGAAGTTCTCGTCAAATGTGATGGCGAAAATTTTATGATAGAATAACAGAAAGACCGTTATCACAATCAGAGCCATGATAATGCACAGCCAGACTTCCGGCTTGGTCAGCGTCAGAATCGAAGTCGAGCCGAACAGCGTACTGCATACATCTCCGGAAATATTCGCTGATTTCGAGAATAAATTCATCAGCAGATAGCCGATTGCCAGTGCGCCGACCGAAATCATCGCGACAGCGGCATCGCCCTTGATTTTGGTATTCTGCCCGGTTCTTAACAATAAGACTGCCGAAATCACCGTAACCGGCAGAACGACTGTCATATCATTGGAAACGCCCAGCACTCCGGCAACTGCCATCGCGCCGAATGCGACATGTGACAAGCCGTCGCCGATAAATGAAAACCGTTTTAGCACCAGCGTCACGCCCAGAAGCGACGAACACAGCGCAATCAGCAGACCAACTATCATTGCATACTGTACAAACGGATACTGAAAATAATAGACTAAAGTCTGCCAGAGATTCATATTTGTTTCGGTCATGCGGATTCACCTCCTGCATCGGAAGCTTCCAGAAATGCCCGTCCGACCTTGCTTTCCAGATAGTCTTCCTTTGTGCCGAAAAACAGCTGTTTTCCGCCGATATGCAGAATATGGGACGCATACCTCACAGCGGCGTTCATATCATGGGAAACCATGATGATGGTCATATTATCTTCGTGGTTGAGTCTTGCGATAATTTCATACATTTCAAGAGTGGCTTTCGGGTCGAGTCCGGTCACGGGTTCATCTAAGAGAAGCATTTTCCGGGCAGCACATAACGCTCTGGCAAGCAGAACTCTCTGCTGCTGACCGCCGGAAAGTTCCCGGTAACAGCGTTTTGCAAGATGTGTAATCTGTAATTTTTCCATCATATCGGAAGCAAGCTGTTTTTCTTCCTGATTGTAGAAAGGTCTCAATCCGCAGCGGTTCATACAGCCGGACTGCACGATTTCGCGCACTGATGCCGGAAAATCTCTCTGTACAATCGTCTGCTGAGGCAGATAGCCAATCTGATTTTTACCGACTTTCTTTCCGAATCTGATTTCTCCGCTTAACTGCGGTTTCAGTCCGAGGAGTGCTTTTATCAGCGTACTCTTTCCGGAGCCGTTTTCACCCAGAATGCAGAGATAATCTCCCTTGCTGACGGTGAAATTCAAATCCCGGACGACAACTGTATTTTCATAGCCGAGCGAGGCATTTTTACACGCTATCTGAATTTTACTCATGATTAGTTTAACGCCTCTTTCAGAACGGTCAGATTATTCTGCATGATAGTCAGGTAGCTTGCACCGTTTGCGATATCGTCTGAATTGACGGACTGCATGGAATTCAGGGCAGCAATCTGCTGATTCTTGCTTTCCGTACTGGAAATCACAGCGTTTGCAATGGCATTATCGGCGTTTTCGATGGTGAAAACAGTATCAAGATGCAGTTCATCCAGTTTCTTTGCCAGAAATGCGACCGTCTCGAAGCTTGCCTCTGTTTCGGCGGAACAGCCGACAAATGCCGCATAATAATCGATATTGTAATCATCCACCAGATACCGGAACGGAAATCTGTCCGCGAATACGACAGTTTTCACAGAAGAAGCTTCTGCCATATCGGAAAATTCTTTATCTAGCTGATTCAGCTTTTCAGTATAGGCGTTCAGATTCGCCTGATAAACGTCTTTCTGTTCCGGCTGGATTTCGCAGAGCGTATCACAGATAGCATTGCAGAGGATTCCGGCATTTTTCACAGACAGCCAGACATGTTCGTCATATTCGGGTTCTTCTTCGTCTTCTTCCTCTTCTTCGGGTTCGGTTTCCATGCCTTCCTTGACTTCCTCTTCCTTAGCGGAATCGCCGATAACATCCATCAGGCGGATAACTTTCATATCAGGATTGGTAACTTCTTTGAGGGCATCATCGACCCAGCTTTCCGATTCTCCGCCGACGTAGATAAACAGGTCGCAGTCTGAAATCGTAATCATATCTTTTGCGCTCGGCTGATAGTTATGCAAATCCAGACCGCTGCTTAACAAATACGTAAGATTGGCATTTTGAGCCTGTTCGCCTAAGATTTCCTTAGTCCAGTCATATTCCGGGAACAGTGTACAGACAATGCTTAATTTATCGGATTTCTGCTGTCCGGCGTTGGCGATATTTCCGGCACTGCATCCGGTGAACAGCAGGGAAGTGACAGCACCTAAAGCAAGCAGTTTCTTAAACATAGTATCAAATCCTTTCTGATTTCAGAAATGAAAATCATTTTCAATTTATTCGTTTAAGAGCATTATAACATATTTTTGTTAAGTTGTCAAGCAAAATTTTTATTTTTTCAGATATTGACTTTTTTTGTGATTTATGCTATAATAAATATACCTGAATTATTATTTTTTATCAGAAAGGACGAATACACATGGAACAGAAAATTCCTTACAAAATCTATCTCAGCGAGGACGAACTCCCGAAACAGTGGTACAATGTCCGCGCCGATATGAAAACCAAACCTGCGCCCCTGCTCAATCCCGGAACAGGAAAACCTGTCACTCTGGAAGAACTAAGCCAGATTTTCTGTACAGAACTTGCAAAGCAGGAACTCAATAACGATGATGCTTACATCGACATTCCGGAAGAAATTCTCAGCTTCTACAGAATGTACCGCCCGTCACCGCTGACAAGAGCGTATTTCTTAGAAAAGGCTCTGGGTACTCCGGCAAAGATTTATTATAAATTCGAGGGCAACAACACCTCCGG
>DGUB01000027.1 GCA_002393815.1 Ruminococcus sp. UBA4321 | reverse complement strand
GACTGCGGAAAACAAAAATGTGAACCGTGTTCATATGTCATGATTCTGTAGCGGCATTTGTGCGGTCTGGACTTTAATCTTTCATCTATCCGGCGGATATATCTGCAAGTGTCCCAGAGAGAATCATCTTCCGCGCCGACTAACACCAGTCTGCCGTGAATGTTCTCGACTTTGATTTTTTCTTCTTCCTGTAACGGGTGAAGCCGTTCCGATTCGTCGAATAAATCACGGCTTGCAATCATATCATGACGGCGTTTTGATTCTTCCTGAATCTTCTGCCAGTATTCCGGATGCCGGTACGCATACGGCAGAAACGGAAGCTGTTCCCCTCTGTAGCTGAGACTGGATTCGTAATCTCCCGGACGCTCCCGAACTCCGTCCAGTCCGTCACGGTAGAAACCTTCCATAATGAAGTCACAAGGCGTGAATGCCAGCGTCAGACGAATATCCGGAATGTAAGATGCCGCCGCTAATGCAAGCATTCCCGTTGTGGATGCACCACAGATACCGATTTTCTCATTTCCCTGCGATTTCAGATACGTCACAGCGTTTTCAATTCTCTCAATCGGATAGCTGTGATGTCCGTAATCTTTTTCGGCAGGTGCTAACGCTATCACGTTACAGCCGAGCGGATGCAGCCACTTTACAGCGGCTTTCACAAGCATATCATCAATATCATCGCCGAGCATGACAAGCATGGCTTTATTAGTCGGCTTTTTATTCGGATAGTACGCGCCGTAAAATCCGTCACGTTCCGGACTGAAATATATCTTTTTCATAAACTTCTCCTTTATTCGATATGATGTTATTATCATCATAGCACAAATCCGGAGAAATTGCAAGTCCTGTAAACTCGTATTACAGAAACAGATTCTTTTGTTTCTGCCAGTTCTGCGAAGCTTTATAATTCATCAATAAAAGCTGACTCTGGAGTTTCTGCTTATCAATGGCATACCGGATAAATCTGTCAATATTATTTTTACTGATAAAATCATAATCATCCAGAACTTTCTGGATGGAAACGGCATCATCTTTATCAAGCAGATTCAGAAAGATTTTGGAGAAATACTGCCGGATATAATCTTTCAGTTTTTCATCATCCGGATTCTGAAAGAACATCTGCCAGAGCAGGTCATATTTTACAGAAGTAATGACTCTCATGCTGTAATCTTCCCGGAGAATCATTTCAATTGTACGCTGGAGATAGGTAAATTCGTTCCAGTCTGAAAAATTCATATGAATTTTCAGATTTCTGTACCGGAGTTCATGAAGATTGTCACATCTGCTGAAGGCGTAGGAATCCAGCTGTCTGACACTATCCGGAATCCGGACGGTTTGCAAAGAAGTACATCTGCTGAATGCACCTCCTACAATCTTCTGAAGCCCTTCTGGCAGAATGACTTCTTCCAGTGCTTTGCAGCCTTCAAATGTACTCTGACAAATTCGTGTCATTCCGGAAGGAATCACAATCCGTTTGAGAGAAGAACAGTTTTCAAATGCAGATACGCCGATATTTTTTACACTTTCCGGCAGAGTCACTTCTTTTAGCTTTATGCAGTTCCGGAAAGCAATTTTCCTTATCTGTGTCACGCCTTCCGGAATGATGACTGATTCTTCATCAAAGCCGCATTTTATCAGAACTTTTCCGGATTTGCTGTATTCGACACTCATGATTTTTATCACTCTTTTCAGGTTCGGTGAGTTCTGCCGCCTGTCCCCACAGCCGGCAGAACCGGATTTCTTTATCTCAACTATATCATGATATGATTATAACATATCAGATGTTCAAAAATTTCACAACTGGAAAATTTTTTTAAAATTTTATGCAGGAGGTTTCTTTATGGAACATGAAAGAATTATTTATATTCTCGAATATCTTACCAACCAGACGGATGAGAAAAAGAAAGTCACTGTCCGCGATATTCAGAACTATCTCGCCAGTCAGACGAATTTAGGCGATGTTTCGGCTCTGACTATCCGCAGAGATATCAACCGTCTGCAAATGACCGGACATAATATTCAGGTCAGCCGCGGCGCACATAATACATCTGAATATTATCTCGTCCGGAAAGGCTTCACGTTCAATGAAATCCGGTTTATTGTCGATTCTATCAGTATCAATAAATTTCTGTCAGACGGTCAGAAACAGAAATTAATCAAAAAATTCGAGGGATTATGCTCCTCCGAAGAAGTGCATCAGCTTATCAGCCGGATATCGCTCAACAGTCAGGCAGCCCCCTCGCTGAATCTTCTCGAAAATCTGGAGAAAGTTCATAAGATTATCTCCCAGAAACGGAAAATCAACTTCGAGTACGGCAAATATGACACGCATAAACAGATAAACTATTACAGCAAGCGGCGCGATATGCTCCCCTGCAATGTGATTTACTTCAATGAGAGGTTCTATCTCAAATGCTTCGACGAAGAAAGCCAGAATATCCGGACATACCGCATCGACCGCATGAAACACATTACTGCCGGAGAAGTCACACAGTCAGCTGCTGCCATTCCGCGCCCGGACGGTGTCGTCCTCGATATCTTTGAACCAGATGAATTCGTTTATGTCACTCTGCGCATCAGACGCTTTCTGCTGGATGATATGCTCGAACAGTTCGGCAGATATGCCACCGTCCTGAATGATGATATGCCGGGAACTGTCCTTATCCGTGCGAAAATCGGCATCGGTCACGGCTTCTACAGATGGGTGATGAAATACGGACAGGATATGGAAATTCTCTCCCCGGAACATGTCCGCAAAGAATTCGCCGAAAAAATCGCCGGTGTTGCTGCTTTATACCAATAAACAAAAACTGCCGCATTCTGTGCGGCAGTCAGTTTATTCAGGCGGAAACGCCGACCAGTTCGGGCGTTTCAGTGCTTTCCGGAGTTTCTGCTTCTTCGGCAGAAACAGTTTCTTCTTCTTTTTTGGCAGCTTCTTCACTTGCCTGTTTCTCTGTATCGCTGAGAGAGGCTGTATAGAGATATTCCAGCCTGCTGCGGAACGTATCACGTTCTTTTTCAACAGCTTCCAGCTGCTGTTTCAGGTCAGTCACTTCCTGTTCACCGGCAGCAGATGCAGACTGCTGTGTTGTCAGCTGTGCATTCTGAACGGTCAGTTCTTTCACCTGTTTTCTGAGTTCTTCTATGACATCGGCACTCTGTGCAGACAGTTCCTGAATCTGCTTTCTGAAATTCTCTTCGTTCTGAGAATTCTGTGCAGTCAGTTCTTCCACCTGTTTTTTCAGTGCTTCTGTTTCGGCAGACTGATTTTCTGTTTCCGCAAGCCGGGCATTCTGTTCGGTCAGTTCCTTAATCCGGTTCTGGAATGCAGCATTTCTGGCATTCTGCGCTGTTTTTTCCTGACTTAAATCCTGTTTCAGCTTACGGTTATATTCTTTTTCATGTTTCAGATTTGCTTCGAGTTCCGCAATCTTTGCGTTCAGTCCACCCTGCCCGGAAGACAGCTGTTCTTCTTTTGCCAGAAGTTCAGCTTCCTTTCTGAGATTTTCTTCGAGCTTTTGCCTGCTTTCTTCGTCTCTTTTCTGCAAGTCTTCTTTTTTTTTCTTGTATCTGTCCTTTTCTTCTTTCAGTGTTTCGGCAAGATTCCGGAACGCGGCGACATCCTGCTTATAAGAAAGCGTTTCTGCCTTGAAATTGGATTTTTCAAGGGCGAATTTTTCTCTTTCTTCTTTCAGCTGTGCTTCCAGCTTGTACACTTTGGAATCATATTCTCTTTTGAGCGTTTCCAACTCTTTCTGCTTCATTTCATTCTGCACCATGAGCTGACCGGCAGCATCACTGAGTTCCTGAATGACAGATTTTAATTCGCTCATTTTTTCTGTATATTTCTTATCTGTAACTGGCATCAGTCAGACCTCACTTTCATGATTTTTCGGAATCGAGCAGAGCCTTCACTCTTTTCAGGACATTATCATATTTTTCTTTATATTTCTCGGAATCCTGACGCTGTGCGTTCATATCTTCTGTAAGGGAATCCGCAAGTTTCAGTGCCTTTTCGGTCAGCTGACGGATATCTTCCTTTGTGACAGTTTTTTCCATAATCATCCTCCGTTCTGAGAAATTTTCAGCAGTCTGTAGTTTTATTATACCATAGTTTCTTTACAAAGTCAATGTCTTTTTTATGAATTTCTGACAAAAATACACTCCCCGGAATCCGGAGAGTGTAAATTTTTCAT
>DGUB01000140.1:20643-50039 GCA_002393815.1 Ruminococcus sp. UBA4321 | reverse complement strand
CGCTGCCGCGTTCCCAGACGCGCATTTTCAGAGTATGCCCGTCGATGATATTCACAAATTCCGTATTGACACGCGCCGGAAACAGTTCATGATTCTCAAAGAAAGAACCGATTTTTTCCAGTTCGAGAGCATCCACATTCTGCTCCAGAAAAATCACACAGTGCGGATTCCCCATAGAAACCGCTGTTGCTGTATAGGTCTTTCCGTTTACCGAAAGCGGCTGTGCAATAAAAGTTTTACCTTCGGCATTCATAGGAATGTCGGCAGGCTTCAGGATGGCTTTCCCCATATCGACAGTCGCGCTGACGGCTTTTCCGTCCTGAACCTGCAATTGAATATACTTGATGCCGGAATTTGTCTCCACAGACAGTTCCGGTTTGCTGACAATGCCGTTATCATAGGCATATTTCGCCACACAGCGGATACCGTTTCCGCACATCATAGCTTCTGAACCGTCTGCATTGAAAATTCTCATCCGGCAGTCAGCAATTTCTGACGGCAGAATCAGAATCAAACCATCGGAACCGATGCCCTTTCTGCGGTCGCTGACCTGAATCGAAACGGCTTCCGGATTGTCGACTTTTTCCCGAAAGCAGTTGACATAGACATAATCGTTTCCGATACCATGCATTTTAGAAAATTTCATGTTTCAAAAATCCTTTCAAGCTTGAATCTCAGATTTGTATTTCACAGGCGAACACGTGTATTCTTACCGCCTGCAATTTTATGATAACATAAAATTCCGGAAATTGCAAGTGATTTTTCAAAATTCTTTTGCAAAATAAAAAATTTCCTTGCATTTTGTTCTGAAATATGATAGAATAAGAACAGTAATTTATTTTTGAAAGGTGGTTTTTCATTGAAAGAATTTTCACAGTCTCTCGGTGAAGGTATCGAACTGACTTCGATTGCAGAGCCGAAATTCAAGACAACCAATATTTCTGTTGTCTTCCTGATGCCCTGTCAGCCGGAAAAGGCAGCTGCCTGGGCAATGCTGCCGAATCTTCTGCTCAATTCCTGTGAGAAATATCCCACAATTGCGAAAATGTCTGACAGAATGCAGGAACTTTACGGTGCTTATCTGGACAGCAATGTTTCCCTGATTGCCGATACATGGCGGATGACACTGATTGTCAATACCATTGGTGATGCTTACGCCCTCAACGGTGAAAAGCTTCGCGAAGAAGCTGCTTCTCTGCTGCTGGAATGCATTCTCCGTCCGAATCTGGAAACGGAACATGCTTTTTCAGAAACGGCTTTCCAGACCGAACAGCAGGAACTGCTCGATGTGATTGAAAATGAAATCAACAACAAGCGTTCCTATGCCATAAAACAGGCAAGAGAGACCATATTCCGGAATGAACCGAATGCAAGTCCGCTTTATGGTACAAAAGAAGAAGTACTTGCCCTGACACCGGAAACGGTTTATCAGGCATATCAGGAAGTATTGCAGAATGCACAGATTCTGGTTTACTATGTCGGCGCGGAAGACGCCCCCGAACTGCCGGAACTGTTCCGGAATGCTTTCAGCGAACGCAAAGCCCCGGAAATCCGGGTACAGTCTCCCAGTCCCTGCAAGACAGAGCCGGAAACCGTAACAGAGTTTATGGAAGTCGGACAGAGTCAGCTTGTCATGGCGTTCAAGGCAGAAGAAGCCTCTCAGGAAGCCATGAGAATGTGCAGTCTGATGTTCGGCGGTGCGCCGTTTTCTCTGCTGTTCTCGAATGTCCGCGAAAAAATGAGTTTGTGCTATTACTGTTCCAGCAATATCGTATACGGCAAGAATACCATGATAGTCACAAGCGGTGTTTCTCAGGAAAATATTGAAAAAACCCGCGATGCCGTTCTGGAACAGCTGGAAGCCATGCAGAAAGGCGAATTTGAAGAAAAACTTCTTACAGATGCACAGCGTTATTTAATCAACGCGCTGAAACTCACGGGAGATACGCCGTCTTCCTGTTCTGCCGAAGCGTTTGAACGCTTTCTCCGGGATGACCATGCCGGTGTGGAAGAACGCATTCAGTTATATCAGAATCTGACTAAAGAAGATATCATCCGGACGGCAAAGGCATTCCGTCTGGACAGTATCTACATTCTGAATCAGAAAGGAGAGGCACAGGCATGAAGCAGAGAAATCAGGAAATTATTACTTCTCCCAGAGACGGACAGAGCTGTCTGCATGTGAAGCATGAAACCGGACTGGATATCTATATCATGGAAATGCCCGATTTTCACAGCGCATTTGCACTGTTCGGCACGAAATACGGCTCTGTGAATACCATGTTCCGGCTTGACGGCGAAAAAGATTTCGCACAGGTGCCGGAAGGCATTGCACATTTCTTAGAGCATAAACTCTTTGAAAACGAAGATACAGGCGCATTTGAACAGTATGCTGAAACCGGTGCCATCGCCAATGCCTATACTTCTTTTGACAGAACGGCTTATTTATTCATGTGTTCCGAGAATTTCAATCCGTCGCTGGAAATTCTGCTGAATTTTGTACAGCATCCCTATTTTACACAGGAAACCGTCGATAAAGAACAGGGCATTATCGCGCAGGAAATCCGCATGAATGAAGACGAACCCGGCTGGAAGCTGTTCTTCAATTCGCTCAAATGCATGTATCACAAGCACCCTGTCAGAATCGGCATTGCCGGAACGGTCGAAAGCATTCAGAAAATTGATGCCGATTTGCTTTACAGATGCTATCACACGTTCTATAATCTGCATAATATGACGCTTTCCGTTGCCGGAAATGTCAGTGCCGAAGAAATTCTCGAAATCTGTGACAGACTTCTGCTTCCGGCAGAAGACCATAAGCTCGAAGAAGTCTATCCGGAAGAACCCTATGAAGTTTATCAGCATGAAGTCATTGACACGGCACCTGTCGGCGTGCCGATGTTCAGTCTGGATTTTAAATTAAAGCCCAGAAACGGTGAAGAACTCCTCCGCGCGGAACTGCTTGCGGAACTCGCGCTTGATTCGCTGTTCAGTGCCAGTACAGAAATCTATCAGCAGATGCTGGAAGAAAATCTGATTAACTTCGGATTCGGCGTGGATTCGCCGTTTTCCGGAAACGGCTATTTCTCGGCAGGAATCGGCGGTGAATCCCGCAACCCCAGAGAAGTCCGGAAAAGAATTTTTGCAGTCATTCAGAACGCTAAAGAAAACGGCTTTGATAAAGAAGCATTTGAACGTCTCAGAAAAGCAAAATACGGTTCTATGATTCGTTCTATGAACAGCGTGGAATCCAATGCTTCCATGATGCTGGACTGCTATATGTCTGGAATCAAGCCGTTCACGCCTGTTTCCGTGCTTGCGGAAATCACCTATGAAGAAGCTTTGCAGTTCCTTCGTGATGAAATTGATATTGATAATACGGTATTGTCCATTGTTCATGCGCCAGGAGATGAAATTTTATGACAAGCGTTTCGGAACTCGGCTATGAAAATTTAGATTATAATGAAATTGTTTTTCCGAAGCTGGGG
The DNA here is from genome assembly GCA_002393815.1 of Ruminococcus sp. UBA4321. Lineage (GTDB taxonomy): Bacteria > Bacillota > Clostridia > Oscillospirales > Ruminococcaceae > UBA3855. The sequence continues at coordinate 46,551 of DGUB01000140.1, read as the reverse complement.
CTGGATTTTCATGTGAATTCGACAGCCTTCACCATTTTCGGAGTAGAGATTCAATGGTATGGAATTATCATCACATTCGGGCTGATTCTCGCCCTGATATTCGGACTGCGGAATATGCGCCGTGTCGGGCTCGACCCGGACAGGGCGATTGATGCCATTATCGGCGGCATTATCGGCGGCATTGTCGGCGCAAGAACTTATTATGTCGCCTTCAACTGGAGCGAGTATGCCGGAGACTGGAAAGAAATCTTCAATACCAGAGGCGGCGGGCTTGCCATTTACGGCGGTATTATCGGCGCATTTCTGGTCGGCGGAATTGTCTGCAAATTCCGGAAAGTCAGGCTTCTCCCTATGCTCGATATCTGCGGAACAGGTTTTCTGTTAGGGCAGGGCATCGGCAGATGGGGAAATTTTACCAATCAGGAAGCATTCGGCAGAAATACAGACAGCATTTTCGGCATGTCCGGCGGAAGAATTCAGACATGGATTTCCAGAAATTATACTGCCGATGTCTTGAATCCGGATGATATGGTTCACCCATGTTTTCTGTATGAATCTGTCTGGTGCCTGACCGGATTCGTGATTCTGGTGATATTCCTGAAAAAATATCGGAAATTCGACGGACAGAATTTTTTATTGTATCTCATCTGGTACGGACTCGGCAGATTTTTCATTGAAGGTCTGCGGACAGACAGCCTTATGATAGGTACATTAAGAGTTTCTCAGGTTCTGGCGGCAGTCTGTGTGATTGTCTGCCTGATTCTGATGATAGTTTTTACTTCCAAAGTCAAGCGCATGGGCAGGGATTACAAACTCTACTGCAATACGGAAGAATCCCGGCTTCTGCTGGCTCAGGCAGATGAACTCAATGCGAAAGCCAAATCAAAACAGAAATCTGAAACAACAGAAAATCAGGAAAGTGAGGATAAAAACAATGGCTAAACTTATCGACGGAAAACAGGTATCGGCAAATGTGAAAGAACAGGTTCGGCAGAAAACCGAAGCCCTCTTTCAGAAATACGGGAAAAAGCCCGGTCTGGCTGTCGTGATTGTCGGAAACGACCCGGCTTCCAGAGTGTATGTCAACAATAAGAAAAAGGCTTGTGAAACAGTCGGCTTCCAGTCGTTTGAATACGCGCTCCCCGAAGATACCACGCAGGAAGAACTGCTCGAACTCGTGGAAACACTCAACGCTGACAAGAATGTCAACGGCATTCTGGTGCAGCTTCCTGTTCCGAAACAGATTGATGATAAGGCTATCATCAATGCGATTTCGGCAGAAAAGGACGTAGATGCCTTCCATCCGGAGAACGTCGGCAGAATCATGATTGGTGAATATGCCTTTCTGCCGTGTACGCCTGCCGGAGTGATGGAATTAATTGATTCTACCGGAACGGAAATTTCCGGAAAAAGATGCGTCGTCATCGGCAGAAGCAATATTGTAGGCAAGCCTATGGCAATGTTATTGCTTCACAGAAGCGGAACAGTGACCATCTGTCACAGCAGGACACAGAATCTCGCTGAAATCACCAGAGAAGCAGATATTCTTGTCGCCGCTGTCGGCAGGGCGAATTTCGTCACCGGCGATATGGTGAAAGACGGTGCTGTCGTGATTGATGTCGGCATGAACCGCCTCGAAAACGGCAAGCTCTGCGGAGATGTCAACTTTGCCGAAGTTGAGCCGAAAGCTTCTTATATTACTCCCGTTCCGGGCGGTGTAGGTCCCATGACGATTGCTATGCTGATGAAGAACACACTCACAGCATTCAAGGCACAGAATCAGATTGCAGAATAAATTCAACAAATTTCGATAAAATACTTGACAAATTTTATAAAATATGATATAATATTATTATATTCTATCATAAACTGTATCGTTTATGAAATTTCGGACTGTAAGGAGAAAAAATTATGAAATACGAAATCGAAGGCGCACCCTTTGCGGTTGCCAATGTCTATCTCGAAAACGGCGAAAGCGTTATCTGTCAGAGCGGTGCTATGGTATGGCAGGATCCCAATGTCAAGATGCAGACGACTTCCAACGGCGGATTCGGCAAAGTACTCGGCAGACTGGTGACAGGTGAATCCCTCTTCCAGAATACCTATACCGCACAGGGTGGCGCAGGTTCTATCACGTTCGGTTCTTCCGTGCCGGGCAATATCCTCGCATTCGAGATGAATCCCGGCGATATGATTATCGCACAGAAATCCGCATTTCTGGCATCTGACCCGTCTGTGAACTTTGAACTGTATTTCCAGAAAAAAATTTCTTCCGGCTTCTTTGGCGGCGAAGGCTTTATCATGCAGAAATTTACCGGAAACGGCACACTTCTGGTCGAAGTAGACGGCAGCATTGTCGAAAAGGTACTCCAGCCCGGTCAGGTACAGATTATTGATACCGGCTATCTGGTAGCAATGGACGGTGCCTGCAATATCGAAGTTGAAACGATTAAGGGTGTCGCTAATGTTATCATGGGCGGTGAAGGTCTGTTCAATACGAAGGTAACTGCACCTCCGGACAGAGCCGTAAAAATCTGGATGCAGACTATGCCGATGTCTCATCTGGCTGGTGCAATTGCACCTTATATTCCTTCTAGGGGTTAATGAAATGATGCAAGTGTTGCTGTTATGCAGCACTTGCTCTTTTGTGATATGAGGGTGAGAAAATGATTGAGAATAAAAGACAGTCAAATTTTGAATTGTTGCGTATTTTTGCAATGCTTATGATTATCAGCCATCATTTTGTAGTACACGGTTTTTTTGAGTATGATGTTTTTTCGGTGACACTTCCTAAAATATATCTCCGCTGTATGAATATAGGCGGAAAAGTAGGTGTCAATATTTTTGTTTTTATATCAGGTTATTTTCTGATTGAATCAAAAAAAGTAAAAATTTCAAAGTTATGTAAACTATGGGGACAAATTTTTTTCTATTCTGTGGTGATATATTTGATTTTTAACAGAGAATTTGTGGGATATGAATATTTTTCCTCACTGTTCCCGGTCACTTCAGGAGAATGGTGGTTTGCAAGCAGTTACTTAATGCTGTATCTGCTGCACCCGTATCTGAATAAATTACTGTGTTCTTTAGAGCAGGAACAGTACAGAAGACTTTTAATTCTGTGTGTGTGCTGTTTGATACTGTTGCCAACTTTTTTTTACCTTCTTGTGCCGGATTGCAATGATACTGTATGGGAAAAGAATGTGCTGCTGTGGATGATGTTTATTTATAGTGTGGGAGGGTATATCCGGATGTTCTGCGGACAGAAGCTGACCCATGACAAATGCAAGCATTATGTAGCTTTAGCTCTTATAACAACTGTTTTCACATGGCTTATAGTAATTTTGTATGATATAATTGGAGTATACATTAATGAGATGGGACTGAATTCTACAAAATGGTATACTATCCAAAAACTTCCCATTTTTTTATTATCGTTATTTTGGTTTTTAGCATTTTGTACTATGAAAATAAGATATCATAGAGTAATTAATATATTGGGTTCTGCAACATTTGGCGTTTATTTGATACATGATAATTATGATGTGAAAATATTTTTGTGGAAAGATTTATTTCATAATGCCAATTATGCAGATACATTATTTTTAATACCATATTCTATAGCGGTTGTGATAGCAGTTTATCTTGCATGTACAGGAATTGAACTGCTCCGAATGCGCCTGATTGAACCCTGTTATATAAAGCTGATAAAAAGATATGAACCTGTATATCATCAAACTCTAGATAAATTTTGTCAATGGAGTTTTTGGAAATTTTAAATAATTTTTCTAAAGCAAATTATATAAGAAGAAAAATGCAATCATCCGGATATTCCTTCTCGAAAATGACAAAGATAACAAAAAGTGGCTGTTGCAAGTAAAAAAATAGAAAAAGTTAATTGATGCAGCAAGCTTTTCTTATTTTCCATCTAAAAATGCCGATTCGGCGTAGTATGTTTTTGAAATTTCAATGGAGAATAATAAAAATTTATTGTTGCAAGTTGCTTTATTGAGCCATAACCTGAATAAAAATAACGAAAAATAGGGCTGCCGCATCATCTGTTTTGGCGAAGCAGCCCTTTTATTTTATTTCTCGAATTTATTGCAGAGTTCGTTAATCTGGTCGGTCAGTCGGGCGAGGTCTTTATTGGTTCTGCCCTCACTGCGCTTGATTAAGCCTGTAAGACGTTCCAGAGCCGCAAGCAGACGGTGATAGACTGTATTTGCTTTTCCGGTTTTCGGCTTGGCAATGGGTTTCGGAACGGCTTCGAGAAGAATTTCATTTGTGACCGGGTCGAATTCCGTGCCGCTGTAGGGGGCGTAAGCATTCAATTTCAAATCATTCTGTAAATGTGTAACAAAATGTTCCATGACGGAACTTTCTCCGTGAATGACAAAGACGCGCTTCGGATTCCGGATATGGGAAATCCATGTTGTCAGACCGTCCACATCGGCATGACCGCTGATGCCGGGAAGCTGTTTAATCTGTGCGGCAACGGTGACGGTTTCACCGAACAGCTTAACGGAAGTCGCACCTTCCACCAGGGAACGTCCTAACGTTCCGTAAGCCTGATAGCCGACAAATAAAATGGTGTTCTGCGGCTGCCAGAGATTATGCTTCAGATGATGCTTGATTCTTCCGGCTTCGCACATGCCGGAAGCAGAAATGATAATTTTCCGGCGTTTGTCGAAATTAATCGCTCTGGATTCTTCCGGCGTTGTAGCGAGAATCAGGTCGTCGAATGTCAGCGGATTGATGCCCTGATTCACATAGCTGAGAGCCTCTTCATCATAGCAGCTGTTCTGGTTCCGTAAGAAAATACTGGTTGCCTCGATAGCAAGCGGACTGTCCATAAATACCGGAAAATCCGGATAATTTTTAATCAGCTTTCTTTCTTTTATCTGCCGGAGAAAATATAATAATTCCTGTGTTCTGCCGACGGCAAATGAAGGAATAATGACACTGCCGCCGCGGTCAAATGTCTGCTGAATCACCTGTGCGAATGCAGTGACATAATCTTTCGGGCGTTCGTGTTTTCTGTCGCCGTAGGTCGATTCCATAATGACATAGTCGGCTTCATCAATATACTGCGGGTCGCGGATTAAGGGCTGATTCAGGTTTCCGATATCGCCGGAAAAGACAAGTTTCCGGGTTGTTTCGCTCTCTGTTGCCCAGATTTCGATACTTGCCGAGCCGAGCAGATGTCCGGCATCAATGAAGCGGACTTCCACGCCGTCGCAGAGATGGAATTTTTCTTCATAGGGGTGCGGACGAAGCTGAGAAATCGCGCCGACGGCATCTTCCATGGTGTAGAGCGGCACATAAGGTTCTTCGCCTTTACGTTCGGCTTTGCGGTTGCGCCAGGAAGCTTCAAATTCCTGAATATGCGCACTGTCACGGAGCATAATACTGCATAGGGAGACAGTTGCATCTGTCGTATGGATTTCGCCGTGGAATCCGCCGGCATATAACAGCGGCAGCAGTCCGGAATGGTCGATATGTGCATGAGTTAATAATACATAGTCAATTTTTCCGGGCGCACAGGGAATCTGTGCATTCTCGTACATATCGCGCCCCTGTTCCATGCCGAAATCTACCAGAATCCGGAAATTGTTGATTTCCAGATAAGTACAGCTGCCTGTAACTTCGTGAGCCGCGCCGATAAACTGTATTTTCATAAAAATCCTCCTTCTGAAATGTTCTGTTATTTTCTATATTATATCATAATTTTCAAGAAAATGCAAGAGATTTTATGCTGAATCCACAAAAATATTTTGCTGTTTACAAATCCCGGAAAATATGTTATAATGAAGATACGATTTCTCGAAAGGGGTTATTTTATGAACGAACAGGAATTTTTAAAAATCAAGAGAGCTGCTGTGGAAAAATGCTTTTCCGGCATGAATCCGCAGCAGATGGAAGCCATCACCACCGTGAAAGGCGCAGTGCTGGTGCTTGCCGGAGCAGGAAGCGGAAAGACAACGGTTATCGTCAACCGGATTGCAAATATGATTTTGTTCGGCGATACACTGAACACGCTGACACCTGTGCCGGAGCAGGAAGACTTGCAGAATCTGGAAGATTATATTCAGGGAAAATCTATGATGAAACTCGGCAGATTACAGAATCTGATTGCCGCGAATCCGGTCAGTCCGTGGCGGATTCTGGCGATTACGTTTACAAACAAAGCCGCCGGAGAACTGAAAGAACGTCTTGCCGGAACGCTCGGCGAAGATGCACAGGATATTCATGCTTCTACATTTCATTCTGCCTGTGTCCGGATTTTAAGAACCTGTATTGATACAATCGGCTATGGAAATAACTTTACTATCTATGATTCTGATGACAGTCAGAAAGCAATGAAAGCCTGTATGAAAGAACTGAAAATTTCCGAAAAGAATTTTCCGGTCAAGCAGGTGCTTGCGGCTGTCAGTACGGCAAAGGATGAAATGATTTTCCCGGAAGATTATGAATCTCAGTACGGTTCGGATTATAAGCAGGTTGTCATTGCAAAGTTATACAAGGCGTATCAGGAAAGATTACAGGCGGCAAATGCGCTCGATTTTGATGATTTAATCTGTCAGACCGTCCGGATATTTGAAACTTATCCGGAAGTGCTGGAGAAATATCAGAAGAAATATCGTTATATTTTAGTAGACGAATATCAGGATACCAATCACGCACAGTACAGACTTGTCAGTCTTCTGGCGCAGAAGTACGGAAATTTATGCGTTGTTGGTGATGATGACCAGAGTATCTACCGTTTCCGCGGTGCGGATATTCAGAATATTCTGAGCTTTGAAGAACAGTTCCCGGATTGCAGGACTATCCGTCTGGAAGAAAATTACCGTTCGACACAGCATATTCTCAACGCCGCGAACAGCGTCATTGCCAATAACAAAGCCCGGAAAAACAAAAAACTCTGGACTTCTGCCGGCGACGGTGAACCTGTTCACATTGTCAAAGTCGGCGACGAGAAAACAGAAGGTCTTGTCGTTTCCAGCATCATCGAAAAAGGCATCAGAGCCGGAAAGCATTATTCTGATTTTGTCGTTCTGTACCGGATGAATGCGCTTTCTAATAATATTGAAAAAATGTTTATCCGGAATAAAATTCCCTACCGGATTTACGGCGGCATTCGTTTTCAGGACAGAAAAGAAATCAAAGATGTCATGGCATATCTGGCAGTTTTGCAGAATCCGTTTGATTTGATTCGTTTTGAGAGAATTATCAATACACCGAAGCGCGGCATCGGCGATTCTACCGCGGCAACCGTTGTGCAGATTTCACAGGATCTGCACATCAGCCCTCTGGAAGTCATCCGGAACTGTAACCAGTTCCCGGCACTCGGCAGAAGAACCGCACCGCTGACACAGTTCGCCTATCTGATACAGAAACTTGAACAGGCTCTCGCCCAGATGCCATTAGAGGAATTTTTCGATTTTATGCTTCAGGAAACAGGCTATCTCGATATGCTCAGACAGGAAGATGCCGAAACCGGAAAGGAAAGAATCGAAAACGTACAGGAATTCCGGTCGAATATCGTGGATTATGTCCGGAATACGGAAACTCCTGACTTAGAAGGCTTTCTCTCGGAAATGTCACTCTATACCGATGCGGATAAGGAAAGTTCCGGAGATGTTGTTTCGCTCATGACAATGCATTCTGCAAAGGGTCTGGAATTTGATACTGTTTTCGCAGTCGGCATGGAAAATAATATTTTTCCTAGTTACCGGAGTATGGAAAATCAGGAAGATTTAGAAGAAGAACGCCGCCTTGCCTATGTGACGATTACCAGAGCCAAAAGAAATCTGTATCTGATTCATACGGCGGAACGCCTGATTTTCGGTGATTACCGGAGAAATGCCGTTTCTCGGTTCGTGACGGAAATCGACAGTCAGTATGTCAGCACAGATGACAAGACTATCCGGAAAACAGCTCCGGCAAAGAAAGCCGAACCTCGAAAATCTGCTCTGAAAGAACAGATGGCAAGCATTTCCAATGCCCGGAAAAATCCGCCGTCGAAAGGCAATACGGATTTGCAGCTTGCCGCCGGAGACAGAATTCATGATGACAAATTCGGTGACGGCACAGTACTCAGAGCCGAAGCCATGGGAAATGATTATCTTCTGGAAATCGCGTTTGATGATGTCGGGACAAAGAAATTAATGGCGCGTTACAGACAAATCAGCAAGCTTTGAGAGGTTTTTATGAATTTGATTTCACAGATTACAGAACAGGATTTGCCGCTGCTGTCGCAGTCCTATATGCGGACATTCAGCGGCGAACCGTGGCTTGAACGCTGGCGGTATGAAGATGCTTTCCGGAGACTGGAAAATCTGTATCATGCGCCGGGGTTTTCCGGGCTTGTCTTCCGGAAGGAAGATACGCCTGTCGGGGCAGTGTTCGGCAGAATCGAGCATTTTTATGACGGGGATGCCCTTCAGATTGAAGAATTCTGGATGGAGCCGGTCTTTCAGGGAATGGGGTTTGGTTCGGAACTGATTCAGAAACTGAAAGAACTGCTTTCCGGAACGGTCAAAAGCATGTTCCTGATGACAATGCATAATCCGAAGACAGTCGGATTCTATCAGAAAAACGGATTTACAGTCAACGAGGGTTTCTGTGTCATGCATATGGATTTATAAAATTATCCCGGAAAAACATTGACGAATGTTCCGGAATATGCTATAATAAAACAGAATCTATGAAAAATCAAGGGGATGGATTTATGAATGTGAAATTAATTGCCCATACTGTCATGCCGGAAAAAGTGGTCGCTGCTGCTGCAAAACTCTGCTATTCCGATACCGGCGCGATGGATTTGATGGACGGTCTTACCGACGAAAAAGCCGGAAACTTTGTCGAAATGCTGAGTACTATCGGGCATGAAAGTCCGATTGAACATGCAAGCTTTACATTCGCGATAGAGGGCGTTTCCCGGTCACTTCTGGCACAGATTACCCGTCACAGACTGGCAAGCTTTTCCGTGCAGAGTCAGAGATATGTCAAGCTGACGCATTTCGAGTATATCACGCCGCCGGAAATCGCCGCTGATGCAGATGCATTAAAGCTTTATGATGAGACAATGCAGAACTGTGTCGAAGCTTACCAAAGATTAACCGAAATTCTGGAAGCAAGGCATTATCAGGAATTTCTGAATCAGGGCTGTTCCGAAAAGGAAGCCCGGCGCAAAGCGGAGAAAAAAGCAATCGAAGATGCAAGATTCGTTCTGCCCAATGCCAGTGAAACCAAAATGGTTGTCACGATGAATGCAAGGGAACTGCTGCATTTTTTCAGGTTAAGATGCTGTAACCGCGCACAGTGGGAAATCCGCGCACTGGCAAAGGCAATGCTGAAAGAAGTTTATCCGGTATCTCCGGCACTGTTCGCCAAGGCAGGTCCTTCCTGCTGTTCCGGTGTCTGTCCGGAAGGCAAAATGTCCTGCGGAAAAATTGCCGAAGTCCGGAACGAGTACGCAACACTGAAATCTGGCGAATTTCCAGATTTTTCAGAATAAATCAACCGTATATTTCAAGTACAGAAAGGAAAGATAGTTTTATGATTTATGTATTTTTGGCAAACGGCTTTGAGGAAATCGAAGCCCTTTCTCCTGTGGATTTGCTCAGAAGAAGCGGAAAGGATGTAAAGCTTGTCGGTGTCGGAGGAAAGATAATTACAGGTTCTCACGGAATCGCCGTGCAGACAGATATCACAGATTCTGAAATTACGCTCGGCAAAGAACTCGAAATGATTGTTCTGCCCGGCGGTATGCCCGGAACACTCAATCTGGAAAAATCCGAAGCTGTCCAGACAGCAATTGATTTCTGTGCCGAACGGAACATTTTTATCGGTGCGATTTGTGCCGCACCGTCGATTCTCGGACATAAAGGACTGCTGGAAGGCAGAAAGGCAATCGCTTATCCCGGCTTTGAAACACAGCTCACCGGTGCGGAAATTTCGGAACACTCCGTACAGCAGGATGAATTTATCATTACTGCCCAGGGTGCAGGTGTAGCCATGCCGTTTGGTCTGAAACTTGCCGAAGTACTCACCAGTGCCGAAAAAGCGCAGAAACTCGCAGATGCCATCTGCTATCCGGAGCATTGACCATGAGTGCTGAAAAACAGATGCTCCGGCAGAAAATCCGCCTGCACAGAAGTCAGGTGCCGTCGGAAGTCAGAAAAGAAAAAGACAGGCTGATTTTTCAGAATTTGATTCATGACCCTGCTGTTCTCAATGCAGATTTGATTCTTGCCTATGCCTCCTGCGGAGATGAGCCGGATACATGGGAATTCATCCGCTGGGCTTTGGAGCAGAAAAAAACACTGGCTCTGCCAAAATGCGGGCAGAATCATCAGATGCGCTTTTTTGTGATAAACCGTCTGGAAGATTTGCAGGCAGGCGCACACGATATTCCGGAGCCTGTCACCTCACAGAAAGCAGTCCTGACAGAAAAATCTGTCTGCATTGTGCCGGGGCTGGCGTTTACCAGAAACGGAATTCGCCTCGGTCAGGGCGGCGGCTATTATGACAGGTTCCTGAAAAATTATCCGGATTTGTATACCATCGGAATCGCCTATGATTTCATGATTCAGGAAACACTGCCCTGTGAAGCACATGACTGTCAGATTCAAAAAATTATTACAGAAATAACGGAGGATGCACATGAAGTCTGAAAACGAAATGGAGATGACCTCCAGTCTGCCGGAATCAGAACCCAAAACAGAAGTCAGAAAGAAGAAAATTAAAGTCAGTCAGGCAGAAGAACCCGAAGAACTTCCGCGCCGTCATACTGCTCAGAAAAAAAAGCACAGGAAAAAGAAAGCTTCCCAGAAAGAACGTGTTCACCGCAGTGCAAGAGTCTATGGTGTGCTGATGATGCTGACATTTGTATTTGTAATTTCTATTTCACTTGCTGTCGGAATTATCGAAATCGGAAAGGATATGCTCGGCATTAACGGTTCTCAGCGGCTTGTGCTGTTCAATATTCCGGAAGGTGCAACCACGGCGCAGATTGCCCAGAATCTTCATGATGACGGAATTATCAAAATTCCGAAGGCATTTATTTATTTTTCCAAACTCAGCAAGGATGACGGAAATTTTGTTGCCGGAAATCACGAAATCAGTGCTTCCATGGCGTATGAAACCCTGATTAACGAACTCAAGAAGAATCCGGCTTCGGACGATTCTCAGACAGTTGTGGATATCATGTTCCCGGAAGGCATTACACTCTATGATGCTGCCATGAAATTGCAGGAAAATAATATCTGTGATGCACAGAAATTCTTATATTATTTCAATGCCGGCAATCTCGGCTATGAATTTGAAGACCATCTTCCGGCAGTCAGCAGCACGCTGAAATTCTACCGCATGGAAGGCTACTGCTTCCCGGATACCTACACTTTCTATGAAGAAGCTGACCCGGCAGATGTATGCCGCAAAATCTATATGAACTTCAATCTGAAAATGTCAGGTGCATATTATCAGCGAATGGAAGAACTTGGCATTTCTCTGGATGAAACAATTATACTCGCTTCTATCATCCAGAAAGAAGCCGCTCACGACGGCGATATGCCGATGATTTCGTCTGTTTTCTGGAATCGTCTGACACACAGCACGGAATTCCCGAAATTACAGTCGGATGTCACTTCCCTGTATGTGGAAAATGTGATCAAGCCGCATATCGAACTGGACAATCAGGCGATTTATGATGCGTATGATACCTATGTCTGCAACGGACTTCCGGCAGGTGCGCTCTGCAATCCGGGTATTGCCGCTATCGAAGCTGCATTATATCCGGCAGAATCGGATTATTACTATTTCTATGCCAATGTAGATACCGGCGAAACGTTCTTCGCGACAACTCTGGAAGAACATAATGCCAATATCGACATGGTAGAACGTGTCCGTCAGGGTCTGCCGCCTGTGGAGGAAACCGCCGAAGGCGAAGGAGCAGCGGAATAATGGGTGTTACTTATCGTGAAATCCTCGCACCGGCAGGAGATATGGAACGCCTGAAAGCTGCACTGGATTTCCGGGCGGATGCTGTCTATCTCGGCGGAACGATGTTCGGAATGAGAGCCGGTGCGCCGAATTTCGATGCAGAAACACTCTGTCAGGCGGTGAAACTGGCACATGAAAAAAAGAAAAAAGTGTATCTGACCGTGAACACGCTTCCGCGGAATCCGGAACTTGCCTTATTGCCGCAGTTTATTTCCGAAGCCGTCAACGCCGGAGTGGATGCGCTGATTATCGCGGATTTGGGCGTTCTCCAGACGGTCAGGAAACTCGCGCCGGATATGACTGTTCATATGTCGACTCAAACCGGAATCGTCAACTATGCCACGGCTAACGCGCTCTATCAGATGGGAGCGCGGCGCGTGGTACTGGCAAGAGAACTCTCACTCGACGAAATCGCGGAAATCCGGAAAAATATTCCGGAAGATTTGGAGATAGAAGTGTTCGTTCACGGGGCAATGTGCGTTTCATTTTCGGGGCGGTGTCTGCTGTCAGCGTATTTTACTGACAGGGATGCCAACCGCGGCGCATGTGCGCAGCCGTGCAGATGGAAATACTATCTGACCGAAGAAAAACGCCCGCATCTGCCGATGGAAATTCAGGAACACCCCGAAGGGACTTATATTCTGAATGCCCGTGATATGTGCATGATTGACCATCTGGACAAGCTCGCCGAAGCCGGGGTGACTTCCTTCAAGATTGAAGGAAGGGCGAAATCGGCTTATTATGTTTCTGTCGTGACGAACGCTTACCGGATGGCGATGGATTATTATTTGCAGAATCCGCAGGATTATCATCTTCCGGAGTGGATTCATGACGAAGTATTCAAAGTCAGTCACAGAAGATACTGTACCGGATTCTTTTTCGGTCATCCGAATGCCTGTCAGTATTACGAAAACAGTGGTTATATCAGTCAGTGTGATGTTGTCGGCATCGTGCAGAAATGCGAAAACGGTACTGTTTACGCTACACAGCGGAACAGATTCTTTTCCGGCGATACGGTCGAGATTCTCGCGCCGGGGCGGAAGCCTGTCAGCCTGAAACTTGATGAAATCTGTAACGCCGACGGCGAAAAAATCGAAACGGTCAATCATGCCATGATGGAGTTTTCTTTCCCCTGTGAGTATGAATTCCCTGAAAACAGTCTGATTCGTCTGCCGGTGCAGAATCCCGTTCCGGAGGATAAAAATATTATATGAAAGTATTCAAAAATCAGAAAGTCGGAACAGCCTGTATCCTGTTCTATGTGATACTCTATGTTGTATGGAGTCTGAAAGCGTTTCTGCTGAATCCGGTGTTAAGTCAGGTGATTGAAAGAGATTCTGCTTTGTGGTATCTGGTATCTGACGGAATCATGAAAAATCTTTGCTGGACGCTTCCGGCGGTGCTGCTTATCCAGAAATTTGATGATGATTTATTTATCAGAAAACAGGAATTATTTCAGCTTCCGAAAGACTGGAAAGCTTATCTCCCGGTATTCGTTTTTGTAACCGCATACTGTGTGCTGAGTTCTGTCGTTTCTCACAGAGGGTTCTATTTCAATTCTGACGGATTAACAGAATGTCTTGCCTATGTCTTTGTCGGCATAACCGAAGAATTTGTATTCAGAGCATTTTTGCTGAATGCAACTGTCACGGAGAAAAATAAATATTATGCAGTCGGTGCAAATGCAGTATTGTTTTTATGCATACACTTCCCGACATGGATCATACACGGAAATTTTATCGCTAATTTTGCGAATTTCGGCTTTATTTCGATTATCCTGCTGGGTGTTTTCTTCAGCTGGTCTATGCTGAAATTCCGGAATATCTGGATTCCCGTCGGACTGCATATGCTGTGGGATGTTCTTGTTACACTCTTGAACTGATAGAAATCAGCCTGAAAATTTGGTTTCAGGCTGATTTTTGATAGCTTATTCTGTTTCTGATGCGGATTCTGTTCCGGGTGTGCCGAGAAATTCCGCAGGGTTCAGATATTTTTCTCCCTGTAACACTTCAAAATGCAGATGTGTCGGCAGAGAACTTTCAATGTCGGCAGTATCGCCCAGTGCGCCGATAACAGTACTCTTTTCGACAGTATCGCCGACGCTGACAGCAAGTCCGCTGTTCAGACTGCAATATCTGGTGAGAATGCCGTTCTGGTGGTCAATGGTTACTGTCACGCCCCAGAGCGCATCATTTTCGATATTCTTGACGATTCCGGCATTGACCGCGCAGACGGTATCGCCGAGACTTCCGGCGATGTCGATTCCGTTGTGTGTCTGCCAGATTCCTGTTGTTTTCGATTTAACGAGTTCGCCATTGCTGAAATCCTCGATAATTTCGCCGTTCAGCGGATAACATGGCGGTTCTGTCACAGTCGGCAGAACGGTTTCTGTTTCGGTCTGTTCGGTCATAGAAACAGGCGCAGTTTCGGGCGCATCTATCACAGCGGCTTCCTGTGTGATGGCTTCGGTTTGGATGGGCGCGGTTTCCAGCGGCTGAACGGAAATCGGACGGGTCATTCTGGTTTCGGGTTTGGTTTCCCGGACAGTTTCCGGTTCTGTAGGCGGCTGTGTGGTTTTGGGAATATCGGTCTGTACTTCCATGACTTTGATATCGCTGACAGCGGAATTCAAATCAATCTTGATTTGATTTCTTGTCTGTTCATAGGCGAACCAGCAGGCGAAGCTAATCATTGCCATGCAGAGCATCAGCACCAGATAAAATCCCAGATGTTTTTTTAATTTTTGTTTCACAGCATGTTCTTTCATAATAAATAATCACCTCTGAGATTATCTTTGTCCGGAAACGGAAAAAATATTCACAGCTGTAAAATAATCTCAGATACTCTGGAAAGGAAAGCGTTTATTTATGCAGAAATTACTGAAATTTTTAAAGCCTTACCGGCTGGAGCTGATAATTGCGCCAATCTTTAAATTATTGGAAGCCATATTTGAATTATTAGTTCCGGTGATTATGGCGAAAATTATTGATAACGGCATTGCCAATCAGGATGAGCATTATATTTTCAGAATGTGCGGATTGATTGTTATTATGGGAATCTGCGGACTGTGTTTCGCGCTGACCTGTCAGTATTTCGCGGCGCGGTGTGCGTTCCGTTACGGAGCAGACCTGCGGAAAGCCTTATATGAACATATCAACCGGCTTTCCGAAACGGAAATTGACAGACTCGGTACTTCGACGCTGATTAACCGGATTACCAATGATGTGACGGCTTCGCAGTCGGGCGTGAATATGTTTATCCGTCTGGCAACCCGTGCGCCGTTTCTGGTGCTGGGTGCGATTGTGATGGTGCTGACGATTGATGCACAGCTTGCCTTGATTTTTCTGATTATCGCGCCGATAGTGGGATTTTTATTATATTTCGTCATGAACAGGACGATTCCGCTGTATGCGAAGAATCAGAAAAAATTAGATATTATCGCAAGGCATACGGGAGAAAATCTCGATGGTATCCGCGTAATAAGAGCATTCGCCCGGCAGAAGCAGGAAGCAGAAAAATTTCAGGACGAATGCGCCGAACTGGAACAGAGTATGATAGCGGTCGGCAAAATCTCGGCAGTGCTGAATCCTCTGACGTTTATGATTATGAATCTCGGAATTGTGGCAGTGTTATGGTTCGGGGGCGTTCATGTTGATACCGGAAGGCTCAGTCAGGGCGATTTGACGGCGTTTACGAACTATATGACACAGATTCTGCTTGCTATGGTTGCATTGGCAAATTTAATCGTGATTCTGACCAAAGCGCAGGCTTCTTCTTTGAGAGTTGCCGAAATTCTGGAAACAGAATCTTCCATGCAGGACGGCGCGGAGATTCCGGAAGTACCGGATTCCGGAGAAATACTGGCGTTTGAAGATGTCAGTTTCTCCTATGCCGGTGCCGGTGACAAGGCACTGGAGCATATCAGTTTTACACTGCAAAAAGGGCAGACGCTCGGCATTATCGGCGGTACAGGTTCGGGAAAGTCCACGCTTGCCGGGCTGATTTCCAGAAGCTATGATGCCGCAGAAGGAGAAATCCGTATTTTCGGGAAGAATATTAAAAATTATCAGTTAAAGGCACTGCACCGGAAAATCGGAGTTGTTCCGCAGAAAGTGGTATTATTTACCGGAACAGTCAGGGAAAATCTGAAACTCGCAGATGAGACTATTTCAGAATCTGATATGCTCGGAGCCGTTGACATTGCACAGGCGGATTTTGTAAAGTCTCTGCAATATAGACTGGATACCCATCTGGTACAGGGCGGAAGAAATCTTTCCGGCGGTCAGAAGCAAAGACTGACAATTGCCAGAGCCTTAGCCGGAAAGCCGGATATTCTGATTCTGGATGACAGCATGAGCGCGCTGGACTATGCGACAGATGCAAAATTAAGACATGCCCTGAATACGGAATGTGCCGGTATGACGAAAATTATCATTTCACAGAGAGCGACTTCGCTCATGACGGTGGACTGGATTCTTGTCCTCGATGACGGAATCTGCGCCGGACAGGGAACACATGAATCTTTAATGAAAACCTGTGAAATCTATCAGGAAATCTATCATTCACAGATGCAGTCAGGAGGGAAGGAAGCATGAAAGAGACTGTCACAAGAATTCTGAAATACTGCCGGGCTTACTGGGGATATCTGATTCTGACGGTTTTATGTACGTTTATCGGGATTTCGCTTTCTCTGATAGTGCCTGTCATGATTGGAAAAGCCGTGGATTATGCCGTCGGTGTGAATCAGGTGGATTTTGCCGGACTCGGAAAAATTGCGGTCATTCTGGGAATTATGGTACTGTTCAGCGGTGTGTTTCAGTTTCTGGAGAGTTTGTTTATCAACAAATTAGCATTCGGAACAGTGAAGGATTTGCGCTCGGAACTGACGGCAAAACTTGAAGAAATGCCCGTTTCCTATATCGACGGCAATGCCCGGGGCGATATGATGGCAAGAGTCATTTCTGATATTGAAATCTTATCTGACGGCTTGTTACAGGGATTTGCACAGCTGTTCACCGGGATTGTGACAATTCTCGGAACGCTGATTTTTATGCTGACAATCAATCTCAAGATTACTGTGATTGTCGTTCTGATGACACCGCTGTCGCTGCTTGCCGCCGCGAAGATTACTTCTCTTTCTCATAATGCGTTTCAGCGGCAGTCGAAGCTGAGAGGAGATATCGGCGCACTTACGGAAGAACTTGTCGGCAGTCAGAAGCTTGTCAAGGCATTTGCTTATGAAGAACGCGCCGAAGAAAGATTTTCAGTTATCAATCAGGAACTCGCAGAAGCCGGACTGAAAGCGACTTTTTTTTCTTCTCTGAGCAATCCGACCACGCGCTTTGTCAACGGTCTGATTTATGCGGCTGTCGGAACTGTCGGTGCATTGGGGGCAGTCGGTGCGCTTCCGTGGATAGGAACAATGACTGTCGGCAGTCTGGCAAGTTTTCTGGCGTTCTCGAATCAGTATACCAAACCTTTCAATGAGATTTCCGGCGTGGTTGCCGAATTGCAGAATGCTGTCTCCTGCGCACAGAGAGTTTTTGAAGTTCTCGATACCCCTCCCGAACCCGATGACAGTCAGTGTGAAGTTCTTTCTTCATGTGACGGCAGACTGGAATTCAAAGATGTTTCTTTCTCATATCTGCCGGAAAAGCCGCTGATTCGGCATTTCAGCATGAAAGCACAGCAAGGTCAGAAAATCGCGATTGTAGGTCCTACCGGATGCGGCAAATCGACAATTATTAATTTACTCCTGAGATTCTACGAAATTCAGGACGGTGAAATTCTGATTGACGGCAGAAGCACCAGAGAATTCACCCGTGACAGCCTGAGAAATCAGTTCGGGATGGTCTTGCAGGAAACGTGGATTTTTACCGGAACGGTTGCTGAAAATATCGCCTACGGAAAGCCGGAAGCTTCCGAAGAAGAAATCATGCAGGCGGCAAAAGCCGCTCATGCACACGGATTTATCAAGCGTCTGCCGAATGGCTATGATACTGTCATTTCAGATACTTCCGGCTTGTCACAGGGACAGAAACAGCTGCTTTGTATCGCGCGTATCATGCTGACGAATCCGCCGATGCTGATTCTGGACGAAGCGACCAGCAGTATCGACCTGAGAACCGAACACCGGATTCAGAGAGCTTTTGAAACGCTCATGCAGGGCAAAACCAGTTTTGTGATTGCACACCGTCTTTCGACGATTCAGAATGCGAATCTGATACTTGTCATGCGTGAAGGAAATATCATCGAACAGGGCAGTCATGACGAACTGATACAGAAAGGCGGTTTTTATGCCGATTTATATCAGTCACAGTTTGCCGGGTAATGCAAAAAAATAAAATTTCACTATTGCATTCCGGAAATATTTGTGCTATAATAGAAAAGAAATGCAATATCATAAAGGAGACTGAAGTTTATGGAAACTGTTGACAACTCATTATTTCCCATCCGGATGGGAATGCATATTTTTCTCGGACTGCTTGCACTGTTAGTATTCGGCTTGCAGTTTATCCGTTACCGGAAAAGCCATCATCTTGTGCTGGCAATTGCACTGCCGTGTACGCTTCTGCCGTATCTGATTCACAGCATGAGCTTTTTCTATGGTCTTGGTGTTGTGGAATTCGCGGCAATGATTCTGTCCTGTGTGCTGTCGTTCACGGTGGACAAGAATAAAAATCCGGAATCTGACAGCCAGGAAACCGTTCAGGAGGAAAATGCTTCATGAAAATTGTGATTCCTGACGGCGACACCCTCGCACTGCCGGACATGAAAGCGCATATTCTGGAGATTTTTTCGCAGTATGGGGAAGTTGTCTGCAACGGTACGACAAAGCCGGAAGAAGTCGCCGAAAAAATCGGCGATGCGGATGCCGTTCTCTGCAATAAGACACCCATCACCAGAGAAGTTATCGGGAAATGTCCGAATCTGAAATATATCGGCTTATTCGCGACGGGATATAATAATATTGACATTCCGGCAGCGACAGAGAAAAATATTATCGTCTGCAATGCCGGAGCGTATTCCACACATGCAGTCGTACAGCACACATTCGCGCTGTTATTTGCCTTAACCGGAAATCTGATGAAATATCATGGTGCTGTTAAGGCAGGAGAATGGGAGCGCAGTCCGGTATTTTCCTATTTTCCGTACCCGGTGCATGAACTGTATCAGAAAACATTCGGTGTGATAGGTTTCGGCAGTATCGGACAGCATGTCGCAAAAGCCGCAGATGCGTTCGGAATGCGCGTGTTCGTCAATACCAGAACCAAGCCGGAACACTGTCCGTATGAACTCGTCACACAGGAAGAACTTTTCCGGCAGTCGGATGTTGTCAGCATTCACTGTCCGCTGACGGAACAGACGGCAAATCTGATAAATACGGAAACACTCAGTCTGATGAAGCCTTCTGCTTATCTGATTAATACCGCACGGGGCGGAATCGTCAATGAACAGAATCTGGCAGATGCGCTCAATCAGGAGAAAATCGCCGGAGCCGGACTGGATGTACTCGTCAGTGAGCCGATGTCTCCGGAGACACCTCTGAAATCGGCGAAAAACTGTCTGATTACACCGCATATTGCATGGTCGGCAGTCGAGACAAGAGAAAGATTGTTACAGATAGTTTCGGACAATCTGAAAGCTTATCTTTCCGGAACGCCGATGAATCAGGTAAATTAACAGAAAGCAGGATTTGTTTTATGATAGATTTAAGAAACAAGAAAAGAATCGTGATTAAGCTGGGAACTTCCACACTGGCGCACAAAACCGGAAAACTCAACATTCGCCGGATGACGAATCTCACCAGAGTACTGGCAGATTTGCAGAATGCCGGACATGAAATTATTCTGGTTTCGTCCGGTGCGGTCGGTCTGGGAGTCGGTAAGCTTAATCTGAAAGAACGTCCGAAAGATACCCCCACGAAACAAGCGGCGGCGGCCGTCGGACAGTGCGAACTGATGCATATCTATGACGAGATGTTTTCCAGATACAGCATTACTGTCGCACAGATTCTATTGACGAAAACCATTATCAGTTCACCGGACAGAGTAGACAACGTCCGCAATGCGATTGATTCACTGACATCGATGGGCGTGATTCCTATCGTGAATGAAAATGATACTGTCGCTATCGACGAACTGGAACTCGAAATCGGCGAGAATGATTCACTGTCTGCGGTTGTGGCTTCTATCGCCGGCGCGGAAGCTTTGATTATCCTGTCAGATATTGACGGACTCTATTCCGAAGACCCGCACCGGAATGAAGATGCAAAAATCATTTCTGTCGTCGAGAAGATTGACGAACATATCGAAGAAATCGCAGGCGGTGCAGGCAGCAAGCTCGGTTCCGGAGGTATGGCAACAAAAATCAATGCCGCGAAAATCGCCACCGCTGCCGGAGTGGATATGATTATCATGAACGGCAGAAATCCGGAAGATTTATACAGATTATTCGACGGTGAGGAAATCGGCACATATTTTCCGGCTGTAAAATAGACGATAACAAGAGAGGGGAAACTTTTATGAATTATATGGAAAGCTTAGGACAGAAGGCAAAACAGGCAAGCTATGCCGCCGCTTCTGCCGGAACGGTTCTGAAAAATCAGGCACTGACAGCAATTTCGGAAGCTTTGGTTCAGAATACTGACAAGATTATCGAAGCGAATCAGAAAGATATGGAAAACGCTGTGAAAAATAATATGACAGCGGCTATGCAGGACAGACTGAAACTCACAGCAGAACGCATTCAGGCAATTGCAAATGCTGTGCTGAAAGTGGTTGCACTGGAAGACCCGGTCGGCGAGGAAATCAAAGGCTGGCTCCGTCCGAACGGTCTGCGAATCCGTCAGGTGCGTGTACCGATGGGCGTTATCGGGATTATTTTTGAATCCCGTCCGAATGTGACGGTTGATGCCGCTGTACTCTGCCTGAAAGCCGGAAACGCTGTGATTCTGAGAGGCGGGAAAGAAGCGATTAATTCTAATCTGTGTCTGGTGAAAGTCATGCAGAATGCGCTTGCAAGCGTCGGTCTGCCGGAAGAACTGGTTCAGCTCGTTGAAAAGACTGACCGCGAAACTGCCGCTGATATGATGAAGTTAAACGGCTATCTGGATGTACTGATTCCCAGAGGGGGAGCAGGACTGATTCAGGCAGTTGTGAAGCAGGCGACTGTTCCGGTTATCGAGACAGGTGCCGGAAACTGCCATGTCTATATTGATGATTCCGCTCTGCCGGAAATGGCTGTCAGCATTGCCGACAATGCCAAGACACAGAGACCTTCCGTCTGCAATGCGATTGAAACCCTTCTCGTGCATAAAGAGATTGCAGAAAGCATTCTGCCTGAAATCAAGAAAGCGTTCGATAAGCATGAAGTTATCATTCACGGCTGTGAAGTAACTCAAAAAATTCTCGGTGACTGCGTGATTCCCGTCACCGAAGAAGATTATTTCAAAGAATACGGCAATTATGAAATTGCAATCCGGGTTGTGGATTCTGTCGAAGAAGCTGTCGCACATATCCAGAAATACAGTACCAGTCATTCAGAATCTATCGTGACACAGAATATGAATCATGCGGAAT
Organism: Ruminococcus sp. UBA4321; assembly: GCA_002393815.1. GTDB lineage: Bacteria > Bacillota > Clostridia > Oscillospirales > Ruminococcaceae > UBA3855. Next base: position 24,964 of record DGUB01000140.1, on the reverse strand, counting down.
ATTTCCTGAATCATGTAAACTCTGCCGCTGTCTATGTGAATGCGTCTACCAGATTCACCGACGGCGAAGAATTCGGATTCGGTGCAGAAATCGGCATTTCTACACAGAAACTCCATGCAAGAGGACCTATGGGACTGCTGGCTCTGACAACTATGCAGTACAGAATTACCGGAAACGGACAAGTCCGGGGTTAAAGAACTATGAAACGCGAACTTCATGATTTATTGCATAATTTAGTAGATGATGCCGAACGTCCGCCGGAACCGGAAGTCAATGTCAGCGAAGCTTCCCGGCAGAAAGTCAATGAGATTGTAGACGAGATGAACCGCGGACAGCAGACGGAAACACTGCCGAAGCCCGTCTATGATAAGCCGCCGTCCCGGAAACGTCCGCCTGTGGTAACACCTGACCCCGTCAGCCATTTTTCGGAAACGCCTTCCCAGAATCCTGCCGTCAGAATGCATGACAGACTTCTGGAAGATGCGCTTCCCAAACCCGATGCCGAACGGAAGCCCGTCCGGAAAACAGAACATAAATCTTCCAAAAAGAAACATAAGAAAACAAAATCTGCTCCGGAAGCTTCCAAGCCGAAAAAAGAATTTCATATCGAAATCAAAGAAGAACTTCCGCCGGATATTCCCAGAGATACCAGTGTTGCCGACCGCCTGAAACAGGAAAAATTAGAAGCAGTTCTCGCGGCAACGCCGCCGAAAACTCCCGAACAGATTCGACGCGAAAAGATTCGCAAACGCGCTGCTGAAATCAAACAGCAGATGGAATTACAGGCAAAGCAGAAACAGGAACTTCCTCCGGAACAGCCCGAACCGGAAGAAATTATTCCGGCATGGGAAGACGAACTTTCAGAATTTTCTGAAAAATCAGAAACACAGAATTCCGAACAGCTGAAATTTTTACAGGAATCAGAAACTTCCGGCGTTCCGGAACTTTCCGAACTTCCCGAAATTCCACAGACTTCCGGGGATGATACCGGACTGATGCAGATTTCCGAAGAACTCGGCGCAGAACTTCCGGCTGCTCCCAAGAAGAAGAAAAAAAAGAAAAAGAAGAAGAAATCTGCAAAATCAGAAATACAGCCGGAAATTCCTGATACAGTACCGGAAGAACCGCAGAAAAAAAGTTTTGCTGAAAAAATTTCTGCTTTCTGGGAAAAAGTGTTCACCCGCGATACGGCAGAACTGAAAGAAGATGTTCCCGATACCGAAGAAGAAACTTCTGCACCGGAACCGCGTGTCTATCAGCCGCCGGAAAAAATCACGGAAGTGCTGCTCGAAGAAGAACAGCCGCAGGAAGCACAGCCGAATCTGGATTTTGTTCCGACTGCCGCACTTGAAGCCGTTCCGCATCAGGAAACGCCGAAAACCAGAAAAAAAGTTTCGGTTTCCCGAAGAAAAAAGAAATCATCTTGAATTATCTCTGAAAAGGAGTTGGAATTATGAAAATTCTCGTTGCCGGACTGGGCTTAATCGGAGGTTCGCTCTGTAAGGCGATTCATGCGTATACAGACCACGCTGTCTGGGGCTGGAACAGAACCAAAGCCGTCGCAGAAAAAGCCCTTGCAGAACATGCCATTGACGGCATCGCCGGGGATGACTGCTCCGGTTTTGATATGATTATTACTTCTCTCTATCCGGATTTGACCAGAAAATGGGTGAAAAATCATATTGATACCATGCAGGAAAATGCTGTTGTCCTGGATGTGACAGGCGTAAAAACCGACCTTCCCGAAGAAATGACGGCTCTCTGTGAAGCACACGGCATTCACTATCTGAGTACGCATCCGATGGCAGGCAAGGAAAGAGCCGGGTTTGATGTTTCGGATGAAAATTTGTTTCAGGGTGCGAATTTTATCATGACACCCGTCAGACAGACTCCGAAGTCTGTACTTGCACAGGTACAGAATTTTGCGCATCAGATAGGCTTCCGGAAATTTGTCATCACTACTCCGGAAATGCATGACAGAATGATTGCCTATACTTCCCAGCTGGCACATGTGGTATCGAGTTCCTATGTGCAGAGTCCGGAAATTCAGTTCGAGAGCGGCTTTTCCGGCGGAAGCTTTCAGGATATGACCCGTATCGCCACGATGAATGAGGATATGTGGGCGGACTTGTTCATGGAAAATCAGGAAAGCTTGCTGCATGAACTGAATGTTTTAATCAGCCATTTGCAGGATTATCAGAAAGCCTTGTCTGAAAATGACCGGGATGCGGTTTACGCACTGATTCGCGACGGCAGACTCCGGAAAGAACAGAATCTCCGGAACAGAAGAAATTCTCCGGCGGTTATCGACCTGACAAAGAAAGAGAGTAACTTATGAATAAGAATAAAACCAAAAAAATTACGCTGATAGTTGTCATTGCACTTGCAGTAGGGATTCTCGTCGGGAATGCGGCAACCATTGTTCCGGCAGGACATACGGGCGTTGTTGTCACGCTCGGACAGGTTTCGCAGAATGTTTTAAGTGAAGGGTTTCATTTCAAAGCCCCGTTTGTGCAGAGTGTGCAGAATATCTCGAATAAGATTCAGGTTTATGAGGCTCCGGCTTCTGCCGTCTCCAAGGACTTGCAGACCGTCAGCAGTACGATTGCAGTCAATTACAGATTAGTTTCCAACATGTCCGCGCAGATGTATCAGAATGTCGGAACAGATTATCAGACTGTCTTAATCACGCCCGTTGTGCAGGAATGTATGAAAGCCGCTACTGCGAAATATACCGCCGAAGAACTGATTACCAAGCGTACCGCCGTCGGTGACGAAGTCAAGACCGAACTCGATACCAAACTGAATGATTACGGGATTTATATCGAAAAATTCAATATTGTGAATTTTGATTTCTCTGCCGAGTTTAATGCCGCTATCGAAGCAAAACAGGTCGCTGAACAGAATCTTATCAAGACACAGACCGAACAGAAACAGCAGATTGTCATCGCCGAAGCCGAAGCCAAAAAGAAAGTTATCGCCGCCAACGCCGAAGCCGAAGCTATCCGTGCCAAAGCCGAAGCGCAGGCAGATGCCAATAAGAAAATCGAAGAATCTCTTTCCAATAAAGTTCTGATGTACAATCAGATTGACAAGTGGGATGGCGTGATGCCGAAAGTTACCAGCGGAAACAGCGGTTCTCTCATGATTGAAATTCCAGTTGAAGAGAATAATGCTTATATACCAGATGGCGGAGAATAAAATTCATGCAGAATCCTGATTTTTCAGATATTTCTTTCTGTGGCAGAATTGCTTATGCAAATTGCTGTATCGAAGAATATATCACCGAGCAGGGCGATTCTCCTGAAAATTGGAAAATTCTTCTTAATTTGCTTTGGGCGTTTCCGGAAGCGGAATCTATGACGGCATATTGGGTTATTATCACTGACAGGCTTCCGGAAGTCATACTGGATTATGATGTTTATCGTCCTGCGGATTGGATTGGTCAGCGAGAGTTCGGGAACGAGGTCACGAAAGAAGAATTCTGTACGCTCCACAGGCTGTATTCTGAAAGCCCTCTGACGGCATTCATCAATGAAGCTGTCTGGCACATTACCAACATGTGCGGACAGGAAACGGACGGCAGTCACAAGGTCGCAGAACTTATCATGCATCGGGATTTGATGCCGCTGTTCAGAAAAAATCTGAAAAAGTTTCCGGATATAGAATCATTCAGAAACTTTTCTGATTTCCGGAAAAAATAAATTTTTTTGAAAAAACACTTGACAAAATTTCTGAAATGTGCTATAATAACAAAGTCGTGAAGAAACGTATTCTAAAGACAGCTGGTGAAGCAATTCATAAATCCAGCCGAGGAGTGCAATCTGATTTCTGTCAAGATTTTTATGCTCTCCTGTACGTTCAGGAGAGCTTTTTAGTTTCTCCGTATCACAATATTTTTGCGGAGGTGAATATCAATGCCAAGTGCAAAGGTTCTCGAATCCAAACAGGCAAGAGTCAATGAATTATCTGAACTGCTCAAAAACAGTGTTTCTGTTGTTCTCGTAGATTACAAGGGCATTACTGTAGAACAGGATACTGCTCTAAGAAGAAATCTGAGAGAAGCAAACGTCAAGTATTTCGTTGAAAAGAACACGCTTCTGAAAAGAGCATTCAACGCAAACGGCGTGACCGATTTTGATGATGTTCTCAATGGTACAACAGCTGTTGCAGTTTCTGCTGATGACCAGACCGCTCCGGCGCGCATTCTGGGCGAATTTGCTGAAAAGAATGAAGCTTTCAAGCTGAAAGCAGGTTCTGTGGAAGGCGAATTCTATGATGAAGCAAAAATCATGGCTCTGTCCAAGATTCCGTCCAAGGA
>DGUB01000140.1:20324-20577 GCA_002393815.1 Ruminococcus sp. UBA4321 | reverse complement strand
CCAAGGACGTTCTGCTGGCACAGCTGGTCGGCTCTCTCCAGGGTCCTATCCAGAAACTGGCTGCTCTGTTGCAGGCTGTTGTGGACAAGAATGGCGAAGCTGCATAAGAGTAGCAGCCTAGCAACTGTAAATTAAGTATTTTTTAAAATTATTGAAAAGGAGTTTTTTATCATGGCATCTGAAAAGACACAGAAATTTATTGAAGATATTAAAGCTCTCTCCGTTCTCGAACTCGCAGAACTGGTAGAAGCTA
>DGUB01000140.1:0-20252 GCA_002393815.1 Ruminococcus sp. UBA4321 | reverse complement strand
TCAGGAAGAATTCGGCGTAACAGCAGCCGTTGCAGCAGCTCCCGCAGCAGGCGGCGCAGGCGCAGCAGCTGAAGAAAAGACTGAATTCGACGTAATCCTCGCTTCCTTTGGTGACAAGAAGATGGGCGTTATCAAGGCTGTTAAGGATGTACTCGGTCTCGGTCTGAAGGAAGCTAAGGAAGTCGTAGAAGGCGCACCGAAGGCTCTGAAGGAAGGCGTTTCCAAGGCAGAAGCTGAAGAACTCAAGGCTAAGCTGGAAGAAGCAGGCGCAACAATCGAAATCAAGTAAGATTTTCCATATGCAAAGGAAAAGCGGAGACAATCAGTCTCCGCTTTTTTGCATTACCCGGTCAGGGCGTGTGTCAGAATAATAAGAGCCGTTCCCGGAATGCCGAGTACAGAACTGGTCAGCAGATTCGTCGTGCAGAGTGTCGGCGCAAATCCGATGGCTTCTCCATAAAAATGCAGAAGAAACAGCGCGGTCAGCCCGGTGATACTGCCGAGCAGAAACGTCCGGACAGGTTTCTGTCTTTTTATGTAGAAGACCAGAAGTATCAGAAATGCTATGCCCCACAGCATCCAGTAAAGATAATTCCTGAAAAATTCCATCCGTCTCCTCCTTACAGCATGATATAGGCGACAGCAAGCAGAAGTTCAAGTTCTGCGCCTTCTTTGTAGAGCAGGTACAGAAGCGCGAGCAGTGCTAATTTTTCGCCGTCCCAGCTTGTCAGAAGATGATGCAAATCTTCTGAAATATGCAGAGAATCCGGGAGAGCAGGTTTCGGAGGGGGAGACGGTGCAGACGGTTTCGGCGGCAGGGACGGCACTTCCGGAGGAGGCGGCGGCACAGCGCGTCTCTGCATTTCCCGTGAACGCCGGATTGCATCCTGACGCATTGCATCAAAATTCTGCTGCGGAGTCTGTGCCATGCCTTGTCACCTCTGAGAAAATTATAGTAAGTTCCGGAGCATTCCGGATTCCTGCATCTGTTTCCAGATATGCCAGATGCGGAGCAGTTTCACAGCTTTATCGACTTTTAACTGCCGGGTCTGTCCCAGATGCGGACGGAGTGCCATCAGAAGTTCTGTATTCTTGTCATTGTCCTGCTGACGGAACAGTTCTCCGGCTTTCAGGAGCATACCGGGGTCGATTCCGAAATCAGTAACCGGAGCAGAATGTTCCGGAGGGGGAGAGGAAGTTTCTTCCTGCATGTCTGTTTCTCCGGATTTGAACATCTGCGCCAGTTCTGAGATTTGTTTCATGCTTTCCGGGTCGGAAAGCAGTTCCTGCATCTTGTCGAGCAGGTTTTCCATTACTTGCCGCCTGTCAGTTTCTGATAGAGAGCCTTTGCCTGCGGCGTACTCATAATTTTATCGACCATCTGGGGATTTTTGACCGCCTGCTGAAATTTGGCAGCGTCGGCAGAACTCATATTTTTGATAGCACTGTCGAACTTTCCGGCTTCCAGTTCTTTCCGGAGCTGTTCCGGCGGAACACCGAGTTTCTGGCTGACAACCTGCAATAAACCGCTGAGATTCTGAATATTAGAATTGTCCATAAAAAAACACCCTTCTTTCAAAAAAATCTTTCTGCAAAATGATATTGTAATTTCTGACAGTTTGTGTTATAATAAAAGAGATTCCATAAGAATTTCTGCATCAGGGAGGTTTTGCATTTGAAAATCATCGTGATTTCCGACACGCACGGCAATTACAGAAATCTAAAACAAGTCGTGCTTCTGCATCAGGATGCTGATATGTTTATCCATCTCGGCGACGGCGAAACGGATTTATATCAGCTGTTTGCCAGTGAACCGTGGGCAGAACAGAAATTTCACTGCCTGAAAGGAAACTGTGATTACAGACAGGATGTCAGAGTGTTCCGGACTTTAACACTGGATTTGCCTTACGGACATAAGATTTTCGCGGCACACGGCGACCATTTTCAGGTGAAGTTCGGCACGGCGCGAATCGCTTACGAAGCAAGGCAGAATCAGGCAGATATTGTGCTTTACGGACATACCCACGTCAGTGACTGCCGTTATGAGGACGGATTATATATTCTGAATCCGGGCAGTCTGAGCATTCCGCGCGACGGCAGAAAGCCGAGCTATGCACTGATTGATATTTCTGAAAAAGGCATTCTGCCGAATTTAGTGTTCCTGTAATGCCGTCCTGTATAGTATATGCAGGAAGACTGAAAAAATTTCCGTTCTGGAGATGATTACTTTTGAAGATACAAAGCAGTGAAAAATATCTGCTGTCATTTGGACTGGGATTTCTGAGTTTATTTATCATACTGCTGCCGCTGATGGTGATGGATAAGGGATATTTTATCTATTATGGTGATTTTGTATCGCAGCAGCTGCCGTTTTACGAACTGGCGAATGATGCCGTCCGGGAGGGGGGATTGTTCGGCTGGAACTGGTATACGGATTTAGGGAGCAGTTTTCTGGGGTCATATGCGTTTTATCTGACGGGAAGTCCGTTTTTCTGGCTGACGGTGCTGCTGCCGGAGAAACTGGTACTCTACGCGATGCCGTGGCTGTTATGTCTGAAACACGGCACTGCCTCGCTGACAGCGTATGCTTATATCCGGCGGTTTGTGAAGCGTCCGGAATCGGCTGTGATTGGCGGCTTGTTATATGCATTTTCGGGATTTCAGATATTTAATATATTTTTCAATCATTTTCAGGATGTGACGGCATTTTTTCCGCTCATGCTGATTGCGATGGAAGAACTTGTCAATCGAAATCGGCGCGGCTGGTTCGCGGCGAGTGTTGCCCTGATGGGAATCATCAATTATTTTTTCTTTGCCGGACAGGTTGTTTTCCTGATAGCCTATTTTCTGATAAGATGCCGGAGCGAAGATTTTCATGTCAGCTGGAAGAAATTTTTTGCTTTAGTGACAGAAGCTGTACTCGGTGTATGCATTGCCTGTGCAGTACTGCTTCCGGCGGCTCTGGCGGTGATTCTGAATGACAGAGTTTCGGAATATCTGTTCGGACAGGATATGGTATTATATTCTGACAGAACCAGAATTATCCGGATTATCCAGAGTTTCTTCATGATACCGGATGCACCGGCAAGGACAAATCTGTTTCAGACAAAGTATGCAAAATGGGCATCTATGGGCGGATATCTGCCGCTGTTCTCGATGGCAGGCGTGATAGCCTTTATGCGCCGGAAAAAAACGCACTGGGCGAGTGTCATTATTTATCTCTGCATGATATGCGCTTTTGTTCCGGTGCTGAACAGTGTGTTCTACATGCTGAATGCTTCCTACTATGCAAGATGGTACTATATGCCGCTTCTGATTATGGCAATGATGACGGCATATGCACTGGATAATCCTGAACTTGAATGGAAACAGGGTATGAGAATCTGTGCGGTGATGCTTGTCATTTTCGGTTTGGTTTCGCTTCTGCCGACAAAGGAAGAAGATAAAATCAGATTTTTCAGATTCACGCTGATTCCGGGATATTTTTATATTACGCTCGGTGTGAGCGTACTCTGCTGGGTGGGGGCATATTATCTTCTGAAACTCCGGAAACAGAAAAAGCCGTTTCTGGAAAAAGCCGTGATTCTGACCGTATCGGCTTGTGTTGCCTGTACCGGAACGATTGTATATTTCGGCAAGGCAATCGGCACGAATGCCGAAAACTATATCCGGGAGGGCATTCACGGAGAAGAAAATCTCAGTATTTCTTATCAGAATGATGATGCTGATTATTTCCGTGTGGATGTCTCCGAAGATTATGATAATTATCCGATGTTCTGGGGACTGTCAAGCATGAGATGCTTTCAGAGTGTAGTCAGCCCGTCGATTATGAATTTCTATGAAAGTATCGGCATTGCGCGCGATGTGGCTTCCCGTGCCGAACCGGAACACTATACGCTCCGGGGGCTGTTTTCTGTAAAATATTATTTCAATAAAATCAAGCAGAAATCAGAAGATTCTGAAGAACAGGAAAAGGAATTTGAAATGCCGGGCTTTTCTTACTGTAAAACCGAAAACGGATTCGAGATTTATCAGAATGATTATTTTCTGCCGATGGGCTTTGCTTATGATAAATTTATCACAGAAGAAAATCTCGAAGACAAACAGAATTCTGTCCGGGAAAAAATGCTGATTCATGCGCTGATTCTTAACGAAGAACAGAAAGCGAAATATCAGGAGATTCTGACGGAGATTCAGGATACTTCCGAAGTAACTTTGACAAAGCAGTCTTATCTGACAGCCTGCGAAGCGCACAGACAGGAAGCATGTCATGATTTTGTCTATGATTCCAAAGGATTTTCTGCCGGAATAGACCTTGAAAATCCGAAGCTGATATTTTTCAGCGTTCCTTATGATGACGGCTGGACAGCCGAAATCAATGGAAATCCCGTCGAAATCGAAAACGTCAGCGGCGGATTCATGGCAGTCCGCTGTGAAGCCGGACAGAATGAAATAAGATTTTCCTATCATCTGCCGGGACTGAAAGCAGGTATCTGTATTTCTCTTGCCGGATTGGCACTGCTGATTCTGTATCTGCTGGCAGGAAAAAAATGCATTTCTGAATCTCCCCATTCCGGAAGTTATGATTATCGTTCCGGAGTCCGGGCATCTGATGCCTATATCGCTCATCTCAAGTATATTGAAATTTCTGAAAGGAGTACTGATACCCATGAAAACCGACCATCTGAATGAAACCAAACTGGAAGGCGAACAAATCTATGACGGAAAAATCCTGCATATCGAACGTGATAAAGTACAGCTGGAGGACGGTTCACAGGCGTTTCGTGAAGTTGTCCGTCATCCCGGCGGCGTATGCGTTCTTGCCCTGACAGAGAAAGAAGAAATTCTCTTTGTCCGGCAATTCCGCTATCCGCACAGTGCCGTGACGCTTGAAATCCCTGCCGGAAAGCTCGAATACGGCGAAAATCCGGAAGAATGCGGCAAACGCGAACTGCTTGAAGAATGCGGCTGTACTTCCGATGAGTTTACCTATCTGGGAAAGCTTTTCCCGACTCCGGCATATTGCAGTGAAGTAATTCGCATCTATCTTGCGAAAGGTCTGCATTACGGCGAACAGAGCCTTGATAATGATGAATTCCTGGATGTGGAGAAAATTCCGTTTGAAGAAGCCGTTTCTCTGGTGCTTTCCGATGCTGTGCCGGATTCCAAGACACAGATTGCTGTCCTGAAATATGCGGCAATGAAAGCCCGGAATCAGGCATAAAAAAGCAGGAACGCATTTCACGTTCCTGCATAAAATAAAACAGTGCGTTATACTTGTGCGGCTTTTTCAGCCTGCTGTTCCTCTGCTTCTGTCAGAGCCAGATAATTCTGGTAAGCATCAAGGATTTTGTCTTCAATCATTTTTCTGGCGTCCGGCTGAATCGGATGTACGATATCGCGGAAGACTCCGTTTTCGTCGCGTCTGCTGGGCATGGCAATGAAAAGTCTGGTATCGCCCTGCACGACTTTGATGTCATGGACTGCGAGCATGTTATCCAGTGTGATTGATACAACAGCACGCAGTCTGCCTTCGGTGATGAGTTTTCTGATTTTGATGTCTGTGATTTCCATAATAATTATAACCTCCTTGAATCATGGAACGCTGCTCTCTGAAAAGTGATTTTTGTTTTGCATAGAAATTTTCAATCCGGATATACTATCAGGAGAGAATTGACAATTGTAACCAAAAAGCAGCCTATCAATAGTATATACGCAATATGTGAACTAAATAAGAAGAAATTAGGTGTATTTTATGAACAAATCAATCTTAGACGAAAAAAAACATATTCATTTTATCGGTATCGGCGGAAGCGGCATGTATCCGCTGGCACAGATACTGCATTCCAAGGGATTTTACCTCACAGGTTCGGACAATAATGAAACAGATACGCTTCAGGCAGTCCGGAATATGGGAATTCCTGTCATGTTCGGTCAGAGGGCTGAAAATATCGAAGGTGCTGACCTGATTGTGCATACTGCCGCGATTATGGCAGACAATCCGGAACTGATTGCAGCAAGGGCATCCGGTGTTCCGGTTCTGGAACGGAGCGAACTGCTGGGGATTGTCAGCAGCTGGTATCAGAATGCTGTCTGTGTTTCCGGCACACACGGCAAGACGACGACGACTTCTATGCTGGCGCAGATTCTGCATGATGCCGGAGTTGACCTTTCGGCATTTATCGGCGGAAAGCTGCCCTGTATCGGCGGAAGCGGCTGTGCAGGTTCGAGTGATATTTTTGTCTGTGAATCCTGTGAATTCGTTGATACGTTCCTGAAACTCTATCCGGATACGGCGGTGATTCTGAATATTGATGCCGACCATCTGGATTATTTCAAGACTGTGGAGAATATTATCAAATCTTTTCACAGATTCTGTGAACTGACTTCCAGAACGATTATCTATAACGGCGATGATGAAAACACCTGCAAGGCAGTGGAAGGCATTACCGGAAAAGAAATGATTTCGTTCGGCTACGGAGAAAATAATAATTATCAGGCAGTCAATCCGGAGCATCTCGGCGGAAAGATGGCATATACGGTTCTGAAAAACGGTCAGGAACTCGGAAAGATTCAGATTCATGTTCCCGGTGAGCATAATATTCTGAATTCTCTTGCCGCAGTTGCCGCGTGTGACCACATCGGCTTGCCGTTCGAGCAGATTCAGAACGGTCTGACGGCGTTCAGCGGTGCCGGCAGAAGATTTGAAATCAAAGGCGAAGTGGACGGTGTGACAATCGCGGACGATTATGCACACCATCCCACTGAACTGACTGCTACTCTGAAAGCCGCGAAGGAAATGCCGTATAAGCGTGTCTGGGCAGTGTTCCAGCCGTTCACATTCTCCAGAACGGTTCAGCATCTGGAAGAATTTGCCGAAGCCCTCAGCATTGCGGATATTGCCGTTCTGACGGATATCATGGGTTCACGCGAGAAAAATACCTGGAATATCTATACCCGGAATCTTGCCGAAATCATGGACAAAGACCGGACAGTCTGGTTTCCGCAGGACGAATCCGCCGAATATACAGACGAACGCAAATATCAGAATTTTGAAGATGTCTGCAATTATGTTGTCAGCCATGTACAGCCGGGCGATTTGGTTCTGACAATGGGCTGCGGCGACATCAACAAAGTCGCTAAGATGATTCTGGAAAGATTGAAGGAGAAACAGGTATGAGACAGCAGAAAGCAGATGAAATGCTGAAATTTATTCAGGACTATATCCGGCAGAACGGAATTGCACCGTCTGTCCGCGAAATTGCCGCCGGAACAGGATTCCGGTCTACTTCGACAATTCACCGCTATCTGCATCAGATGCAGGAGAACGGTGTTTTAACAATGGATTCTACCAAGAAAAGGGCGATTTTCATTTCTGATTCCTGTCCGGAAGGCATTCCCGTCATTGCACAGGTAAAGCCGGAAACTTCTCTGCTGGATGAGGAAAATATACAGTCCTGTGTTTCTCCGCTTCCGGAATCCGGAAACAAAATTTTTGGATTTTATCTGAATCAGGATAGTCCGGAACTCGGACTCCGGAACGGAGATTTGCTCATTGCAGAATATTCTGAAACAATACAGGAAAACAAAATCACAGTATTCCTGAATGAAAATGGCATTCCCGAAATCACTGCCGGGGAAGTGCCTTCCGGCGGTTCCGCCGTGGGAAGCGTCATTTCCATGATACGGCATTTCTGAACGAACAGGAGATGAATTTTTATGATGAACAAAGTCAAAGTGGTAATCTGCGGAAAAGATTATGTCATGCAGACTGCCGAAGCCCCGAATTATGTTTACGGACTGGCAAGAACGCTCGAAACGAAAATTACAGATTCTATGGATAAACTCGGTGTATCACAGTATAATGCGGCAATTATGGCAGCACTGTCTGCGCTGGATGACCTCAATAAAGCGAATCAGCGTCTTGCCGAAATTTCCGACCAGACAAAAACTTATGTTGATGAAGCCGGACGCGCCCGTATGGAACGCGATGCCGCGCTGAAAGAAATGGAAGTCATGCGCGCGAAGATAGAACAGCTTGAAAATTCCATCCGGCTCAAGAAGCTTGCGGAAAGCATTCAAAATGGCAAATCCTGAAATTTTAGCCCCTGCCGGAAGCATGGAAACGCTGACTGCTGCGCTCCGGTGCGGTGCAGATGCCGTCTATGTCGGCGCGAAAGCCTATTCAGCGCGGAGCAGTGCTGTCAATTTCGATTTGCCGGAACTCAGACAGGCAGCGGAACTCTGTCATTTATATCAGGCGAAATTACATCTTGCCGTGAATACGCTTCTGACAGACAGCGAAATTCCGGCATTCTGGGAATTCATACAGAAAGCCGCGGAATGCGGTATTGATGCCTGTATCGTACAGGATGCAGGTGTTCTGAAACTTATCCGGACGATAATTCCGGAAATGCCGCTTCATGCTTCCACACAGATGAGCATTCACACCCCGGAGGGCGCATTGCAGGCGAAAGAACTCGGATGCTGCCGTGTTGTAGCAGCGCGTGAAATGTCCTGTCAGGATTTGAAAGCTTTGTGTGCGCTTCCTGTCGAAACAGAAGTTTTTGTGCATGGTGCGCTCTGCATGTCAGTTTCCGGACAGTGCAGTTTTTCGTCGGTAGTCGGCGGAAGAAGTGCCAACCGCGGACAGTGCGCACAGGCATGTCGTCTGCCGTGGAAAACGCCGTCCGGGGCGAATCCGGCGGCACTCTCCCTGAAAGATTTAAGCCTTGTCAGCCATGTACAGGAACTGAAAGAAATGGGCGTGGATTCGTTCAAGATTGAAGGCAGAATGAAACGTCCGGAATATGTTGCCGCGGCGGTGACGGCTCTGCGGATGGCACTCAACGGCGAACAGCCGGACATGGAAACCTTACAGGCGGCATTTTCGCGGAGCGGCTTTACAGACGGCTATTTCACGGGAAAAAGAAAGAATATGTTCGGATTCCGCCGGAAAGAGGACGTACTCGCCGGGCAGAAAGTCTTTAAAGACATTCAGGCGAGTTATCAGAAAGAAAGAACAGTTTCAGAAGTGGATTTTCTGATGAAGCTGAACGCTGGAAAAGCGGCTCTGCTGACTGTATCAGATACGGACGGGAATCAGGTGACAGTTTCCGGGGAAATTCCGGAAGCGGCTCTGAAATCTCCGCTGACTGCCGAAACGCTTCGGAAGAGTATGCAGAAATTAGGAGATACTGTCTATTCCTGCCGGAATGTGGAGTTACAGAATCCGGATGATTTAATACTGTCGGCTTCACAGTGCAATGCGCTGAGAAGAAATGCAGTGGAACTGCTGAATCAGGCACGAATCCGGAAGAATACACCGGTTTATGAAATGCATTCGGATGCGCTTCCGGTACTGCCGGAGAAAAAATATTCCGGTGTGACAAGAAGACTGCATATCCGGCATCTGTCACAGAAGCAGAATCTTTCCGGTGAAATCGTCTGTGTGCCGGTGCATCTTGCCTTACAGTGCGAGCCGGAATTGTCGGATTATGCCGAAGCCCCCCGGATTATCCGGAACGAGAAGAAATATATTCAGGTTCTGGAACAATTATATCACAACGGCTGGCGGCATCTGGTATGTCATAATCCGGCAGATATCAGAATCGGCAGAAAAATTGGTTTTACGCTTCACGGCGGATTCGGTCTGAACTGTACGAATGCTGTCACGGCGGTATCTCTTCTGGAGCAGGGCTTGTCGGATGTGATGCTTTCTTATGAGTTATCCGCGAAAAGTTTGAATGCCCTTGCCGGAAAAGTAGTTTCCGGGGTGTTTCTTTACGGCAGACTGCCGATGATGCTGTTCCGGGTCTGCCCGATAAAGTCACAGGACGGCTGTCATCGTCATGACTGTTTTCTGACCGACCGCACCGGGAGAAGATTTCCGCTGTTATGCAGTCAGGAACAGGACTGTATCGAAATGCTGAATTCTGAAATTCTCTGGCTTGCCGGAAAACAGCAGAATTTTTCCGCGGCGGATTATCATGATTTTTATTTTACGGACGAAACGCCGGAACAGATAGCCGGAATTCTGCATGATTATGAAACGCATTCCGGAAACGTTCCGGAATCGCATACAAACGGATTGTATTTTAAGGGAGGGCTGCACTGATGCAGTTATATTTCAAGAAGCTGAAAGAACATGCCATTCTGCCGACACGCGCCACTGCACAGAGTGCCGGTGCGGATTTATATGCCTGTCTGGATGCGCCTGTAACCATCCGTCCCGGCGAAACGGTGATGATTCCGCTGGGGATTGCCTGTCAGCCTTCTGACTCCGGAACGGTGATTCTGATTTTTCCGCGTTCGGGACTGGCTTCCAGAGATGGTATTACCCTCGCGAATGCTGTCGGCGTGGTAGACAGCGATTACCGCGGAGAATGGAAAGTGCCTCTGCATAATATCAGTCAGCAGGATTTCGCGGTAGAACACGGCATGAGAATTGCACAGGCAGTGCTGATGCCTGTACCGTTTCCGGAAATTCTGGAAACAGAAACGCTTGACGAAACCGAACGCGGTGTGTCCAGTTTCGGTTCGAGCGGTATCAAATAAATTTGAATCATAAAAGGAGAATCTGCAATGAAACAAGGACTTCTGATGTTTGCCATCCTGCTTGCTTCGGTAGTGGTTGGCAGTCTGATTGGCGATTTTTCAAAAGGCGTTTCCAGTATCAGATGGCTGGGAGAAGTTTTTGATGTCGGAATTCCGGCATTTACGCTGAATCTGAAAATTTTTCAAATCACGCTCGGATTTCAGATTCATGTGTGTGCATCGGAAATTCTGATGATTATCGTGGGGCTGACATGTTATCCCAAACTGAAAGGCGCACTGGGTCTGTGAGAAAATCTTGTCCGGATACATAAAAAAAATCCGGAAAAAGCTTGTTTTCTGCTGAAAGTCATGTTATAATAAATAGAGAGATAGATTTTTTGGAACAAAAGGAGAAGGAAACATGTTTACGAAAGATATCGGCATTGATTTGGGAACGGCAAATACACTGGTGTACATGCGCGGAAAAGGAATTGTTCTCCGGGAACCGTCTGTTGTCGCCGTCAATACCAGAACCGAAAAAGCACGTTATGTCGGCAAGGATGCAAAACAGATTATCGGAAGAACACCAGGTTCGATTGTAGCAGTCAGACCGCTCCGGGAGGGAGTCATTGCAGATTTTGATTTGACTGTGACAATGTTACAGGAGTTTATCCGGAAAGCTCTGAAAGGTTACATGTTCGCAAAAGCCAGGGTGACAATCTGCATTCCGTCGGGCGTAACTCCTGTTGAAAGAAATGCTGTCCGCGAAGTCACGGAAAGTGCAGGTGTAAGGCAGGTATTTATCATTGAAGAACCGATGGCAGCGGCTATCGGTGCGGGTCTGCCGACTACCGAGCCAACCGGAAGTATGATTGTAGATATCGGCGGCGGCACGAGCGAAGTCGCTGTGATTTCCATGGGCGGAATCGTGGCTTCCCGGTCTGTCAAGTGTGCCGGAGATGCGTTCGATGCTGCAATTATGAACTATGTCAAGAAGAAATATAATTTATTAATCGGCGAGCGCACTGCCGAAAATGTCAAGCTGACTATCGGCTCGGCATTTCCGAGCGAAAATGAAGATTCGATGGAAATCAAGGGCAGAAATCTGCTCAACGGTCTGCCGGAGAATGTGACAGTCTCTTCCGCCGAAATCCGGGATGCAATGGTAGAACCGCTTTCCCGTGTGCTGGATGCGGTCAAGAATACGCTCGAAGAAACGCCCCCGGAACTGTCTGCGGATATTATCGAACAGGGCATTACACTGGCAGGCGGCGGCGCACTGCTGCGCGGTCTGGACAAGCTTATCAGCCGGGAAACCGGGATTCCGGTATATATCGCCGAATATCCGCTTGACTGCGTCGCCGAAGGTGCCGGAAAAGTCATGGAAAATATGGACAAGTATCAGGATACCCTTGTCGAGTATCTGAAATATTATGAGAAATAACAGAAAAGGAGAATTGTAATGCTGAATTTTCTGAAAAGCAGAAAATGCAAAATTGTTCTCTGGGTACTTGCCTTACTGATTGGTCTGATGCTGTATGCCGTATTTGTCGGCGGATATACTATCAGCAGCATAGGGATTTTCAAGACGATTGCCGCGCCGTTTCAGAGAGCATCCAGTGCGATTTCACAGCGCGTGGAATACGGTCTGGACTTATACCGGAAAGCCGAAGATTATTACGAAGAAAACCGCGCACTGCGCGAGGAAATCAACGCACTGCATACGGAACTTGCCGACTATGAAGCGACAAAAGAAGAACTGGAACGCTTACAGGCATTTATTGGTATCAAGGAAAAGCACGAAGATTATTCTATGACTGCGCCGTTTGATGTCACGGGTTATCTGACGAATGACCCTTTCTGCGGATTTACAATTGACGGCGGTTCGGATGACGGTATCAGTTTATATGACCCTGTTGTGAGTGATATGGGGCTTGTTGGCGTGATTACGGAACTGGGTGTGCATACTGCCACGGTGACAACAATTCTGTCACCGGAACTTTCTGTTTCGGCAGGAACAAGGGCTTCCGGAGAACGCGGCGTTCTGACAGGAAGCGTTTCCATGGCACTCAATGGCAGGTGCAAGCTCCAGTATCTGAATAAGAATACAAATCTGAAAAAAGACAGAGTGATTCTGACAACCGGAGAAAACGGCTTGTTTCCGGCAGGATATGTCATCGGCTATGTGAAAGAAGTTGCCATGGATGATACCGGGCTGACGGCATATGCGGCAGTCGAACCGGCATCAGATATGAAAAATTTAAGTCTGGTTGTGGTGATTACAGATTTCAGCGGAAAGGCAGAGAACAGCGATGTACAGCAGTAAAATTCAGAAATCGAATCACTTGTTATTGCAGGTTCTGCAATGGGTGCTGTTTGCGGTGCTGATTCTGCTTTGTTATCTGGCAGAGACTTCCGGGAGTTATGTCAAGCCGCTGCTGCTGATACCGGTTTCGCTGTGTATCGCGTCGCATACGGGTGAATTGCAGGCGATGACCATGGGAGCAGTCTGCGGACTGCTTCTGGATTTGTCATGCGGCAAGCTGCCGGGGTTTAATGCCATGATTCTGGTGATATGCTGTGTGCTGGTTTCGCTGCTGTATCGTTATATTCTGCGGCAGAAACTGCTGAACATGCTGTTTCTGACAGCTGTCTGCACGTTCGTGCAGGGGGGACTGGATTATGTGCTGTATTACGCTGTCTGGGGACATGAAGATGTATTTCTGATATGGCAGAAGCTGATAGTTCCGAGCTGTCTGATGACAGTCGCATCTTCAGTGATTTTTTATTTTCTGATTAAGAAAATCGCGGAATCCTGCGGCAGCCGCCGCATCAATCATCTGGAAAAGACGATTGTCGCCGACTGGCAGGAATAAGCTGATTTTTGGAATGCAAGGTGTTGGAATTTATGATAAAAACCGTTCCGGATTATGTCAAACTGGGGCTGTCTGTGGCGATAGTGCTGGCAAGTACCTGTTTCTGTGCGCTCAGGCTGATGAAAATTCAGGTTGTCGCACCGCAGGAATATCGGCGAGAAACATCTGCACAGAGCAGCTATACGCAGAGCATTGCCCCTACCAGAGGGGAAATTATAGATTCTGAAGGAACTGTGCTTGTCGGAAATCATGTGACTTATGCGGTGATGATTGATAAGGCACTGTTCCCGGCAGATGACCAGAAAGCCAATCAGATTCTGCTGGAACTGGTGCAGATTCTTTCCGAAGCCAAAATGCAGTGGGCGGATACGCTTCCGATTTCCATGAATGCGCCTTATCGCTTCCGGATGGATGCCAGTGAAACTGAACTGAACTATATGAAAAATATCATCGGCGTGAATCACTATGCAACGGCGGATAACTGTGTGCAGATTCTCTGTGAGACGTATCAGATTGATGAGAATTATACGCCGCGTCAGAAACGCATGATTGCCGGTCTGCGGTATGCCATGGCACAGGCAGAGTTTTCGGTATCAAATCAGTTTCAGGTTGCTGAAGAACTGCCTATGAATCTGGTAACGGAGATTTCACAGCTTTCTCTGAAATTACAGGGCGTTGTGATTCAGCAGATACCGGAACGCCGGATAGAAGCCGGAGACGTGCTTCCGCATGAAATCGGTACAACGGGACCTATCTACGCCGAAAATGCAGAGGAATATCTTGCGAAAGGGTATTCACTGGATGCAGTTGTCGGAGTCAGCGGTATTGAAAGGGCAATGGAATCGGAATTGCAGGGCGAATCTGGTACGAGAACTATCACATTTGAAGCCGGAGAAATCATTTCTGACAAGATTACCACGCCTGTCACTGCCGGAAATACCGTTCAGCTGACCGTCAACAGCAAGTTTCAGAAAGGCTTGCAGAAAATTCTGGAAGAGTTTCTGGAAGAATCGGAGGGCTATACCGATGAGGACGGCAACGAAATCAACAGCGGTGCGCTTGTCGTTCTGGATGCGAAAACCGGTGCAGTACTGGGCGAAGCCACTGCCCCGACTTATAATTTGAAAAGCTATTCCGAAGATTATGAAGAACTTCTGAACGCGCCGGAAAATCCGCTTTATAACCGGGCAACGCTTGGTTTGTACCGTCCCGGCTCGACGTTCAAGACGATTACTGCCACTGCCGGGCTGAATGAAGGCATTGTCACAGGAGATACGACTTTTTACTGTGCCAGAACATATGAATATTATGACATGACTTACAGCTGTACCGGGCGGCATAATAATATTGCGGTTGCCCGTGCGCTGATGGTTTCCTGCAACTCGTATTTCTATGAACTTTCCCGTCTGCTGAATATTGACAAAATTTCAGAATATGCGGCGTTATACGGCATCGGGCAGAATACCGGCATCGAAACCAGAGATTCTGCCGGATATATGGCAACGCCTGAAAAATATCAGGAACTCGGTCTGGACTGGACAGCCGGACAGGTATTGCAGGCAGGCATCGGCAACGGCGAAACCATGGTGACACCGCTCCAGCTTGCCTGTGTGGCGAATACCATCGCGAATGAGGGAGTCCGCTATGAGCCGTATCTGGTAGGCAGCATCTGGGACTACAGTCAGAAAAAATGCCTGAAAACAACAAAGCCCACTGTCGCTGCCAGAATCACGCTGTATGAAGATGATGTTTATAAAAATATCGAAAAGGGCATGATTATGGCATCAACTAACAATTTTCCGGCGAAGTATTCGCTTCAGAATCTCGGCTATGATGTCGCCATCAAGACAGGTACACCGCAGTCAGACAGTCACTATCAGGATTCTGTCTTTATCGGCTATGCCCCGGCAGACAATCCGGAAATTGCCTTTGCCGGCGTGGTAGAGGGCGGCGAAAACTCAAAATATATGATTCGTTCCATCATGAAACTGTATGAAAAAATTTACGGCATAGAAGGCATTGACACAACAGCCGAAACAGAGACAGAAGAAACTGAAAAAATTCGTGAAGATTCATAATTTTTATACGTTGAATTTTAATAAGTTTCACAAAATTTCCGGAAACCCTGTAAATAAATTTGACAAATCTGATATTTGTGATATAATTAATAGTAGGTATGTTGTACAAACAGGAATGCTTTTTTGAATCTGCGTCCGGAAAGGAGTTGGATACATGGCTAATGAACCCAAACTGATTGCCATCACATCAGGAAAAGGCGGTACAGGAAAATCTTCCATCAGCTATGGTATTGGCTATACACTCGCAAAACAGGGAAACCGTACTTTGATTATTGAACTGGACTTTGGTCTGCGCTGTCTGGACATTATGTTCGGCATGGAAGGTTCTGTCAAGTATGATTTGGGCAATGTCCTGAAAAATAATATGCAGGTGCTGGATGCCGTTGCCCGTGTGCCGGGTGTCAGCAATCTGGAAATCCTCTGCGCCCCAAAAGACCCGTTTATGACTGTGACAGCAGAACAGGTCGTGAATATCTGCCGCGGTGTCCGGAAATACTATGATTTTATTATCATCGATACCGGCGCAGGTATCAGTTCGCATGTGTTTGATATCGTCGAACAGGCAAATCTGATTCTTGTCGTGACGACCCCTGACCCTATCTGCATTCGTGACGCGACAATGATGTCTGACGAATTCTATCAGAGAGGCAACAAGCGTCAGCGTCTGATTATCAACAAAGTCAGTGAAGAAGTCATCAGAAGCAAGATGATTCAGAATCTCGACGAAATTATTGATGCGGTAGGGATTCAGCTTCTGGGCGTGATTCCGGATGATATCATGCTGAAAGAAGCAACCGGAAAAGGCATGAAGCTTCCAGTGGAAGCACCTAGCCTGGAAGCATTTGATGCCATCTCCAAGCGGCTGACTGGTCAGCCTGTGCCGCTTGTAATCAAATAAGAGAACCGCGCACTGCGGTGGAAAGGAATGAGAACTATGACAATTGCCTTGATTGCTCATGATGCCAAGAAAGAACTGATGGTGCAGTTCTGCATTGCATACTGCGGAATTCTTTCCCGGTATCATCTTTGTGCAACCGGGACAACCGGAAAAGTAGTAGGGGAGGCGACCGGGCTTCCGATTCAGAAGTATTTCAGCGGCTCGCAGGGAGGCGGCGAACAGATTGCTGCAAAAATCGCCTGCAACGAGGTGGATGTGCTGCTGTTCTTCCGTGACCCGAATCTCAAGTCCCCTGACCCGAATGATATGACGCTGCTGCGGCTGTGCGATGTGCATAACGTTCCGCTGGCTACCAATATCGCAACGGCAGAGGCATTAATCATGGCATTGGAGAGAGGAGATTTGGATTGGCGCGAAATCGGCAATCCGTCTCTTTAGAAAGCGCAGAATGACAGGAATCAGGTCTGCTGAAACTACCTGACAGCAGGTTCAGCAGACCTTTTTCATATTTATCTTATCATGAAAAAATAATGGAGGAAAAAGATTTATGAGTATATTAAAGCGTCCCAACGGCACGGAAGATATTCTGCCTTCTGCAAGCCGGGACTGGCAGAAGCTGGAAGAATTTCTCCGGAATACTGCCGGTGCGTTCGGATTTCAGGAAATCCGGATTCCGACGTTTGAACAGACAGAACTGTTCAGCCGCGGCGTAGGGGAAACGACTGATGTCGTACAGAAAGAAATGTATACGGTCACTGCAAAGGAATCTTCTTTCACGCTCCGTCCGGAAGGCACAGCAGGGACTATCCGCGCGATGCTTCAGAATGGTCTGCTGAATGAAGCACTTCCGCAGAGGGTATATTATATTCTGTCCTGTTTCCGGCATGAACGTCCGCAGGCAGGCAGACTGAGAGAATTTCACCAGTTCGGCGTGGAAATGGCAGGTTCTGCCCTGCCGTCCGCAGATGCCGAAGTCATCAGTCTGGCAAAGCAGATTCTTGACCAGATTGGGCTGAAAAATATCGAACTGCATATCAATTCTATCGGCTGTCCGAACTGCCGGAAGAATTATCACAAGGCTCTGAAAGACTATTTTTCCGGCTCGCGTGAATGTCTCTGCGGAACATGTCAGGAACGCCTTGAAAAAAATCCGATGCGCCTGCTCGACTGCAAAGTCGAATCCTGTAAGGAAATCGCAAAGGATGCGCCCCTGATTCTGGATTATCTCTGCGATGACTGCAAGACACATTTCGAGAAATTAAAATCCAGTCTGGATGCTCTGGGAATCGCCTATACCGTAGACCCCAGAATCGTCCGCGGACTGGATTACTATACAAAGACAGTCTTTGAATTTGTCACGACTGAAATCGGCGCACAGGGAACTGTCTGCGGCGGCGGACGCTATGACGGCTTGATTGAACAGCTTGGCGGTCAGCCGACCCCGGCACTTGGCTTTGGAATGGGTCTGGAGCGTCTGCTTCTGGTGCTGAAAAGTCAGGGAATTTCACTTTCCGAGAACAAGCCCTGTGATGTGTATTTCGTCCCGATGGGTGAAGCAGCTGAACTGAAAGCAATGCAGCTGACTGCACAGCTGCGGAAAGACGGCATTTCGGCTCAGACTGATGTGATGGGCAGAAGTCTCCGCGCACAGATGAAATATGCCGATAAAATCAATGCCCGGTTTACTGTCGTTATCGGTGATAACGAACTCGAACAGGGCGAAGCGGTTCTGAAAAATATGAAATCCGGCGAAAAGATTTCGATTAAATTAGATGATACGTTTGCCGAATCTTTCTCCGATATCGAAATCGCTGACAGACTGGCAGGAGAAATCGTTTGATTGCCTTCGGTCAGGAAGATTCTGGACAAGGACCGTTTCTGATTTCTCTGTCTGAAGAATATGAAAATGGCTTGAAACTTGTCGTTTCGTTATCTTATACCGGCGAAACAGGCGAAAATGCCGATGATATGGGAATTCCGGCACTCGGAGAACTTCTCCGGAAAAGCCGTCCCATCTGTCCGGATGAAAATCAGACTTACGAAATCTTATTCGAGGGGTATATTCTGTATCAGACAAGAAATGAATCCTATACTTCATGGGATGATTACGAAATCCGGAAGGGAACATATTTTATTATTTTCGAGAAATCCCGGCTTCTGGATGCTCTGCCGGTTCTGACGGACTGTCAGATTCTGTCAGACGGAACGCCATACCCCGGAAGCTGGAAACATTACGGCGTTTACTGTCAGAATCATATCATTGATGTGATTTCCTGCTATGAACCGGAAATTAAAAAAATAAATAATAAGGAGTAGTTACTATGGCTGAATCTATGGGAACTCTGCGCCGTACTCACGGCTGCGGAGATGTCACAGAACCCGGTATGCATGTCGTTGTTGGCGGTTTTGTGCAGTATATCAGAAATAAAAATAAAGTTATCTTTATCGTATTAAGAGACAGAAGCGGAGAAGTCCAGCTTGTCTTCAATGACGAAACCGACCGCGCTATCTTCGAGAAAGCCGCATCCTGCAAGAATGAGTATGTGCTTCTTGTCAAGGGCGTTTCCGTGACCCGTCAGGATATCAATCCGGAGATGAAAACCGGCAACATTGAAATTATTGCCGAGGAAATCCGGATTCTTGCGAAGGCAGAACCTGTACCGTTCGTAATTATGGACGATACCAACGCCAGCGAAGAACAGCGTCTGAAATATCGCTATTTAGACCTGAGAAGACCTTCTCTCCAGAAAAATCTTATCATGCGTCATAAAATCGCAAAGTGTGCGCGTGAATATTTCTATGCCAATGATTTTATCGAAATCGAAACGCCCATGATGATGAAATCCACTCCCGAAGGTGCAAGAGACTATCTGATTCCTTCCAGAGTGCATCCGGGTGAATTCTATGCGCTTCCGCAGTCGCCGCAGATTTACAAGCAGCTGCTGATGGTTGCCGGCATGGAACGATATATTCAGATTGCAAGATGTTTCCGTGATGAAGACCTCCGTGCTGACCGTCAGCCGGAATTCACACAGATTGACCTCGAAATGTCTTTCATGGATGTGGAAGACATTCTGAAACTGACAGAAGGCTTTGTCGAAAAGTTAATCAAAGATGTACTCGGTCAGGAAGTAACTCTGCCTCTGCCGCGTCTGTCCTATGCAGAAGCAATGAACCGTTACGGTTCTGACAAGCCGGATACAAGATTCGGTATGGAATTACAGGATATTTCCGAATTAGTGAAAGATTCTGATTTCGGCGTATTTTCCGGCGCAGTCAAGAACGGCGGAAGCGTCCGCTGTATCGTAGCGAAAAATTCTGCAAAAATCCTTTCCAGAAAAGAAATCGACAAACTGACGGAATTCGTCAAGGGTATCGGCGCGAAAGGTCTTGCCTTTATCAGATGGGCAGACGAAAAGCCGACCTGTGCGTTCTCGAAGTTCTTTACAGAAGAACAGATGCAGAATATTCTGAACACAATCGGCTGTGAACAGGGTGACGTTGCCTTATTCGTTGCTGATAAGAACCGCATCGTTCTGCCGACACTCGGCGCACTCCGTCTGGAAGTGGCTAAGAAACTGGACATCATTCCGGAAGACAAGCTGAATTTCCTGTGGATTACAGAATTCCCGTTCTTCGAGTGGGATGAAGATTCTCAGACATGGCTTGCCATGCATCATCCGTTCACAATGCCGGAAGAATCCTGTATGCAGTATCTGGAATCCGACCCCGGAAAGGTGACGGCTAAGGCGTATGACTTGGTTCTGAACGGTATCGAATTAAGTTCCGGTTCTATGAGAATCACGGACTACGAATTGCAGGAAAAAATGTTCCGTGCGTTAGGTCTGACAGATGAGGAAATCG
>DGUB01000042.1 GCA_002393815.1 Ruminococcus sp. UBA4321 | reverse complement strand
CCGGACGGTCTGAAATATATCGGTCAGGAGGCTTTCAAGGGCTGTACCAATCTGCAAAAAATCAGAATTCCGGAAACAGTGAGAGATATTTCCTTTGAAGCTTTTGCAGAATGTCCGCATCTGAAACGCGTACCGCTTTTTGTTTCTCATGAAAAAATATTTTTTACGTTTCCTGATAAAAATGCAGGAGTCTCTTTTCCGTCATTTTTTGTGGATTTTAAAAAATATCAGGACGAAAATACAGATAATATGCTTCTGCCGGAAGTCCGGCACGATTTGCTGTTTCAGATTTATCTGTATCACATAGATGAAGCCGGAGCAGAAAAATATCTCCGGAAACATTTTCCGGAGATGATTCCGGTGTTTGTCCGGCTCAGTGATGAAAATCTGATGCAGAGTTTTATCCGCGACTTTCCGGAACTGGTGAAAAAATATATTGATACTCTCATTATGGAAGCCAATCAGCAGGGAAATCATGAATTGCAGATAAGATTCATGGACTATAAATATCAGCACTGTGAGTTCGGACAGAAAGACCTTTACTTATAGACAAAAATTATATTTTGAAAGGATTAGTATTTATGAAAGTATTACTTGCAGGAGGCGGCACGGGCGGACATATCAACCCGGCTTTGGCGATTGCCGGAATTATTAAGGAACATGTTCCGGATGCAGAATTTCTGTTCGCCGGAACGCCCAACGGCATGGAAGCAAAGCTCATTCCGCAGGCTGGCTACAGAATCGAATTTATCAAAGTCGCCGGATTCCAGAGAAAAATTTCTCTCGAAAATATCGGCAGAAATATCAAGGCTCTGTATTATCTCGCCGGCTCCGGTCACAGAGCAAAGCAGATAATTCAGGAATTTCAGCCGGATATTGCCATCGGAACAGGCGGCTATGTGGCTGGACCCGTTATCCGCATGGCAGCGAAAATGGGCATTCCGTCCGCGATTCATGAGCAGAACGCCTATCCGGGTGTGACAAACAAACTCCTCGCCAAAGAAGTTGACCACGTGATGCTGACCGTGGAAGATGCGCTCAAATATTTTGAAGAAGGCATTCAGTATACTGTCACCGGACTGCCCGTCCGCGCCGAACTCACGAAGAAAACCAAATCTCAGGCAAGAGCAGAGCTTGGCTTCAATGATGATTTCTGTATTCTGTCATTCGGCGGAAGTCTCGGTGCAGGGGCTATCAATGATACGATGGCAGAAGTTTTCCGCTGGCACGTTTCCGAAAAACTGAAAATCAATCATATTCACGGTTACGGCGGCATGGGAAAAGACACCTTCCCGGCGAAAATGAAAGAATACGGCGTTCCCCTGAAAAACAAGAGAATCCGCATTACAGAATATATCAATGATATGGATACCTGTATGGCGGCAGCGGATTTGGTTGTCTGCCGCTCCGGTGCGAACGCCCTCGCGGAACTCGAAATGCTCGGCAAACCGTCGATTCTGATTCCGTCCCCGATTGTCGCCGGAAATCATCAGTATCATAATGCGATGGTACTCGGCAATGCCGGGGCGGCTGTCGTCATCGAACAGAAGAATATCACCAATGAGAAAATGATTGCCGAAGTCGATAAATTATACCGCAATCCTGACAAGCTCCAGAATATGGCGAAAAATGCCGCTGCTTTGGCTGTCCGCGATACCGAAGACAGAATCTGGGGCGTGATTGAAAACCTTATCCGGAAAAGCAAATAATTTCTCACAAATCTGACACTTTTTACATACTATGCAGAATGAAAGGAGTGTCAGTTATGCAGAAATTTGTGATACACGGAGGAAAGCGGCTGGAAGGTGACATCACAGTACAGGGCGCAAAAAACAGCGCACTGCCGATTCTGTCAGCCGCAATGCTCTGTGAGGGCGAAAATATTCTCGAAAACTGTCCGGAATTATCAGACGTTTATGCCGCCTGTCAGATTCTGACAAGTGCCGGCTGTCAGTGCCGGATGCAGAATCATACAGTCAGCATCAAAGCAGATACTGTCCGAAATTCCGAAATTCCGGAATCACTGATGCAGGAAATGCGTTCTTCGATTATTTTTCTGGGCGCGATGCTCGGCAGAACCGGAACTTGTATACTCGGCTATCCGGGCGGATGCGAACTGGGTCCCCGTCCGATTGATTTGCATTTGCAGGCATTTCAGAAAATGGGCGTGAAAATTCAGGAAGAAAGCGGCATTCTGACATGCACCACGCCGAACGGTCTGCACGGGGCTAAGATTCATTTACAGTTTCCGTCCGTCGGCGCAACGGAAAATATTATGCTTGCGGCGGTGCTTGCCAGAGGGGAAACCGTCATCACCAACGCTGCCAGAGAACCCGAAATCGTCGATTTGGCACAGTATCTCAGAACCTGCGGCGCAAACCTCCGCGGCGAAGGCAGCAGTACAATTGTCATTCAGGGCGTGAAGAAACTCACCGGCTGTACATACCGGATTATGCCTGACCGGATTGTCACAGCTACATGGCTTGCTGCTGCGGCATCGGCAGGCGGAACGATACGGCTGTTACAGGCAGATACCGTCAGTCTGGAAGGGATTCTGGATGTCTTTGAACAAATGAACTGTTCATGCAGTCATACAGAAAATACTATCTGTTTTTCTGCCGGAAAACCGCTCCGGGCGGTGCGTTTTCTGAAAACCATGCCTTATCCGGGATTTCCGACCGATGCACAGGCGATTGTCATGGCAGTTCTCTGCAAGGCAAACGGGACTTCCGTGATAGAAGAAACAATTTTTGAAAACCGTTTCCGGCATGTGGATGCCCTTGTCAGAATGGGTGCGGATATTCAGGTCACAGGTCATGCGGCGGTGATTCACGGGGTGAAGCAGCTGCACGGCGCACCTGTCAGCGCAACTGACCTCCGCGGCGGTGCGGCTCTGCTGGTTGCCGGACTCGGCGCGCAGGGCGAAACTGTTCTGACAGAACTTTCCCATATCGACAGAGGATATGACAGCCCGGAACTTCTGCTCCGCAGTCTCGGCGCAGATATCAGAAGAATTTAAGATGATTTTACGTTACAGGAAGTGAGTACTCTTGAGAGACATAGAAAAAATGAATATGGCACACGGCTCCAATTCCAAGAGAATCCGCCGCCGCAAAAGAGGACAGTCGCTGTATGTATTTTTGGTTGTGATTCTGGCATTTGCGATTATTATCACCCTTTCCACGACTGTATTTTTCAACGTCAGAACCATCCGTGTCACAGGAGATGCGGACTATGAAGCCGAAGAAATCGTCGAACAAGTCGGCGTTTCCGAAGGTGACAACATGATGCGCCTGAATCTTCCCCAGCTGGAAGCCGAAGCCGAAGAAAAACTCATCAATGCCGAAAATGTGGACATCAAGCGGCAGTTTCCCAGCACTTTGATTATTGATGTCAGCCGGGCTGTTCCGGCATACAACGTCAGCTATGAATATGGAACTCTGATTGTCAGCCGGAATAATAAGATTCTTCAGGACAGCATGGACCCGGCGCAGGGGCTTGTCAGCATTATCGGCTATGAACCGGAGGAAACCACACCTGGCAGATATCTTTCCGCTCTGGAAGAACGGCACGATAAAATTCTGACTGCCTTTCAGGACTTAATGCAGGAAAATACCCTTGCCGTGCCGATTGTTTCTGTCAATATGACAGACCTGAATAATATTGTCGTCAATTTTGATGACAGAATTGAATTCGATATGGGCAACTGGAGCGAAATCAATTATAAAATCAGCTTTGCCGAACAGGTGATTGAAAAACAGTCTGCCGACAAGGAAGGCTATCTGACAATGATTGGTTCAAACCAGTGTTCTTTCCGGAATAAGGCAGATGTACTCAATGCCGAAAAAAATGCCGAAAGAAAGGCGGCGGCACAGCAGGAAGCCGATGCCGCTGCCCTCTCAGAAAGCGAAGCAGCCGGAAATCCGGAACTTCCCGGAGAGATGCCGGAGGATGTTCCGGCAGAGTATGAGCAGCTTGAATAAAATTTTATGTATGATTTTGTGAAAACCGTGCAAAAAACAGCGGACAAAGTTGTATGTTTCAGGAAATTTTGAAATTTTGTCAAAAAACTATTGCAAAATCAGTTCAGATGTGCTAAAATAATATTATCTAAGTATTTTTTACGGAATTTTTGATTCTGGTAGGAGGAACTAAAATGACAGACTTCATCTATGAGGAAGCGTTTGAACCCGATGTAAATATCAAAGTAATTGGTGTCGGCGGCGGCGGCGGCAATGCACTCAACTGCATGGTGGACGCGACCGATGTCAGCGATATCGAATATGTGACAATCAATACGGATGCCAAGGCTCTGAAAAATTCCAAGGCGGCTACCCGTATCCAGATTGGCGCAAAGCTTACCAAAGGCAGAGGCGCAGGCAATAAGCCGGAAATCGGTCAGCACAGCGCAGAAGAAAATATTGAAGAAATTGAAGCTGCTCTCAAGGGTGCAGACATGGTCTTCATCACTGCCGGCATGGGCGGC
>DGUB01000039.1 GCA_002393815.1 Ruminococcus sp. UBA4321 | reverse complement strand
TTCTGCGGAAAAACAATTGATTCCTTAAAAAGAAACGTTGTCACGCCGATGCAGAAATGGCTCGAAGGCAATGCGAAAATCAAAATCAATCAGAGCAAGAACTTCGCTGAAATCACAATGAACGGTCATACGAACCGTTATTATTTTTTCGGCGGAAAAGATGAATCCAGTTATCAGCTCATTCAGGGCATGACACTTGCAGGAGTTCTCTTTGATGAAGTCGCTCTGATGCCGCGTTCCTTCGTGGAACAGGCTCTGGCAAGATGTTCTGTCAGCGGTTCAAAGTTCTGGTTCAACTGCAATCCGGAATCACCAATGCACTAGTTTTATCTGAAATGGATTTGCAAGCATGACGAAAAACACGCTCTGCATCTGCATTTCACAATGGACGACAACTATTCTCTGGAACAGTCTGTCAAGGAACGCTATGAACGTATGTATTCCGGCGTGTTCTATGACAGATATATCAAGGGGCTGTGGGTTCTGGCAGACGGACTTGTCTATCCCATGTTCCGGAAATCCGTACACGTTCACGAAATTCCAGAAAAACTGCCGTCCGGCGAATATTATATCTCAGTCGATTACGGTACGCTGAATCCGACTCCTATGGGGCTGTGGTATCTGACAGATGACGGTCACGCCTACCGAATCCGGGAAAGCTATTTTGATGCCCGAAAACGCGGCTTTTCCCGGACTGATGAAGAACATTACAAGGAACTCCGGAAGCTCGCCGGAAATCTGATTCACAGAATCGAATGCGTTATTGTTGACCCGTCAGCGGCAAGCTTTATCGAGTGCATCAGACGGCATGATGAATTCTCCGTCAGAAAGGCAAACAACAGTGTGCTTGACGGAATCCGCAACACCGGAACGCTCCTGAAAGCACAGAGACTTCACTTTTCACCGGAATGCAAAGATATTATCCGTGAATTCGGTCTGTATTGCTGGGACGAAAAAGCCGCCGAAGATAAGGTCATCAAGGAAAACGACCACGCTATGGACGATATGCGTTATTTTGTCCATACCGTTATGCGGCATAATGTCCCTGATTTTCTGGGGATAAAGGAGACAGAATAATGAGAATTTTTGATTTTATTGCAAGACTTTTCGGAAAGTCAAAAACTGCCGAAAAGCCCGTTTCTCCGGAAATGCAGACTGCCCTTGAAACATGGCTCACAATGTACCGTCATCAGGACAGCACGCCGAACAATAACAACAGTCTGGACTTGCCTGCTGCAATTTCTTCAGAATTTGCAAGGCTCGTCATGGCGGAATCGGATATTCATGTCAGCACATCTTATCTGGATAAACAGTTTCAGAAATTTCTGAAACGATTCCTAATCAAGGCTGATACAGCTTTCGCTCTGGGTTCGATAGTGTTCAACAGGATTCTGCTGATGTTCCGGTGGTATAAGGAGATTCCGCCGCTCGAATATGCGGAAGAAGCCCTGAACGCCCTGATTGCCTTCGCCGTCAGGGACGAAAAAGCCGTGCAGAACTCAAAGCAGAATCCGGTAAAATCGACAAGTAAAATTCTGTCGTGGAGCTATGATGCGGCGTATATCTATTCAGCATTTCTGTCCGCCTATCAGATAGACCTGCTGAAAGTACAGGAGATGCACTGGCATCTGTTTCTGAATCTGTTCGATGCCCTTCCGGAAGATATGCCGATTAAACAGCGTATGAGCTACCGGGCAGTCAATCTTTCGACGGTCAAAGATAAGGCAGAACGGAAACGAATCCGGAAGATTCAGGAGAAAATCAGAATTCCGCACGAAAAATTAAATGCCTTGCAGACGGGCGATTTCTTCGGATAAAGGCAGGTGAACACAGTGGCAGACGGAAGTATCGAAATAGATATTAACGGCAATTCTTCAGGGTTTGATGATGCTGTCGCAGAACTGCCGGACAAAGTAAAGGCAAGCACAATTGCCTTCGGCGATATTCTTGCCGATTTAGGAAAAAAGGCGATTTCATCTCTTTCAGGCGTTGTCGATTCTGCAATGGAAACCGGCAAGGCATTTGAAAACAGCATGAGCAACGTTTCGGCATTGCAGCTTGCCGCCGGTGCGACTGCTGATGATATTGCCCTGCTCAAACAGGCAGCAGAAGATTTCGGTGCAAGCACACAGTTCACAATGGCTCAGTGTGCCGATGCTCTCGGATTCATGGCACTCGCAGGCTGGGACGCTGAAAAATCTGTTGACGCTCTGCCCGGTGTTCTCAGTCTGGCAGCAGCGTCAGGAATGGAACTTGCCGCCGCTTCGGATATGGTAACAGACTATATGTCCGCATTCTCGAAATCCGTCAGCGACTACACGGGCGAAGCTCTGACTGCTGCCGAATTCAGCGATAAGCTTGCCTATGCACAGGCGAATTCCAATACGAATGTTGCACAGCTCGGAGAAGCCTTCAAGAACTGTGCGGCAAACATGAACGCCGCCGGTCAGCAGATGGATACGGTCACGGCTCTGCTCGGCACAATGGCAAATCAGGGTCTGAAAGGTGCGGAATCCGGCACGGTTCTGACCGCTGTCATGCGTGACATCAATAACAGAATGCAGGACGGTGCGATTTCCATCAATGGTACCTCTATCGCTGTTTCTGATGCAAACGGAAATTACCGTGATATGATTGACATCATGGCAGACGTTGAAAAGGCAGTTGACGGCATGGGCGAAACTGAACGCTCCGCCGCTCTGTCAGCCGTATTCACAGCGGATTCCATCAAAGGCATGAATCTGGTTCTCAATGCCGGAACAGAAAGTGTCCGTCAGCTCGAAGCTGGAATTTCTCAGTGTGAGGGTGCGGCTGATGAAATGGCAAAGACTCTGAATGATAATCTGACAGGCGACCTGACCTATCTGGAATCTGCTCTAGATGCTGTGAAAAACAGCATCTATGAAGGCATTAACGAACCGCTCCGGAAACTGGTGCAGTCTGTTACCAGTGATGTCGCTCCTGAGCTGAACAATCTTGTCAATGCCTTGTTTGCTGTCGCTTCCGGTGTGGAAGATGCAGGAGAACAAATGCAGAATTCTGTTTCAGCACTGATTTCATGGGTAACAAAACAGCTTTCTTCCATGCTTCCGGTGATTGTGAACGCTTTAGGCAGCGTCCTCGGACAGATGCTGCTTGCTATTGTTCAGAATACGCCTGCGATATTTTCAGCGTTTTCGGAAATGTTCTTTCAGGCGGCTGATGCTGTTACGGAACTCGCCCCGAAACTCCTGACAGCCCTTGCAGATGTTCTTTCTCAGAT
>DGUB01000115.1 GCA_002393815.1 Ruminococcus sp. UBA4321 | reverse complement strand
CTCGATTCCGATACCAGAGGCGGTGCAGCACTGTCCGTTCTGGCAGTCACCGGCAAGCCCATTAAATTCATCGGCATGGGCGAAAAACTCGATGATTTCGAGAGATTCCATCCTAAGCGCATGGCTTCCCGTATTCTCGGCATGGGCGACGTTCTCACGCTGATTGAACGCGCTGAAAGCGTCATTGACCACGGCAGTGCCGAAAAAATGACAAAGAAACTCCAGAACCAGACTTTCGATATGTCTGACCTGCTCGAACAGCTCAAGCAAATCCGGAAAATGGGTTCTCTCAAGAGTATTGTTTCCATGCTGCCCGGCGGTGACAAAGTCGATGAATCTGCTCTCGATGATAGACAGTTTGACCGTCTGGAAGCGATTATTCTGTCTATGACTCCGGCAGAACGTGCAAAGCCTTCTATTATCAATCCGTCAAGAAAAAGACGCATTGCCGCAGGCTCCGGCATGAAAGTCGAGGATGTCAACAGACTGCTGAAACAGTTCGAGCAGATGCAGAAAATGCTCAAACAGTTCACGAACAAAGGCAAGAATCAGAAAGCCATGTTCCGACAGATGAAACACCGCGTTGCCGGTATGAATTTCGATGCCGCACCCGGCGCGAAAAAGCCGAAAAAATAAGCTTTCAATGCAGAAATTTTTCTGCTTGAATATATAATTAATTCTGAATATGCGAGGTGAAAAAAATGGCAGTAAAAATCAGACTGAGAAGAATGGGTGCCAAGAAAGCTCCTTTCTATCGTGTTGTTGTTGCTGACTCCCGTTTCCCCAGAGACGGCAGAAGCATTGATGAAATCGGCTACTATGACCCGACAAAGGAACCTTCTGTTATCAAGATTGACGCTGACAAAGCAAAAGACTGGATGAAGAAGGGCGCACAGCCGACTGATACTGTAAAGAATCTTCTCAAAAAAGAAGGTATTCTTTAATTTGTTTGGATTGCCTGAATCCCCGTTTGCACAGACTGCGCTAAACGGGGAACAAACGGCATTCAGAAAGGATTTTTTATCATGAAAGAATTATTATATGCAATTGTATCCGGTCTGGTAGAAAATAAAGACGCGATTGAAATCACTCAGGACGAACCCAACGAAGAAGGCGTGATTGTCTTCCATCTGCGCGTGGCAGAGGACGATATGGGCAGAGTCATCGGAAAACAAGGCAGAATTGCCAAGGCAATCCGTGTGATTATGCGTTCCGGCGCGTCAAGAAAAGGCATGGATTCCATCGCTGTCGAAATCGGCTGAGGTGCAATTGATATTTATGAAACAGAAACGTTTTTTGGAAATCGGCAAAATCACAAACGTCCATGGTCTGCACGGAGAAGTGAAAGTTTATCCCTGGTGCGACGATGCGGCGTTTTTGTGTTCTTTTGAGGAATTGTATTTAGACAAAAACGGAAAAAATTCCGTTCAGGTGGAAAACGCCAGAATTCAGCAGAATCTGATTATCATGAAATTGCAGGACTGCGATACCCGCGAACAGGCGGAAGCCATGAAAGGCAAAATTCTCTACATGGACAGGGAAGATGTCGAACTCGAAGAAGGCTGCTATTTCATTCAGGATTTAATCGGTCTGAAAGTGATTGATGCCGATACCGGCAGAGTCTGGGGCATTCTCCGGGATGTCATGCAGACCGGTGCAAATGATGTCTATCAAATCTGGAGCGAAGAAGACAAGAGAGAATATCTCGCCCCGGCAATTCCGGATGTGATTATCGAGACAAATCTCGAAGAAGGTGTGATGAAAATTAGACCTCTGAAAGGACTGTTTGAAGATGCGGATTGATATTGCTACCCTCTTTCCGGAAATGTGCGAAACTGTACTTTCCGAAAGTATTATCGGCAGAGCAAGAAAATCCGGTGCGATAGAGATTCACTGTCATAATATCCGCGATTATACCCTCGATAAGCACAGAAGAGTGGACGATACCCCCTACGGCGGCGGCATGGGAATGCTCATGCAGGCGGAACCCGTCTGGAGATGCTGGCTTGCCGTCTGCGAACTGCTCGGCAAACCGCCCCACAGTATCTATCTTTCCCCGAAAGGCGAAACCCTCACACAGCAGAAAACAATAAAGTTATCACAGAAAGAAAATCTGTTTCTCCTGTGCGGTCACTATGAAGGCATTGACCAGCGTGTGCTGGATGAAATCATAGACGAGGAAATTTCCATCGGGGATTATGTTCTGACCGGCGGCGAACTTCCGGCACTTGTCCTCACGGATGCCGTCGCGCGTATGTGCAGCGGTGTACTTCCGGCGGCGGTCTGCTTCGAGGACGAAAGCCATTTCAATGGCTTGCTGGAATATCCGCAGTATACCCGTCCGGAACTCTGGCACGGCGAATCTGTACCGGAAGTATTATTGTCCGGTCATCATCTGAAAATTTCACAATGGCGGAATCAGAAAAGCTTAGAAATCACAAAAGAAAAACGCCCTGATTTATATGCCGCATGGCTCGAAGAGCAGAATGCTCAGAAGGAGTAGGATTTTAGTTATGTTTACCAAAGAAGTCACCATCCATAAAGCCGCTGTCGGACTGATGCCCCGTCCCGTTGCAGCTGTGCTTGTACAGAAAGCTTATGAATTCAAGTCCCGTATCTGGGTCGAAAAAGACGATAACCGCGCCGATTCCAGAAGTCTGCTGGATATGCTTTCCCTGCTGATTCATGACGGCGATAAAGTCTCTATTATCGCTGACGGTGCAGACGAACAGGAAGCCGTTGCTTCTCTTGCACAGCTTGTCGAAAGTACCCCTGTTTAATCTTCAATTTTTTGTACAGATTGTATTATTGCTGCATTTCTGCCATATTATCAGCAGAATTATTATCTCCTGAACTTGCAGAAATTCGCCTGCTTTTTTCTTCTGCCGGAATCTGACACTGCCTGACAGGAATCCTGTTTTTTTATTGCACCCTGCACAGAATTTTCTGTTGAATTTTGTCTGATACAGACAGTATATTTCACAGAGTTCTTTATAAAATCTATTTGTGATTATATACAAAGACTAAGGCTTCTTTCCGGTCTGCATTTTAACAATGCGTAGAATTTTTCCGAAATTTGTCTTGATATTCAAAAAAACAGTTGACGAAATCTGTTTTTGCATGTATAATAACTATATGCAGAGAAAAATGCAATGCTTTCAATAATATGCAAAGATGGGAGAGTTTGATATGTTTGTAAAAGATGTAACAGTTCAGAATCAGGTAGGTCTGCACGCAAGACCGGCTACGTTCTTCATCCAGAAGGCAAATGAATTTAAGTCCTCTATCTGGATTGAAAAGAAAGAACGCCGTGTCAACGCAAAGAGCCTCCTCGGCATTCTGTCACTGGGTATTGTCGGCGGCACAGATATCCGCATTATTGCTGATGGTGCTGACGAACAGGCAGCTGTGGAAGCACTGGTAGAACTCGTTGAGAGCGGCTTCAGTGACGAAAACAGATAAACAAACAACATATTCAACGAAGGGCTGCCGCAAGGCAGCCCTTTTTCAGTCATGATGATACATGCTTTCCGCAAAAATTGCATAGCCTGTGGAAGGGTCGCTGACAAATACATGCGTGACCGCTCCGATTAATTTTCCGTTCTGGAGAATCGGACTGCCGCTCATGCCCTGAACAATGCCGCCTGTACAGGCGAGCAGAGTTTCGTCTGTGATTTCGATAATCATATTCTGGGTTTCGTCGGTGTAGTCAATCGCGGTGATTCTTGCAGAGTAGGGGCGCGGTTCGCTGCCCTGTACGGTTGTGAGAATTTCGGCTTCTCCAAGTGTGATTTCCTGTTTCAAAGCCATCGGGACTGCCGGAAACGTGCCGGCAGGTTCTTCCAGATGTCCGAAAATCCCGCTTTCCTGATTGCTGTCCAGTGTGCCGATAGGCGGTTCTGCCGAAAAATAACCCTGTAACTGTCCGGGAATGCCTGGCTGTCCGCGGACGGCTCCGCTGATGACAACGCTGTCTGCCGTGCCGCTGCCGAGCGGAATGATTTCCCCGGTGTCCGGGTCGCAGATGGGATGCCCCAGACCGCCGAAGCTGCCGTCTGACGGGTCATAATACGTCATTGTGCCGATTCCGGCGGTGCTGTCGCGCACCCAGATGCCTGTCTGCCAGCATTTCGCTGAGAGAGAGTATTCCGGCTGAAGTGTCAGTTCTATTGAAGCGTCTTCGCGTTCAATAGTCAAATTCAGTGGACTGCCGTCAGAGGCTGAAACCTGTTCCCGGAAATCCTGTGCGGAAGTCAGGGATTCGTGATTGATTTCTGTGATGATATCGCCTTCCTGAATGCCTGCCGCCGCTGCCGGACAGCAGCCGCCTGTCCGGGCTTCTACTTCTCCGAAGCCAATCACCATTACACCGTCCATCAGCATACGCACCCCGAACGGCTGTCCGCACGGCACAAGCATGACTTCTTCCGATGGCTGGACAGAAACTTCCTTCACCGGGAAGATGCCGAATAATTTCAGCTTTGCCGCAGAAACTGTTTTTGCCGGTACCTCTGCAATGCAGTGGCAGACTTCCAGCGTTTCGCCGTGGCGTACATAGTAGGAATCCGGCAGATGTCCGGCATAATAGAACGCGCTGCACATGGGATGCGCACATAAAATTGCCGAAAGTGCCGCCGTTCCGGTTCTGATAAATTTGTGAATGTTCATGATTCACCCGCTTTCTGTGCCATGCACAGGATTAGTATCACCGGACACGGCAGTTTTATCAGAGTGAATAAAATACAGAAGGGGAAATTTATGAAAAAAACCATCAGAATCTGTCTGGATATTTT
Source organism: Ruminococcus sp. UBA4321 (assembly GCA_002393815.1). Taxonomy (GTDB): domain Bacteria; phylum Bacillota; class Clostridia; order Oscillospirales; family Ruminococcaceae; genus UBA3855. Next base: position 9,332 of record DGUB01000115.1, on the reverse strand, counting down.
TTTAATTATCTTATCTTTGATTTATCCAGGGTTTATGGCAGTGATGTCTGCCGCCGGATGGCACTATAATGTAAAGCAGGGACACTATCCGGAAATTTTCGGTGTGTACAGCTTCTGGATGTTTCTGGGAGCAGGGCTGATTCTGTCCGGCGTTATTTGCTGTTTTCTGGCGAAAAAACCAAAATTTTATATTTTGAACCTGATTTCCGCATTCGCCGGGATTGCCGGAACTGTCTCCTGTATGACTGTTCTGAAAAATTTCTGTGCTTATGCCGAACAGAACTTTTCCGGCATTGGTGAAAATATGAAACCCGTCAGTGAACTGTACCGCGACAGGCTTCTGCCGATAGTATTCCCGGTTTTTCTGATGCTGATTCTCGATTTCCGGAACTTTCTGGAAAGCAGAGAATTCCGGATTCAGAAGAAAAATCAGAAGCTTGCCGAACTGAACGCCGAAGCACCAAAAATTCTGGAAGATGATTAGTTTTTTTTACCGAAATACTTGACAAATGTTATTCTATACTGTATAATAATATTAATATTTATAAGTTCTGCAGAGGGGCGGAATTTATAAAAAATAAAAAATACTATTTTTTTAGAGAGGCAGGTTTTTTAACTATGAAAATGAACAGAATCGCTGCCGGGGTGCTGGCATTTGTGCTGGTATTCGCCGGAAGTGCGCCCGTTATCGGACAGACAGGCATCATCAGACCGCTGACTGCACAGGCTGTCGTTGAGGCAGTGCCGTCAAACTGGGATTTCAAAAAATATTACGAAGTCGGTGACTTTACCATCCAGTATTTGCAGGCAGGCTATGTCCAGATTATCAAGTATAACAATCCCGAAGCGGAAGAAGTTGTGATTCCCGAAACTTTAAACGATGGTGATAACGATTTCCCCGTAAAAATACTCTATTCAGAATCTTTCCAGAACTGCAAAATGAAAAAAGTTACCATTCCGGAAAGCGTTTCCAAGATTGCTTCCTATGCATTCTGCCATTGTGAAAATCTGGAAGAAATTGTCGGCATGAACGGCGTGGAGACAATCGGAGAAGCCGCTTTTGAATGCTGCAGTTCTCTGAAAGCTCTGAAACTTCCGGATACATTGAAAAAAATTGGCAAGGAAGCCTTTGCCTGCTGTATGTCCCTGACAGAAGCTTCTATTCCCGGAAGTGTAACTTCTGTGAGTGACAGCATATTCACGACATGCACCAGACTGAAAACTCTGACATTTGAAGAAGGTCTTACTTTTGTTCCGACAAAAGTAGCTTATCAGTGCAGTGCGCTGGAAACTGTCAATATTCCTTCTACTGTGAAAAAAATTAATTCCTATGCATTCCAGATTTCCGGATTAAAGGAAATTACCATTCCGGATACGGTAGAGACAATTGAAAGCGGTGCTTTTTCAAACTGCATGTTCCTGAAAAGTGTCGTTCTGCCGAAAGGTCTGACTACAATAGAAGTAGAAATCTTTATGGAATGTCACAGCCTGGAAAATGTCACAATTCCGGAAACTGTGACTAATATCAGAAGAAATGCGTTCAATGGCTGTACTTCTCTGAAAACACTGGTGATTCCGGACAGCGTCACCACAATGGGAAATTATGTGTTCTATAACTGCGAGAGTCTGGAGAACATCAATATTCCTGCCGGTATTACCAGCATCGGTGAATATGTGTTCTGCAAGTGCAGAAAACTGTCATCTATTACTATTCCGGACAATATCGAAGAAATTGGAGTGTATGCATTCTATGACTGCGAATCTCTGGAATCTGTTACCATTCCCGCAAGCGTGAAATCTGTCGGCAGTTATGCATTCTATAACTGTTCCGCTATGAAATCTGCCGTCATTGAAGGCACTATGAGCGAACTGGGCATCTGGAGTTTTGCGGAATGCACTTCCCTCACAGAAATAAAACTTCCCGAAGGTCTGGAAAAACTGGACAATCATGTACTCTATAAATGCGAATCCCTCGAAACACTCGACATTCCGGATACTGTGACCGTGATTGAAGACTATGCACTTGCAGGCTGTTCTTCTATGACAGAAGTCAACATTCCGGCAAATGTTGAAAAAGTCGGAAAATATGCTGTCGGCTATGGTGAAGGCGTTCTGCCCACTGTTGCCGAAGATGTGAATATCGTCAGCGAATCCGCAGCAGTTCAGGACTTCTGCAAGGAGAACGAAGTCAAGATTAACGGCGAAGGCGGTTTCGTAGCTCCGGAAGCTGTTGACCTCAATACACTCGGCACTTATCTCCACGGCAAGAAGTCCATCACACAGGCACAGTTTAAGGGTGCAGATATCAACAGCGACGGCGTTGTCAATGTCTTTGACTGGATTCTGCTCAGAAAGAATACTGAAATTGATGCTGACCCCAGACAGCAGGAAGAACCGTCAGAAGAAACACCGGCAGTCCGTGAAGGTAATGTTATGGCAGAAACTAAGGTCAGAAGTACGCCTTCTGCCGAAAATGATGAAAATATCGTTGCTACACTCGAAGCAAGTGCCGCTGTAAGAATTCTTGCCAATGAAGGCGACTGGTTCCAGATTGAGTATAAAGAAGGCGAAACAGGCTATGTTCTGCAATCTGAAGTTGCTGTTGCCCCGTAAGTAAATCTATCAAAATTCTGAAAGAAGCTGCCCTCTGCGGCGGCTTCTTTTTGTCCGGAGGTGAATTCCATGAACTTTAAACAAGAACCAATCGGCGATAATATTTTTGTCTGTACCTCTCAGGAACACAGATTCGGTACAGATGCGTTTCTATTAACCTATTTTTCTAACTATAAGCAGAAAGACAAAGTCTGCGAATTCGGTACAGGATGCGGCATTATCCCTCTGCTCATGCAGAAATCCCGTCCGCCGAAACTCATCTATGCGGTCGATATTCAGGAACAGGCAATTGAACAGCTGAAAGCCGGAATCGAACTCAGCCATGCTGAAAGTATTATTCCGGTCTGCTGTGATTTGAAAGACTTTCAGCCGGAAATCCGGGATTTCGATTTGATACTCTGTAATCCGCCGTATCAGCCCTGCGGCTCTGGATTTGAAGCCGAACTCGAAGCCCAGAGAATCGCCCGGCACGGCGTGTTCTGCACGCCGGAGGATATCTGCCGGAAAGCATCAGAATTACTGAAATCCGGCGGTCGGCTGTGCGTCTGCGGAAGACCGGAACGCCTTCCGGATTATATCTGCGCCATGCGCGAAGCCCGTACCGAACCGAAGCGTCTGCAATTCGTCTCCCGGACTGCTCAGGATATGCCGTGGCTTTTCCTACTCGAAGGCAGAAAGGACGGGAAAAAATTCCTCCAGATGGAAAAACCGTTCATCATGTACGAAAACGGCATACTCACCGAACAGGCTCAAGCCTTATATCAGAAAGGAGAATCCGCATGAGCGGTATTTTATACGTTACCGGCACACCTATCGGCAATCTGGAAGATATTACCCTCCGGCAGCTCAGAACCCTTGAGGAAGTCGATTTTATCGCCGCCGAAGATACCAGAGTCACCAGAAAATTACTGACCCATTTCGAGATAAAAACAGAACTCGTCAGCTGTCATGAACACAGTTCGGATTCTGTCATAAACCATATCGCTGACCGCATTCAGGCAGGGGAGAACTGCGCTGTCGTCACCGATGCCGGAATGCCCTGTATTTCCGACCCCGGCGAAGAGTTAGTCAAACTCTGCCGTGAAAGAGACATTCCTGTGCAGTCCGTTCCGGGTCCCAGTGCCGTGATAACAGCGTTATCTGTCTGCGGCGGCTCGACAAGACAGTTTGTCTTCTATGGCTTTCTGCCCGTCGAGAAAAAACAGCGTTCCGCTATGCTGAAAGAATTACAGTCCGAATCACGGACGGCTGTACTTTACGAAGCCCCTCACAAACTCCGCAAAACTCTGGAAGATTTAGCCCGGATTTCTGATGATTTCAGAACGATTTCCCTCTGCCGGGAACTCACAAAAATTCATGAAGAAGTTCTCAGAATGACAATTCCGGAAGCCGTTCAGTATTATACTGACAAAGAACCCAAAGGCGAATTTGTACTCGTTCTCGGCGGCGTACAGAAGCAGTCAGAAGCGTTCACGCCGGAAGAAGCTGTCAGCCTTGCGGAACACTATCTTGCCGAAGGGATGAGTTCTTCCGCTGCGGCAAAGTTAGCCGCAAAAGAAACCGGAATCCCCAAAAATCAGATTTATCAGGCAATGCATACAGGAAATCAATGACAACCGCCATTTTAGAGTTGACAAATTCCGAAATCTATTGTATAATGAATTTGTATCAATTTTGTGAACGATTTGTTTTTCAACAGAAAAGAGGCGGAATATGCAGAAAAAAGAAACCTGGAGAGAGTTGCGCAGACGCGCCAGATGGGACAGAATCGCCGGTGCCGGTGCTGTACTTATCCTGATGATGATTTTAATCATCAGCGGAATCAGTTCCTGTGCCAAGAAATTAAAGAAACCCGAAATTGAACCCGTTATCGCTGACGAAACCCTTCCGCCGGAAACGGAACCTGCTACAGAAGCTCCGCCGGATAACTCTATGGCGGTCTACCTCAGCCCTTCCACACAGGAAGATAATATTTATGCCTGTGACGGCTCTACCAGTGAGGAAGAAGCCATGTGGATGGTCGCCAGACAGGTCAAAACTATGCTCGAACAGGACGGCTATACTGTCTACATATGCGGCGAAGATGATAAAGTTCCGGCAAAAATCAAACAGGGGAACCGCCTGAAATGCGGTGCTTATGTTGCAATCCACAGCAATTCCAGCGGCGAAAACGGCAAAGGTCAGGGAACAGAATGCTTCTATAATACCGATATTTCCGGCAGTCTTGCGCTCGCCGAAAATATCTATAACCGTGTGGCTGAACTCACTCCTACACCGGACAGAGGTCTGAAAGACCAGTATCAGCGCGATTTGTACGAAATTTTTAATAATGTCAGCCCGTGCTGTCTGCTCGAAGTCGAATTTCATGATGATGTGCAGACTTCACGCTGGATTCTGAATCATACAGACGATTTAGCGGAAGCCATTACAGACGGAATCGAAGCGTATCTTGAAAGCACTAAGAACAATCCGCATGAATTCGAGGATGTTACAGAGCCGTCAATTGATGAGAATTATGCAGGAGACCATTGATAATGCAGAAACGTAACTATGAAGCCGAAATGCAGGAAATCCTGAAATCACAGAAACCCAGACTGCTCTTACATGTCTGCTGTGCGCCGTGTTCGAGCGCGTGTCTGGAAAAAATTTCCGAAAAAGCAGAGATTCAGATTTATTTCTATAATCCGAATATTATTCCGGAACAGGAATATCAGTACAGATTATCCGAACTGAAACGGTTCGTCAGTGAATTTCCTCCGGCTTCCGGCATTGAAATTATCGAAGGCGATTACGAACCCGAAAAATTTCTTGCTTTCGCGCAGGAGTTCCCGGACGAGCCGGAACGCGGTATCCGCTGTCAGAAATGCATTTCGATGAGACTGCAAAAAACAGCTGAAAAAGCTCTCGAATTAAAAGCCGGTTATTTCGCCACGACGCTGACGCTCAGTCCGCATAAGGATGCGCCTTTTATTAATACAGAAGGTTTCCGGATTGCCGAAGATAAGGGCGTTTCATGGCTGCCGACGGACTTCAAGAAGAAAGAAGGCTATAAGCGTTCTATCGAACTTTCAAGAGAATACTGCCTGTACCGGCAGGATTTCTGCGGCTGTCCGTTCTCGAAGAAAAACAGAGAACTCGAAAAATTACAGAAACAAACTCCCTGATTTTGTTCATGGAGTTTTTCCTTCTTCTTCATACCGATAAGATGTGCCGGGAATTTCGCATTCTCGGATGATGACTTCTTCCAGCTGACCGTCGTCCAGATTGGTGATGATTCCTGTTTCCTTATCAATTGAGATGATTCTTTTTTTTCAGAGTTCCGCTGCCGTCCAGACCGTAGTCACCGCCAACCATGTGATAATAATAACAGAGATAATCGAAACTGTGTTCGGATTCCGTTACCATCCGGAATAATTTCATATGCTGACTTGCGAGGTCAATTGCTGACTGTACCGCTTCGGCAGACATCTCCCCGTTATAGCGATACTGACTGTTTTCCTCGTCATACAGCACGTTTTTCAGATATACATATCTTGTTGCGCGGGGAAATTCGTCTGTTAACAGTTCGCTGTGATGGTAATGCTGCCGGACTTGAGTATAACAGAGACTGTATTCGATATAATCATCATTTTCGCCGCACAGTATCAGATTCACATCACGAGTTTCATAAATAGTATCACCATTGTCGAGTTTTTTGCCTTTGTTGATTTCGTCCGTATCGGTCATTCTGTGGAGTTCTTTCTGCATCAGTTCCGGAAGATGGTCTTTCTCCTGATAATCCGGTGTGATGATTCGCACAGCCTCTGTCAGTTCTCTGCCGAAGAAATCAATCACGTTATAATCTGGAATGAATGCCGAAGAATCTGCATGATGATTCCAGTAATCATAAAGAGTTATCAAATCTTCATCAGAGATATTTTCAAGTTCCCCGGCAGAAGAAAAGGAAATCTCCCGGAGCGGCTGGGTTTCTTCTGTAGGCTGTTCGGTGAGGATTTCAGTCGTCTGCACTGGATGCGAAAAATCCTCTTGACTCATAGAACATGCCGTTATCAGCAGAGCTGTCAGAGTCATAACAGATAATAGTCTTTGCATAAAAATTCTCCTTTCAGGATATCTTTATCTTTGATACGTCTGAAAGCTGTCGGATTTATGGCAGCAGAATGCACAAATATAAAACTGCATTTTTGTGAAAAATCCCCCTGCCGGAGCAGAGGGATTTTTTTCAGGAGGATTAAGACATTTATTTGCAGAAATTCTGCAATACTGACTGAATGTTATTGCAGTTTCCTGTTGAACAGTTTCCGGTCAGTGCGGACAGAATATTCTGTGTGTTGCAGCTGCCGTTTGTACAATTGCCGTTTAGGGCGGATAAGATATTCTGCGCCGGGCAGGACTGCCCGTTTATATTACAGTTACCGTCCGGACAGTTCTGACCGAGTGCAGAAAGTACATCCTGGGCGGTTTTGCAGTTCGTACCGTTTACGACACACTTACCGCCGGAGCAGTTCTGACCGAGTGCGGAAAGCACATCCTGAGCCGTCTTGCAGGATTTTCCGCCGATGATGCATTTTCCGTCCGTGCAGTTTCCGGTCAGGCAGGATAACAGATTCTGCGGAACAGTGCAGTCTGTTCCGGTGCAGGTAAAGCAGGAATCTCCGATACAGATATCTGACGGCTGAACCGGAGCAGTTTCAGTTGTTTCAGGAAAGGTCACAACGGTTTCAGGAACAGTGGGATTGACTTCCGGCTGATACTGTCCGTCATAATCTGCGCCGCCTGTGAAAATCTGTGTCCAGTAAAGTACACCATTCTGTGAAACTACACCAATTCCGACAGAATCAAAATTCGCATTCAGAATATTCGCTCTGTGACCAGAAGAATTCATCCAGCCGTTCATGACGGCTTCCGGTGTATCATAGCCATAGGCGATATTTTCGCCTGTTGTGCGCCATGAAACGCCTGTATCATCCAGTACAGTGGAACATCCTCTGCCATCGGGTCTGGTATGGGAAAACAGTGTAACAAGCTCCTGAGAGCGGATTTCGGCAGCCTGATTCAGAACAGGTACAGTTTGCAGAGGATTCAGCCCCTGTGCGGCGCGTTCCTGATTGATGAGCGCGGCGACTTCGTTAATGTAATTCTGCGCGGAACTGCTGACCGGATTTTCAGTCGCGGCGGCTTGTACGGGAATGAATGCCGCACCGGCGGAACATGCCATAAGTATTGCACAAAGCCCGGCAGTTAATTTTCTTTTCTGCATGAGTGAAGAACTCCTTTCCGAGTAAAATAGTAGATTTTCTGATTGCATCACGTGATTACATATTTATGATAACATATTTTGTAGGAAATGTCAACGAACAATATTTTCCAAGCCTGTTTATTGGCAGATATAGACAAAAGCACCCTGCGGTTGGCAGAGTGCTTTTCTGAATACAGGATTAATTTCTGATTTTGTCGGGATTCCGGCAGATGATAACTGCATATTCAAACGGGTGGAGTTTGACGAAATTATCTTCCAGAAGTCCGTGTTCTGTTTTGTCATAGACGAATTTTTCACTGTAGGGATGGAATTCTACCTGCTGTTCGTGCTGTGAGCGGTTGACATAAATCTGCACCGCAACGCCTGCACTTTCCTGATACCGCGCGAACGCCATGACATCGTCCTGAGCAGGCAGGAATTTTAGTCTGCCGTTCTTGAAAACCTTGTAAGCACGGCGGATTCTGCCGAGTTCTTTGGTATAGGCGATAAGGTCAGTATCTTCATGTCCCCACGGATAGCAGCGGCGGTTGAACGGGTCTTTATAGCCCTGCAATCCTGCTTCATCGCCATAGTAGATGCTCGGCACACCGGGCAGGAAGTACATCAGAGCCATAGCGGCTTCCAGCATTGCCTTTCCGCGGCGGTATTCCCATTCGTTCAGATAACGTTCTGCCATCCAGTCTTTTGATTTGTCGTCGCAGTTTTCACCGCCGAAACGGTTGATGGCGCGTTCGATATCATGTGTGGAAACAAAGTTCATGAGTACGTCAACAGTTGCTTTCGGATAGTTTTCCAGAATCGTCATGATACCTGTCTGGAAATCGCGGCTGCTCATGCCCTTGATATAATTGATAATCGCTTCGCGGAACGGATAGTTCATGACAGAATCCAGCTGATGTCCCAGAAGATAGCTTCTCTTGATGCCGTAAGCTTCTTTATTGGAAGCATCTTCCCAGACTTCGCCGATGATGATTTTATCTTTATCATATTTCTTGACGCACTTGTTCAGATTATATAAAAATTCGTCCGGAAGTTCGTCGGCAACATCGAGACGGAATCCGGCCGTGCCCATAGAAAGCCAGTATTCCAGAACGCCTTCTGTTCCGCAGATATATTTTGTATAGTCCGGATTGTTTTCCTGTACGTTCGGGAGGGTGTCAATGCCCCACCATGCTTCATATTCGTTCGGATAGTTCCAGAACGTATACCAGTTATAATAGGGGCTTTCCTTGGACTGATACGCGCCGACAGTGTCATATCTGCCGAACTTGTTGAAATAGATGCTGTCCGCGCCTGTGTGAGAGAATACGCCGTCGAGAATGACGCTGATGTCATATTTCTTTGCTTCTTCACAGAGGGCTTTGAAATCTTCATTCGTGCCGAGCAGCGGGTCGATTTTCATATAGTTTGCAGTATTGTATCTGTGATTCTCATGAGATTCAAACACAGGATTCAGATA
>DGUB01000081.1 GCA_002393815.1 Ruminococcus sp. UBA4321 | reverse complement strand
AGGTTGGAGCAGCTGCCGACCTCGAAATATTTTTTCTGACGGGGGGACCATGCTTCCACGTCGAGGGACTTGACTTTCAGGTCGGCGAGGTCACCGGAGCAGCATTCGAGGGTTCTGACGGGGATATCGAGGGAGCGGAAGTAATCGACCGTATTTTTCCAGAGGACATCATACCATTTCATGCTTTCTTCTGGTTTGCAGACGACAATCATTTCCTGTTTCTCGAACTGATGGATTCTGTAAACACCGCGTTCCTCGATGCCGTGTGCGCCGACTTCCTTGCGGAAGCAAGGGGAATAGCTGGTAAGGGTCTGGGGGAGTTCTTCTTCGGGGAGGATAGTATCAATAAACTTACCAATCATGGAATGTTCGCTTGTACCGATAAGATAGAGGTCTTCGCCCTCAATTTTATACATCATATTTTCCATTTCGGCGAAGCTCATGACACCGGTCACGACATTGGAGCGAATCATGAAGGGGGGAATATAATAAGTGAATCCTCTGTTAATCATGAAATCTCTTGCATAGGAGAGAACAGCGGAGTGAAGTCTTGCGATATCGCCGCAGAGGTAATAGAAGCCTGCGCCGGTTGTTTTTCCGGCAGAAGTTTTATCAATGCCCTTGAGTTTTTTCATGATATCTTCATGATGGGGGACTTCAAAACCGGGGACGAAAGGTTCACCGAAGCGTTCAATTTCGACATTTTCAGAATCATCCCTGCCGATAGGAACAGAAGGGTCGATAATATTCGGGATAGTCATCATAATTTTTTTGATTTCCTGATTGAGTTCGGCTTCTTTTGTTTCGAGGGCAGCGATTTCCTCATTGACAGGAGCGACTTCAGACATAATAGCCTGAAAAGCGGGGTCATCTTTAGCGGCTTTCAGTGCGTCTTCATCGGACAAGCCCTGCCCTTTGAGTTTGCCGATAATAGCACCGGTCGCCTTGCTTTTCTTTTTGACCTGAGCGCGGAGCTGGTCGCCTTTCTGTTTGGCGTCTCTGCTTTCTTTATCGAGTTCGATAACTTTATCAACGAGGGGTAATTTTTCGTCCTGGAATTTCTTTTTGATATTTTCCTTGACGATATCGGGGTTAGTTCTTAAAAACTTCATATCTAACATAATAAAAAATCCTTTCTGGTGAAATGTTCCACGTGGAACATTTTAAAAATTAATCATAAGTTTCTTTGTACTCATCTGAATATTCATAGGCAGATTCAAACGCGCCGCCGAAGTCATCATCATCGGGGGAGAGGAGTTCCGCGAGGAGTTTAAGGTCTTCCTCATCATAGAATTCAAGGCTGAGTGTGCCTTTGTTTTTCTTGAACTGTACTTTGACTTTTCTGCCGAGTCTGGTATGAAGGGCATGTTCGATTTCGCCGAAGTAAGAAATGCTTTTAGAAACAGGAATCGTATCCAGGTCTTTGGAATCGGAATCAGAAGCCAATTTTTCGAGCTGCCGGACAGTGAGCTGACCTTCTGCGGCTTTCTGAGCTGCTTGAATCATCATTTTTTTATCGGCAAAGCTGCACAGAGCCTTTGCATGACCGGCGGAGATTTTGCCTTTGATGAGTAAATCCTGTACTTCTTCGGGAAGGTTAAGCAGGCGGAGTGCATTGGTGACAGTACTCCGTGAACAGCCGACTTTTTTGGCGATATCCTCCTGTTTCATGCCAAAATCGTCCTGAAGTTTCTGGAAAGCTTTTGCTTCTTCGACGGGGTTGAGGTCTTCGCGCTGAAGATTTTCAATAAGGGCGATTTGCGCGGTTTCGATATCGGAGAGTTCCCGGACGATAACAGGTACTTCGCTCAGACCAAGCATTCTTGCAGCACGCCAGCGTCGTTCGCCGGCGACAATCTGATAATTGCCGAGCGGGAGAGGACGGACAAGAATGGGCTGCAGCAGACCATGTTCGCGGATAGAATCAGCAAGAGCAGAAATTGCAGTTTCGTCGAAATTTTTGCGGGGCTGATTGCGGTTAGGTTCAATATCGGATAAACGGATTGTTTTTTTGCTTTGAATTTCGGCGGCATTATCTTCAAAGAGAGAGCCGAGACCGCCGCCGAGACCGCCTTTTGCCATAACATCACATCACTTTCTGTAAAAATTTTAAAATAAAAGATTAATCTTTTGCGATATTCATCCGGAGTTTCATAAAACTGCTGAGCGGTTCGCCGAGAACTTCTCTTCCCAGGCATTCGTAAGCGAGAGTGCCTTTGGAATGTTTATCGTAATACATAACAGGTTTCCCATAGCTGGGAGCTTCGGAGAGCCGGACATTTCTGGGAATTTTAGTCTGGAAGATTTTTTCCGGGAAATACTTTTCGACTTCTTCGACGACCTGTCTGGAAACATTGAGGCGGTTGTCGTACATGGTGAAGACAATGCCGAGGATATCAAGAGAAGGGTTATAATTAGCGCGGACGAGTTTCATCGTATTGACGAGTTGAGTTAAACCTTCGAGGGCATAGAATTCAGCGAGCATGGGGATTAAGATTTTATCCGCGGCAGTCATGCCGTTGAGAGTAAGCTGACCGAGAGCCGGAGGGCAGTCGATAAAGATGAAATCATAGTCGTCTTTGACGGTAAGCACCTGCATTTTGAGCCGGTTGAAACGCTGTTCCATATTGACGAGTTCCATTTCCGCGCCGGCGAGGTCAGCGGTAGCCGGAACGACAGAAACGTTTTCAAATTCGGTCTGAATAATAGCATTCTGAATTTTGGTTTTTCCGGTAAGGATTTCATAAGTAGAATACTGGAGTTCTTTTTTGCGGATACCGAAACCGGTAGTTAAATTGCCCTGTGCGTCGATATCAATACAGAGAATTTTTTTATCTCTGGAACCGAGATAAGCGGCAAGATTGACCGTAGTAGTAGATTTACCAACGCCGCCTTTCTGATTGGCGACAGCGATAACATTACCCATAATTTGGGATAGCTCCTTTCTGAATTGGACTGTATTTTTATTATAGCATGTTTCGGGGGATTTGTAAAGATAATTTAGAAATTTTGCAGAAAAAAATGTTCCACGTGGAACATGGGAGAAATGTTTCACGTGGAACAAAAAAATCAATCTTTATGATTTAAGGGAATGCGGATTCTGTATTCAATATAATCGGAGAACTGCATTTTCTGGGATTCAGCGGAGATGCCGGCAGCCTGCATGGTTTCGACGGCTTTCTGAATCGTATTGGTAAACAGGCGCACATCGCGGAACAGAACGCTTCGTTTGCGGAAGTTTTCCTGTTCTCTGGTATGGTTGATTTTTTCTTCGATAAAGAGTTCGGTTTTCTCGACATTGAGACCGAGTTTTGTAATTTTTTGCAGAACGTCCATGCGTTCTTCAGGGCTTGCGAGTTTGAGTAGAGCGCGGGCATGGCGTTCGGTGAGCTGATTTTCGAGGATATAGTTTCTTTCTTTTTCGGTAAGCCGGAGAAGGCGGAGCTTATTGGCGACCGTACTTTGAGCGCGTCCGAGTTGAACGGCAGCGTCTTCCTGCGTCATGCCGTAGTAAGTAATTAATTTTTCGAGTGCGGCAGCTTCTTCAAAATAGTTAAGGTCTTGTCTCTGAATATTTTCGACGAGGGCGAGAATAGCAGAATTGCGGTCATTGATTTCCATAACGATACAGGGAACGGAACGCAGACCGGCGATTTTGGCAGCGCGGAGACGGCGTTCTCCGGCGATGAGTTCATAGAAATCACCGCACTGGCGGACAGTAAGGGGCTGAAGGATGCCGTTTTGCCGGATACTGTCAGAGAGTGCGCGGAGTTCGTCGGACTGGAAGACAATCCGCGGCTGATGGGGATTGGGTCTGATATCCTCAATGCGGATATGCAGGACTTTTTGTTCAGTAAAGGTTTGTCCTTTCGGAACAGTAAAAGCAGGTGACATGGGAAAAAATCTCCTTTCGGTGTTCTGGAAAAAAGTTTTGTTGTTCTCTCTATAATTTAATTATAACAGATATAGGAAATCATTGCCATAAAAAAAATCCGTTATTTCTTTTGAAAATAACGGATTTCCGAACATATTCGTCTTTTTTTACAGTTGCTTTTGCTTAATCTGAGCAAATTTTCTGGGATATTTTGTCGGTGTGGGCGATATTTTTTTTATGATATAGATAGTTCTTTCATCGCCGTCAGGAAGCTGATAGGAAATAGTCTGCTCCAGTTTACCGCCGAGGAGTTTGACAGCGGACAAAGCAGGAGAAATATCTTCCTTGCCTTTCATAGCAATCCAGAAGCCGCCGTGCTTGACGTAAGGGAGGGAGAATTCGGCGAGCATGGGGAGCGCGGCGACGGCGCGGGCAGTGACAACGTCGAAATTCTCTCTGTAGTCATGAGTTTTAGCGAGTTCTTCGGCGCGACCGTGAACGGGCATATAATGGCACTGCAATTTTTCTCTGAGCAGTTCCAGAAAAGTAATTCTTTTATTTAAGCTGTCGAGCAGAGTAATTTGAAAATCAGGTTTGAGCAGAGCGAGAGGAACGCCGGGGAAACCTGCACCGCTGCCGATATCAAGAACTTTAGCAGAAGCCGGGAAACACTGTTCTCCGAAGTGATATAACAAAAAACTGTCGAGAAAATGTTTTCTTAAAATTTCCTGACCGTCAGTGATAGCGGTAAGATTGACATGCTGATTATACTCGACTAAGAAATCGGCATAGATTTCTAATTTCTGAAATGTTCCACGTGGAACATCAATCTGATATTGCTGAAAGAGATTCTGAGCGGATTCAAAATCGGGAAGAATTGGCATAAAAAGACCTCCTGTAAAAGATTTCAAAAAATGTTCCACGTGGAACAAAATTTAATTTTATTTGAGTTCGTCAAGGCATTTCTGCCAGAGAACTGAAATCTGATTCCAGTCTCTTGGAAATTGAGGATTTTTGGAGAGTGCATCAATTTTCTGCTGAAAAGCTTCTCTGCTGAACTGATGATGTTTCACAAGTTCTTCCTTATCGAACTGAACAGTTCCCCAGTCTTTCCGGACAGCAGAATCGACCTGTTTGTCCATTTCGAGAAAGAATGCATCAAAGAATCTCTGCACTTTCTGAACAAAATCGGCATAAGGCAGTTCAAGAGAGCCTTTAGGAGCAGTCCAGATAGGTCTGCCGTTTTCGAGAGTACGCCCGTGATTGTCCCACCAGAACTTAATGTTATCCTGAAAGCGGAAACAGCCAATTTGATACCCACCGACAAGGTGACCGGAATCGAAAGAATTCTGCTGATAGAACCATTCTATAAGAGGGTAATAAGTTTCATCATACCAGACCTCAAAGGCATCATCGGGCAAATCTTCATGAAGAAGTTTCCATTTATCAGTAAGGGACATAAAATTTTCAATATTATCATAAATATTTTTTGGAACGGATTCACAGAGAAAGGGGAACGTTCCGGAAAAGTCCTGTAAAAATCTGGAAATTTGATAATCATTATATTTTATGTCATCATTCCAGAAATCACGTGCATCCTGCGAATACTCATAGACAGTATGTGTTCCGGCAGAAATCCATAGCAAGCCGTCAGTAAGTCCGTACCAGTGCATTGACTGATGATTTTCGTCACCCCACGGAACAATTTTATCAAGTTCCTGTAATTGAAAGTGAATGTTAAACATGTTTCACACCTCTTGAAAAACGTTCCACGTGGAACATTAAAAATGAATTTGTTCGGCATCGAGCCGGATATGATAAAATAATTTTAAAATTTCGTTTTCATGTTCCATCTGATTTTTAAGAGAAATAAGTGCCTGTTTTCCGACGCGTCTGTCGAGCACAGCGAAAATTCTGACAAGCAGGCTGTCACTGACGAGACTTTTCTGAATGCTTTGATTATCGAACTCCTGAAACGCCTGATAAAAATTTCTCTGGTCGAAGCATCCCTGAGATTCCGCGAGAAGATAGGAAGCTTCCCAGTCAGCCTGATGAGAATAATAAATTCTGCTGTGAGTGCCTTGTTTATCGAAGTAATTGCTTTTAAGGATTTCTTCGCCGTCGAAGCGGATAGAAGCTCTCCCCTCTCGGTCGTGGCAGTTCCGATAAGTAGTAACGAAATACTGAATATGTCCTTTGAGGGTATCGGCGAGATAAAAATTTTCGAGTTTATTTCTGATAGCTGACCACATATTTCACACCTCTTGAAAAATGTTCCACGTGGAACATTAAAGATTATATTTCATATTCACCCGAATCTGAACATCATCCGCCGAGACTGAAAATTCAGAAAAATCGGAATGATTTTCATTTGCGAGGAAAAAGCAGATAGTATTATCATCAATTAATTTTTGTGAAAGGATTTCGCAGTCCTGAAAGAACTGACCGGAAAACGAAGCATTCCGGAAGAGGATAAGAATATCGCTGTTAGTTGGCTGACACTCCTGATAATCTTTCTGCATAAAGTCACAAAACTGACAGTACAGCTTTAAAATTTTAGATTCCGGGCAGTATTCCATATGGAGGAAACTGCTGTCATGAAAATAATAATTCTCGAATAATTCAGGAATTGACATAGCATGTTCCGGAATGTTCCACGTGGAACATAAATTTTGAAGCCGTTCAATTTCTTGTAAGAGAAGCGGAATGTCCTGTCTGGCGTGAGCGATAAAATCGTAATCGCTGACAGAAGCACCGGAAAGATAAATATCTTCACCGCCTGTTTTGATGAAGCTGGCTCCGGACTGAAAATCTCTGTCCTCGATGAGGGAAGTCCACGGAGCAGGAGTAGTTTTCTGACATCTTTCCTTAATTTCATCAAGAATTTTCTGGTCTAACATAAAAAGTCTCCTTGAAAATGTTCCACGTGGAACATTTTATTCAGATACAGCATTTTGATTCAGATAGAGTTCAAGTTCCTGAAAGAACAAATCAAAAGCGGTTTCTTCATTTTTAGCGGAATAAAAATACAAATCAGAATAGCAGTTAAGAGCAGAGCCATAGAAATATTTTTGTTGCAGAAACAAATCGAACTGATGAAGCGTTTCCAGTTCTTGTTTCAGCTGATGATTCTGCTGTCCGTCCAGGGTGAAGCCAGTGCTTAAACCGCAGATAAAATTTTCCAGATAAAAAATAGATTTTTTGCGGAGAAACATTCCGGGAACCTGACGAACAGCAAATAAAATTTTAAATAATCCATCCAGAACAGTAATTTCCTGCATAAAATTCACCTTTTGAAAAATGTTCCACGTGGAACATTATTTATGTTGTGTAAGCCAGATAAGCAGAACGGAAACATCCGCAGGAGAAACGCCGGAGATTCTGGAAGCCTGCCCGATGCTGACGGGCTGATGCTTGTTTAATTTTTCGACAGCTTCAAGGCGCAGACCGTGAATTTCGTGATAATCGAAATTCTGGGGGAGTTTCTTTTGTTCGAGGTTCTGTGCTTTCTGAATCATTTCATACTGTCTGTTGATATAGCCTTCATACTTGATTTGAATTTCGACTTGTTCGCGGATTTCGGGGGATAAATCCGGACGTTCGGAATCAAAGGGGGCAAGAACATCATAACCGAGCTGGGGACGGCGGATAAGGTCAGCGACCTTGCAGCCGGTAGAGAGCGGAGCCGTTCCGGATTTTTCCAGAAATTGGTTAATTTCAGGAGAAGGAGCGAGGTTCGTTTTTTTAACTCTTTCGATTTCAGTTTCGACGAGCGCATATTTATCGAGCATTTTTTGATATTTCGTATCTGAAATAAGACCGAGCTGATGCCCGATAGGCATCATACGGAAGTCAGCATTATCCTGTCTTAGCACTAATCTGTATTCGCTTCGGGAGGTCATCATTCTGTAAGGGTCACTGCAACCTTTGCAGACTAAGTCATCGATAAGAGTACCGATATAAGAGCCGGAGCGTTCAAGGATGAGTTGTTCTTTGCCCTGAACGGAGAGCGCGGCATTGATACCGGCGACAAGTCCCTGAGCTGCGGCTTCTTCATAGCCGGAACTGCCGTTGAACTGACCTGCACCGAAGAGACCGGAAACGGCTTTTGTTTCGAGGGTAGGCTTGAGAGCAGTAGGGTCGATGCAGTCATATTCGATAGCATAAGCGGGACGGAGGATTTCGACATGTTCAAGTCCTTTGATAGTTTTGAGGAACGCGAGCTGAACGTCTTCGGGGAGTGAGGAAGACATACCCTGAAGGTAATATTCATCCGTAGAAAGTCCCATCGGTTCAATAAAAAGCTGATGGCGTTCCTTATCGGCGAAACGGACGACTTTGTCTTCGATAGAAGGGCAGTAACGGGGACCAACGCCCTCGATTTGTCCGGCATAGAGGGGTGAGCGGTGCAGATTCGCTTTAATGACTTCATGGGTTTTGAGGTTAGTATAGCTGATATAGCAGGAGACTTGATTTTTCATTTTCTGATTTTGATTCTCGAAGGAGAAAGGAACGATATCAGCATCGCCGTCCTGTTTTTCGAGGATATCGAAGTCAATGCTTCTTTTGTGAACGCGGCAGGGAGTCCCGGTTTTGAATCTTCTGAGCGGAAGATATTGCCGGAGCGATTCGGAGAGGGCATTAGCCGGGAGAGCGGAATCAGGACCGCTTTCAAAAGAGACCTGACCGATATGAATTTTGCCTTTAAGGTAAGTCCCGGTAGCGATAACAACGGCTTTAGCGTGATAAACCGCGCCTAATTTGGTAACGATACCGGTAATATGGTTATCTTCGACCAGAATTTGAGCGGCTTCGCCCTGTTTGATGAATAGATTCTGCTGTTGTTCGCAGACATGTTTCATATGGGAATGATATTTGACGCGGTCAGCCTGAACGCGGAGGCTGTGAACAGCAGGTCCTTTGCCGCGGTTGAGCATACGGGACTGGAGAAAGCAGGCATCAGCGGCTTTGCCCATTTCGCCGCCGAGGGCATCGATTTCGCGGACGAGGTGACCTTTGGCAGTACCACCTATAGAAGGGTTACAGGGCATATTGGCGATTTGGTCAAGGGAGATAGTCATGAGGAGGGTTTTGCAGCCGAGCCGAGCGGAAGCGAGACCGGCTTCAACGCCGGCATGACCTGCGCCGACGATAATGACATCGAAATCGCCCATTTGATAATTTTGATTCATAAATAAAACACCTTACTTTTTGAAGAGAATAAGAATTACTTGCCGACACAGAAACGTGAAAAGACAGTATCGACGACTTTATCAGTGACACGTTCTCCGGTCAGCTGTAGGAGGGCATCAGCAGCGGCATCCAGGCTGACGGTGACGGCATCGAAGGCAAGCCCCATAGAGAGCGCGTCGAGTGCTTCCTGAACAGCGGAGAGGGCATTTTCGAGGCAGACGCGCTGACGTTCATTAGCAATCATGCCGTCTTCAGCAGGAGTGGCGTGACGATTGGCGAAGCGTTCAACAGCGTTTTGGAGTTCGGAGAGGTTGTCCTGATTTTTAGCGGAGATTTCCACAGTTTCCACAGGGGAGAAGTGGAAATCCGCGCCGAAGTCGGGCAAAGACTTATCAGATTTATTATAGACGATAATGGTTTTATCTTCCGGAAGCTTTTCGATAAGAAGTTTATCTTCATCAGAGAGCGGAACGCTCATATCGAAGACAGCGAGGACTAAATCAGCCTGTTCGAGACTGGAAAGACTGCGTTCGACGCCGATTTGTTCTACTTTATCGGCAGTATCGTGAACGCCGGCGGTATCGGAGAGGCGGAGAATGACATCACCGAGGCGGATTTGTTCTTCGACGACATCGCGGGTAGTACCGGCGATATCGGTGACGATACTGCGTTCACAGCCGCTGAGGGCGTTAAAGAGGGTAGATTTGCCGACATTAGGTTTTCCGGCGATGACGGTATGCAGACCTTCGCGGAGGATTCTGCCGTAATCGTAGCTTGACATGAGCTGATTCATGTCGGAGAGTAAATGCTGCATTTTTGCTTCCAGGGTATCAGCATCCACGCCGGGAATATCTTCGTCGGGGTAGTCCGCCCAGACGGCGAGGTCGGAGAGCATTTCCAAGATAAGATTAGAGAATTCAGAAATTTTGCGGAATGTTGCGCCGTCGCGGAGTGTTCTGGCGTAGCGGACGGCATTTTCACCGGAAGCGGAGATTAAGTCAGCGACAGCCTCGGCTTGTGTGAGAGAGAGTTTTCCATTAAGGAAAGCGCGTTTGGTAAATTCTCCTGCTTCGGCGAGGCGGACATCGGGACAGGTCAGAATCGTTCTCAGAATTTTTTGAGAGAGGAATCTTCCGCCGTGGCAGGAAATTTCGACAACATCTTCGCCGGTATAGCTGTGGGGATTCCGGAAGGCAGTTAAAACGACATCATCTAAGATTTCGTGATTTTGATTGATAAAATAACCGTAAGAGCAGGTATAGCCCTGCATCTGTGAGGGGAGAGAGCCTCTGACGGGCTGAAAGAACAGGTCAGCACAGGAGAAGGCATTCTGCCCGGAAATGCGGATAACAGCGACGCCGCCCGAACCGAGGGGGGTAGCGACCGCGGCAATGGTATCAGTGGAATATTGTTGCATTTTCACTCCTCCAAGAATAAGAAAAATAAAAAAGAAGGCTGAACGCACCCGTCCAGCCTCCTGAAAATATAAATTAGAATTCAATTTTTCCGTACAGCCCTGCATTGATATCATCTTCAGGCTTAGGGCGTTTATAGTCTTTTTCAAAGCTGGTTTTCATAGAATCCATAGAGATTCTTGTCGGCGGAGCATCTGGAGAGCGTCTGGAGCCGTCGCGTCTGCCGCGGTTTCTGCCGTGCTTGTCGGACTTTTCGTTTTTATCGCGGAAATTTCTGCGTTTGCCGGGTTTGAGGGGTTTATCGTTAGAAGAAATCACGACTTTACGGTAAGGTTCTTCGCCGATGCTTCTGGAGTTCACGCCTTCAATTTCTGCAATAGCGGAATGGATGATACGGCGTTCATACGGGTTCATTGGTTCGAGGGTAGTGGAACGGTGAGACTGGAGAACATTTTTGGCAATTTTAGCGGCGAGTTCTTCGAGCGTTTTTCTGCGGCGTTCGCGGTAGTTGGCGGTATTGAGAATAATTCTGTAATATTCTTTATCGGCGCGGTTAGCGGTCATAAAAGTGAGGTACTGGAGAGAATCGAGGGTTTCGCCTCTTTTGCCGATGACAGCACCGCTGTTGGGGGTAATGATTTCGATAATTGCGCTGTCGCTTCCGGCATTGACCTGGAGTTCTGCTTTCACGCCCATAGCACCGAGAACAGCGAGGAGATATTCCTTAGCTTTTTCGATTTTAGCGAGAGCAGCTTCGGAGGGTTCTCCGGTAATTAATTCATCATCGGGCTGAATAGAAGAAGATTTTTCAGTTTCGGGGGATGTTGCAGAATCGCTCACAGGTTCGGGAGCGGAAGTTTCTTCCGGAGCGGATGTTGCATTTTCGCTCACAGGTTCAGGAGCGGAAACTTCTTCCGGAGCAGGTTCTTCAATTTCGCTTACAGGTTCAGGAGCGGAAACTTCTTCCGGAGCGGATGTTGCATTTTCGCTCACAGGTTCAGGAGCGGAAACTTCTTCCGGAACGGATGTTGCAGATTCGCTCACAGGTTCGGGAGCGGAAGTTTCTTCCGGAACGGATGTTGCAGATTCGCTCACAAGTTCGGGAGTGGAAGTTTCTTCCGGAGCAGATGTTGCATTTTCGCTCACGGGTACAGAAACCGGAGAAGTTTCTGTATAAGTTGCTTTGACTCTGGCTTCGCCTTTTTTCCCGAAGCCGAGAAAGCCTTTTTTAGGTTCTTCGAGAATTTCAAACTGAATTTCACTTTCCGGAACGCCGAACGTACGGGCAGCGAGTTCTTTGGCATCTTCGACAGTTTTTGCATTAAAAATCTGAGTCATGTAAAAACCTCCTGTTCATAGTTTATTTTTTCTTTTTATTCTTATCGTCTGTCACAGAAGCATCTTCGGCATCGCCGTATTTTTCAGCGATACGTCTTCTGGCTTCGCGGATGACAGCCGTATTATATTCTTCCATTTCAGCGCGTGAGAATTTGGCATTGCTGTCGCTGTCAGAATAGCGCACTCTGTTGCCGGAAGAGCCTTGCTGTTCCTGCTGGCGCATCATTTCTTCCTGTTGTTCCATGAGCTTCTGCATCATAGAAGGGCGGCGTTTGGAATTTTTGGCTTTTTCGCGTTCAGCCTCGCCGATTTTCTCGACGCGTTCATCATTGAACCATGCATACAGGAAAATGCTTTGCAGGAAGGAGAAGACAGACGAACACAGCCAGTAGAAGCCGACACCGGCAGGCACGGTAAATGCGAGCCAGACGGAGAACAGCGGCATCATATAAAGCATCAGATTCATGCTGCCCATATTCGGCATATCGGGATTGCGTTTTTTCTGCATTTTCTGGGTGTAGATGGTGAAAACCAGCTGCATCAGACCGGAGAGGATAGGGATTAAAAACAGGAAAAAGCTGGAATTTTCGGAAGGTTTGGTACTGGGAGTTTCGCTGAGTTTGACGCTTCCGAGGGTGAAAGTCTGTGCAAAATCGGTCACTTCGGTGACAAAGCTGTTGTCGATAGAAGAAAGCTTTCTGGTTTTTTCCTCATTTTTTTCGATAAAAGTGACTTCACCGTCCTGGATTGCTGCGGAAAAAGCCTCCGGATTCTGGAGCATTTTTTCCATGATGATAAGTTCCTGACGCATACTGTTCTTGGAGAGATTCTTTTCAGATTCTTCATCCAGAGAAAGCACAATGCACTTGGCATCTTCAATCATATCGGCTTTGTAGTCCATGATATAAGTCATGGGCTTGTATACGACCGCAAGCACGCCCCACAGCAGAATCAGCGGAATAAACGATGTCAGGCACGAAGAATACGGATTGATATTCTCATCCTGATAAAGTTTGAACTGTTCCATCTGCATTTGATTGGGGTCATTTTTATATTTTTCCTGTAGTTTTTTGAGTTTCGGGTTAAGCAGCTGCATTCTTGCAGTATTTTTCTGCTGTTTGTAAGAAACCGGGAACAGAATCATTCTCGTCACGAGTGTGAACAGAATAATGGAAATACCGTAATTTCCGACCAGATTGTAAATAATTTTCATAAGAAATCCGAGCGGAATTGCGATAAGATTAATTAAAAAATTCAAAATTGCTACCTCATTCCTGATGTTCTGAAATCTGTTTGTTCTCTTTTTTTAATCTGATAGAAACTAATCTGAAAGATGATTTTTTCTGCCTTGCAGGGAATTCCAGGAAAAGGAGTCGGGGACGAAATCCACACCGCCCCTTGACCAGGGATTGCAGCGCAGCAGGCGGTGCATTGCCAGAACCGAGCCTTTGAACGCACCGAAGCGGCTGACAGCAGTCGCGGCATAACAGGAACAGGAAGGATAATAGCGGCAGCACCGCGGAAACAGCGGCGAGATGCATTTCTGATAAAAGCGGATTATCAGCAGCAGGAGAGATTTCATAATTTTTTCACTCCTTTAGGCTGCGGCGTACCTCCCTGATAAATCTGATGGAGCGCAGGAATGCCATATTTCCGGAAGTAACGGCTCAGGACATCGGATTTGATTTCGGTAATATGCGTTCTTGCGACGATGACAATATCCAGACCGACGGGCGCGAGGAGTTCATTTTCGCGCCATGCCTGCCGGATGAGTCTTCTGGCTCTGCTCCGACAGACGGCATTTCCTGTTTTTTTGCTTGTAATAATTCCGAGACGGTTTACCGGCAGGTGATTGATTCTGGCATAGAGGATAACATTCTGTGAAACAACAGACTTGCCTTTCCGGTAGCAGAGCTGAAAATCCTTATTCTGCGTCATAATTTCGGTATACAGCATAAGTTTCCTCCCGTGTCAGAATTTAAAAAATCACAAGCGATAAAACAAAAAGACCACAAATAAGATTTGTGGTCTGACTCGTCAATGGGAAAGTCTTTTTCTGCCCTTTGCTCTCCTGCGAGCTAAAACCTTTCTGCCGTTTCTGTCGGAC
>DGUB01000009.1 GCA_002393815.1 Ruminococcus sp. UBA4321 | reverse complement strand
AATCATGAACTGATTAAACTGCTTGGTCGTCTCAAGTTCAGAACCAGCTACCGCCAGAACGTTCTGACACATTCTATCGAAGTCGCACAGCTTTCAGGCGTACTCGCTGCTGAACTCGGTGTGGATGTCAGCCTTGCCAAACGTGCCGGACTGCTTCACGATATTGGCAAAGCCCTCACTTCTGAAATGGAAGGCTCTCATGTACAGCTCGGTGTGGATGTGTGCCGCAAATGTCACGAAAATGCGGAAGTCCTTCACGCTATTGAAGCGCACCACAACGATGTCGAACCCCGCACCGCCATTGCCTGTATTGTACAGGCTGCCGATGCCATCTCCGCTGCCAGACCAGGCGCAAGAAGTGAAAATTATGACAGTTATATCAAGCGTCTGGAAAAACTGGAAGAAATCTGTATGTCCTATAAAGGCGTTGAAAAATGCTATGCTGTTCAGGCAGGCCGCGAAATCCGCGTTATGATTCAGCCCGATGTCATCAGTGACGAAAAAATGGTGCTGGTTGCCCGTCAGATTGCACAGCAGATTGAAAACGAAATGGAATACCCCGGTCAGATTAAAGTCAACCTGATTCGTGAAAGCCGGGTCGCAGATTATGCAAAGTAATACACACAATTTCAGGGACGGCGCACTGCCGTCCCGTTTTTCTTAAAGGAGTGATTTTTATGCCGAAAACGGCAAAAACTATTTTTGGTACTACCGAAAAATCCAATTTTATCCTCAATATGACTCCGGAAAGCTATTACAGCTTTAACTTGAAAATTCTGCTTGGCTTTCTGATTCTGATGCCGTTATTCTGTATCCCTCTGGAATTTTTTAGAGTTTACAGCGTTCCCGGCATGGCTTTGGCAATTATGGGCGTGTTCGCCATTGTCTTTGTCTTCATCGGATTTATGAAATCCGAAACACCGAAAAAATTATTCCTTCCGGCAGGGCTTCTTGCCGCCATGCTTGCATGGGGACTGGTCAGCTTCTATAACTCCTATGATTACCTTGTCTCCATCTTCGGCGCAGACGGCAGAAGCGAAGGCTGGCTTTCTCTGCTGTTCTACGGAAGCTTCTTCCTGCTCGGCGCACAGCTCGGCACAGATGACAACCGCCTGAAACTTCTGCACGGCATGTTCTGGATGGGGCTTGCCGAATGCTTCTGGAGTCTGCTCCAGATGCTCCCCATCGGCTTTCCCTCTTATTATGAAAATCTGGAACCGCTACTTCTTTTCAATACCTTTCTGCCGTCCGGACTGACCGGAAATCCTGTATTTCTCGGCTTTCTTCTCTCTGTTCTTCTGCTTCCTGCCATACTGGAAGCCGCATTCACTGAAAATAAAAAACAGCGTGCTTTTGACATTCTCTGTGCTGTCTGCTTTTCCCTGACTGCTGTCAGAACACAGTGCCTGACAGGGATTATCGGCATCACACTTGCGTTCCTTATCTCCCTGATTTATCTCCTCATAAAGAAATCAGGCGGAAAAACTGCTGTGATTGCTGTGATTCCGGCAATTCTTCTCGGCATGGTATGGAATTACTTTTCTCCTTCCATTAACAGCATGAACTATACAACTGAAGGAAAAACGATTTCTGACGGCATTGCCTTCTATGACGGCAGTGTACTCTGGAAAGATTCTTCCTATCGTCTGGAAGTCAGCGGCTATTATGTTCCAAATGGTGCTTCCAATCCAAACGGCAACTTTGATATTACCAGTCTTACAGAAACTTATCACTACTTATGGAAAAGTACTCTCAATATCATCAAAAAATATCCCCTTGCCGGAAGCGGTCCTGATAATCTTGTCTATCCGCAGCTGTTTCAAAGCCTTGCCATTGCCTCCAATCCAAACGTGTTTGACCGATGCGGCAATTATTACCTCCAGACTGCCGGAACGCTCGGCATTCCGATGCTGCTGCTCTTTCTCGCTCTGATAATTCTGGTACTGGTGCGCGGCGGAACAGCCAGCAGAAAAAATAAAAACTGGCTTCATACTTCCATCTTTCTGACCGTTATCCTCGCCCTGATTCTACTGTTCTTCTGTACAGGAAGCATTACCGTAACCCCGGTTTTCTGGATGCTTGCCGGCATCTGCATCAGCCTCGGTCAACCGGAAACATAATACTTTCTGTAAACCACAGCTAACTTTCTTCCCCCTTTTTCTGTTTGTTGTGAACAATATCTTTTCTGTTCCTGTGAAAATTTTGTTTCAGGTAACAAATCTTGCAAATTCACTTGATTTTTCAGTTAGACTATGCTAAAATATATGCTGTAGGATTTATCTGTGATGTGATATTTGCTCAGAAATTTCAGATAATTGTGACTGCTGCCGGTGAATTCCGCGGCAGTCCCTCCTTGCCCTGACAGTTAGTGAAAACTAACCTTTTCGCTAATTTCAGGGAAAAATCATTTATTTCATTAAGGAGGTCTTAAACATGCCGTTACAGAAAAAACGGCTTGGCTGTACGGTCAGTGCGCTGCTGCTGACACTGCTGTTTCTCCTGTCCAGTTTCTCAGGACTGACGGGCTTCGCAGCAGGAGAATATATTGCTACCTGGGAAGAATATAAAAATTCCGGTGCGCCCTCTGCTTCGTGGAACGATGTCGCCAATGCCATGGATGACGTACTCCGTGCCGCAGATGCACTCTATCAGGACGGCGACGCCAAAGCCGCTCACGGCGCGGTCAATGCTGCTTATTACGGCTATTACGAAACGACAGGCTTTGAACGCGTGGCGATGGGCTATATCGCCGGAAGCCGGAAAACAGAAGTCGAACTCCAGTTCAGTTCCTGTAAAACCGTTACCAAAAACGGCGGCTCAACAGACGAATTTTTCACAGAGTTAAGCAAACTCAGCGAAATGCTCCATACTGATGCCAACAAACTCGACGGTGTCGGCGATACCGGCGAAAGCGGTCTTTCCAAAGGCAGTGCTTCCGCTGAAACACAAGCAGATGAAAATCAGGAAGCTGATTCTGCTGCTTCTGAAGAACTCGCAGAAACACAGGCTCCGGAAACCACTTCCGTTACCCCTTCCGCGAATGCTGTCAGCGTCGGCGGCGGTGGCGGCGGCATGGTGACTTTTATCGCCTGTCTCGGCATTATCGTCAGAGAAGGTCTGGAAGCCATACTGGTCGTTGGTGCGATTATCGCTTACTTAGTCAAGTCTGGCAATAAAGACAAGCTCAAACATGTCTACATCGGCTGTGTGCTGGCTATCGGCGCAAGTTTCCTCTGTGCATGGCTCCTCAGCCTGCTGAAACTCGCCAACAGTGCCAATCAGGAAATTATCGAAGGCATTACCGCTCTTATCGCAGTACTGGTGCTTTTCTACGTCAGCAACTGGATGGTATCCAAGGCAGAATCCGAAGCGTGGACAAAATATATTGACGAACAGGTCAAAATTTCTGCCGAAACCGGAAATGTCTTTACTCTCGCATTTACTGCTTTCTTAGCCGTTTTCAGAGAAGGCGCGGAAGTTATCTTATTCTATCAGCCGCTGCTCTCTGATGACCCAAAATATGTCTGGGGCGGCTTCGGTGTCGGATGTGTCATTCTGGTATTCGTCTTCTTAGCTATCAGATTCCTGAGCGTCAAGCTTCCGATTCGTCCGTTCTTCTTAGGAACAAGCATTCTGATGTTCGTCATGTCTATCTCGTTCTTAGGCTCCGGCATCAAGGAACTTATCGAAGGCGATGTCATGACAATGACTTCTCCGGCTATCCTTGCCAACCTGATTCCTACCAATAACGTGTTCGACGTTCTCGGCATTTATCCCTGCCTTGAAACTCTGATTCCGCAGCTGATTCTGATTTTCATCACTGTCATGATTTTTGTCATGCAGAAATGGAACTCCAGAAACCGCAGAGAAGCCGGTGTTCTCGCTATCGTTCTCGGCGGTCTGGGAATTCACAAGTTCTATCTCGGCAAATATGGAAAAGGCTTGCTCTATTTCGCAACCTGCTGGTCTGGAATTCCACTGCTTGTCAGCATCGGCGAAGGGATTCACTTCCTGACCGAATCCGACGAACAGTTCGAGGAAGAACTCAAGCCAAAGCCGAAGGCTCAAAAACAAAAAAAGCCTGCAAAGGCAAACGCTTAATCTGCCTTTCATCCTGATGCAAATCAGGTGATATAAAAGGAAAATTCAAGAACATTTTTGTCAGAATTATTTAGGAGGAAATGAACTATGACAAAGAAATTAGTTGGCATTGCTCTGCTCGCGTCTATGGCTCTGTCCCTGACTGCCTGCGGCGGCAATACAGAATCTGCATCTACAGCAGAAAATACACCTGCTGAAACATCTGCTGCTGATACCGCTGCTCCGGCTGCTGACAGCAGTTCCGAAGCTGATGCTGCTACTACAGCAGAAGAAACTGACGCTGAAGTCAAGAGCGAAGCTGCTGCGGCTGCTCCCGACGAAGCTGCCGGCTTTACTGAAATCCCGATTTTCGAGGGCGAAGAAGTTGGCTTCCTGAGCGTGAACGCTGTTTACTTCCAGCCTGTTCCGATGTCCGGCGGCAACGAAAGCGTTGAAAACTTTGACCTGCATCTGGAAGCAGACGTTTCTGCGCTGGCAAATGACCTCGGTTTCGGTGTCGGCGACTGGGTTCCTTATCTGACCGTTGACTACAAAGTAACCGGTTCCGATGGCAGCACTGCCGCAGAAGGTACCTTCATGGTTATGAGCGCTTCCGATGGTCCGCACTATGGTGCCAATATCGCTCTGCCGAATGCAGATACCTACACTCTGGAATTCACTTTCCACAGCCCCGAAGAAAATGGCTATCTGCTCCACATCGACTCTGAAACAGGCCCCGGCGGAACATTTGACGAATACTTCAAGGACGGCAACCTGACCGTTACTTATGAAGGCTGGGAATACATTCCGCAGGAATGGTAATTTTTACCGCACTATATAACCCCAAATGCGCCGTGTCCTGCACGGCGCACTTGTGCGTTTCTGACAATCCAAAAAAGGAGGTCTTTCCATGCTGAAATATTTTGTAGATACTACCGAAGCTCTGATTTCTGCCGGACTTCTTATCGGTCTTCTGTATTTCTATCTCAGTTCCGGATTCGGCAAAAAAGGAAAAGTTTTTGCTCTTGTCGGTCTGCTCGCCGGGCTTGCCGGTGCCGGAACAGTCGCTTATCTCAAAAACGGCACCAAACTGCTGACTTCTTCCAAATGGAACGAAATCGTCATGATTCTTTTCTTTATTGCAATCGGTGCATTATTACTATTCTGGATTTTCTCCGCACTCCGGAAACCTCTCAAACAGGTCAGCCAATGGGCTGTCTGCCTTCTGCTCTGCCTGATTATGATAATTACTCTTACTTATGCCGTGCCGGATGTGCTTGTCTATCCGTATTCCATTCTGTTAGTTGAAAAATCAGTCCTGTCAACGACTTTTATCTTTAAATTCATCGGGATTGTGTTCGGCGTGATTCTCGGCTTCTTAGCCGGACTTTCCGCCGGAAAAGGGCTTATCCGTCTCGACTCCAAACAGATGATGCTGATGCTCAGTCTCGCGCTCGGCGTGAACGGTATTCGTCAGCTGACAATGTGCCTGCGTATCATGCTCACCAAAAAAATTATTCAGAATCATAAATTATTCGGCGATTTCTCGCTGTTCAAAATTGCTCAGTTCTCCTCCAATCATGATAACTGGTTCATCTTCGCCATGATGATTGTCACTGTCATCATTCCCGTTCTTATCTGGATTAAGAGCAAGCACGTCAATGAACCTTACCGCACTCCTGCCGAAAAAAGAAAAATCCTCAAAAAATGGCTCGTCAATAAAAGATGGGCTGGCATGGTCTTCGCCTGCCTTCTCCTGAGCGTCGTCAATCTGACCGAACTCAAAGCTATCGCCAACCGCAAAGTGGAACTCTCTCCGGTCGAAGATGCTCCTGTCGTTGATGGCAATGTCGAAGTCAGCTTCGAGCAGGTCGAAGACGGGCATCTGCACCGCTTCGCCTATACTACCGATAACAATGTCGCTATCAGATTTATTGTCATCAAAAAGCCGAATTCTTCTTCTTACGGAATCGGTCTGGATGCCTGCGATATCTGCGGCGAAACCGGCTACTACGAAAAAGACGGTCAGGTCGTCTGCAACCTCTGCGATGTGGTCATGAATATTAATACTATCGGCTTCAAAGGCGGCTGTAACCCCATTGTCATTCCCTATACTATCGAAAACGGAAAAATCCTCGTCCCTGTGGACGGTCTCACCGAATTCGAGAAAGAATTCAAATAAGAAAGGAGCAGTTCTTCTATGTTTTTCAGAATGATTAAAGGCACACTGCTCCGGCAGTGGAAAAAAATGCTCATGATTGCTTTTACTATCGCGCTCGGTGCTTCTCTCGCTGCTGCCATGCTCAGTGTCATGTTCGATGTCGGTGATAAAGTCAATCAGGAGCTGAAAACTTACGGCGCGAATATCACCGTTGTGCCGAAATCCGCTTCTGTCCTCAATGAATTATACGAAGTCGAAGGCGGCGAAGGTACCGGTGCTTACCTCCGCGAAGACGAACTCGGCAAAATCAAAACTATTTTCTGGGCGTTCAATATTGTCGATTATGCGCCTTTCGTGACAGTCAGCGGCACTCTCGATGACGGTTCTGATATTACCGTCGTCGGCAGCTGGTTCAATCACCATATGGAACTCCCCACAGGTGAACAGCTCGATGCCGGTATCGCCAGCCTGCGAAGCTGGTGGGAAATCGAATCCGGCGAATGGCTTAACGAACAGTCCGGAAATGCCGAAGATTCTGCCATGCTCGGTACGACTCTCGCCAAAAAATTAAACCTTTCCGTCGGAGATACTATCCATATCAAAGGCTCCGACGGCGAAACCTCTTTCCGCATTGCCGGCATTTTCGATGCTGGCGGCGAAGAAGATGACCAGATTTTCGCCCCCCTTAACGCTGTACAGTCCCTCGCTAATCTCGACGGCTGTATCGACAGTATCGAAGTCAGCGCACTCACTACCCCTGATAACGAACTCGCTGAACGCGCCGCTAAAGACCCCAAATCCTTAACCGTCAGTCAGTATGAAATCTGGTACTGTACCGCTTATGCAAGCTCTATCTGCTATCAGATTCAGGAAGTTATCACAGATTCCGTGGCTTCTCCCGTCCGGCAGGTTGCCGACTCCGAAGGCGCAATCATGGAGAAAACACAGCTCCTCATGATTTTAATCACTATCCTCAGTATGATTGGTGCGGCTCTCGGTATCTGCAATCTGGTAACCGCCAGCGTTATGGAACGCAGCAGCGAAATCGGTCTGATGAAAGCTATCGGCGCACAGAACGGCGCGATTTCCGGGCTGGTTCTTACTGAAATCTTTATTACTGCCATTTTCGGCGGCATTATCGGATTCTTCGCCGGATTCGGATTTGCACAGATTATCGGGCATACCGTGTTCGGTTCGGCAATCTCCATGAAACCTGTTGTCATTCCCATTGTTGCCATTCTGGTCGTTCTCGTCACACTCGCCGGAAGTATCCCGGCTATCAAAATGCTGCTGAGACTCCGCCCGGCTGAAGTCCTTCACGGCGGTCACTAAGAGAGGAGATTCATCATGAAAAAAAGACAAATGTATTTTCGCATGATTACTGCCTCTCTGATGAGACGGCGTTCCAGAATGCTCGTTGCTTTATTGTCGATTGCTATCGGCGCAACTGTCCTCTCCGGGTTAGTTACTATCTATTATGACGTTCCCCGGCAGATGGGCGCACAGTTCCGTAATTACGGCGCAAATATGATTTTTACTGCCGCTGATGACGAATTCACCCTCGAAGACGTTCAGCAGGGAACGGCTCTTGTCGCTTCTGATAAGCTCGTCGGCGTTGCGCCTTATCGCTATGAAAATGTCAGAATTCATGAAAGCCCCGTCGTTATCGCCGGAACTGACATGAAAGGCGCACAGGCGACAAGCCCTTACTGGCATGTCGAAGGTGAATGGGCTTCCGATTCCGGTCAGATTCTTGTCGGTACAGGGATTGCTGAATCTTTTAACCTCAAAATAGGAGAAACACTCGAAGTCAGCTACACTCCGGCAGAAGCCGCTTCCGGTGACGAAACTGTCCTCGATAATATCATGGATTTTGAAATCACCGGGATTCTCGATACCGGCGGTTCCGAAGAAGATTATCTTTATATCTCCCTTTCCGACCTCGAAGAACTCACAGGCGAAAAAGGTTCTGTCGATGTCGCAGAACTCAGTATTTCAGCCACTTCTGATGAACTTTCCGGCTATGCCGATAAAATCAGCAGTGCCGTTTCTTCCGTCAATGCCAGACTTGTCAAGCGTGTGACCGCTTCTGAAACTACTGTACTTACCAAATTACAGGCTCTTGTATTACTGGTTACTATCGTCGTTCTGGCTCTGACTATGATTTGTGTCGCAACCACTATGACCGCTGTCGTGACCGAACGAAGAAAAGAAATCGGATTAAGAAAGGCTATCGGTGCTTCTGACAGCAGTATCGTCAAGGAATTTCTCGGAGAAAGTATGATGCTCGGCGGTCTGGGCGGTGTGCTGGGTTCTGTACTCGGTTTCATCTTCGCACAGCAGGTCAGCATTCATGTGTTCAGCAGTTCGATTTCGTTTATGCCTGCACTCGTCCCGATTACGATTCTGGTTTCTGTACTCGTGACAGGATTATCCAGCCTGATGCCTATCCGGAGTGCCACCGAAGTTGACCCGGCTCTGGTACTCAAAGGCGAATAAGAGAGGTGTTTTATTATGAGCTTATTGGAATTAAGAAATATCTATAAAATTTACGGCGAATTACATGCCCTCGACAATGTCAATATGAAAGTCGAAAAAGGGGAATGGGTTTCCATTATGGGACCTTCCGGCTCCGGTAAAAGTACGATGATGAATATCATCGGCTGTATGGATAAACCCAGCAAAGGGGAAGTCCTGCTCGACGGCGTGGATATCGCCAAGGAAAATGCCAAAAATTTAACCACTATCCGCAGAGATAAAATCGGTCTGATTTTTCAGCAGTTCCACCTTGTCAATTATCTGACCGCTGTCGAAAATGTCATGCTCGCTCAATATTATCACAGTCTTCCCGATGAAAAAGAAGCTCTCGAAGCTCTCGACCGTGTCGGACTTGCTGACCGTGCCAAGCATCTGCCAAGTCAGCTCTCCGGCGGCGAACAGCAGAGAGTCTGCGTCGCAAGAGCGTTAATCAACTATCCGGAAATTATTCTCGCTGACGAACCTACCGGAAACCTCGACGAAGCCAACGAAGAAATTGTTGTTGACCTTTTCCATAAACTTCACAATGAAGGCACTACCCTGATTGTCGTCACCCATGACCCCGAAGTCGCCGAAGTCGCTCAGAGAACTGTCGTTCTGCGAAACGGCAGAGTCGTCAAGGAAGTGCAGAATCAAAACTTTACCGGGAAAATTCATTTCGATGAAGAAGGTACTCACGTTACTAAAAACGACCTCAAATCCGAAGAGGAAATTCAGGCGGAGGAACAAGCCCATGAAAGCAAATAAAAAATTATTGATTCTCTTATGTGCGGTTTCCGCACTCGCCCTGACTGCCTGCGGCAGCAAAAGTTATGCTGACGGTACTTACAAGGCGCAAAGTCAGGAATATGTCAACGATGAAGACGATTCCACTGCCGGAAACGGTTACGGCGTTGTCGAATTAACAATCTCCGGCGGTGCAATTACTGCCTGTGATTTTAAAACTTACGAACTCGACGGCACTCTCAAAGATGCCGAATACGGCAAGGAAAACGGCGAAATTGCTAACAAGGATTTCTATAACAAGGCTCAGAAAGCTCTCGCCGCCTGTGATAAATACGCCGCTCAACTCGTCGAAAAAGGCGATATCAAGGAAGTCGATGCCATCAGCGGCGCAACTGTCAACTATAACGAATTTAAAGAGGCTGTCGGCGATGCCCTCAAACAAGCCGAACAATAATGCTTATGAAAATGATCAGACATATTTTATGTGACATTCTGGCGTTGTTTCTCCTGCTCGGTGTGCCGTTCCTCCAGACCGACTACTGTCAGGCACTCCTGAGCAGTGACCCCGATGCCGTTTCCAGTGCGTCCGTCATTGTCGATAAGCCTTCCGGTGCGTATCTGGTATTCATCAATCTGGAAAAACATACCGATGCAGAAGCCCTCGAAATCTGGCGCGATTTCTTCGCTGGAAAGGAAATTGACTTACTCTTTGAAGATATTGTCTGTTCCGTCGCGTCCGGCGATATCAACGCGAAAACCCTCGCCGAAAATTATCAGTCTCGCCTTCCGGAACATCAGTGCGAAATCAAGTCCGAAGATACTACCCTAATGCTCTCCAAAGCAGAACATCAGAAATTCGATATTCTCGTCATGTCTCAGGAATTCGCTGACGCTTATCATGCAGATTCGCTTTCCGGCAGACAAAATATCGAAATCATTCAGGTACAGGGGGCGGAATCATGAGAAAATTCAATGCTGTATTAAGTATGAGCATTCTGGCTCTGTTCCTCGTTCATGCCATTGCCGGAAGCTTTCAGCTCGCCGGAATTATCCCCGGCGGTTCAGGTATCATGCAGGCTGTCGCGTGGCTCATGCTCGGATTCATTATCATTCATGTAATTATCGGCTGTAAACTGACCGCTGATACCCTCAAAGCCTGTAAAAAATCCGGAACTTCTTACTATAAAGAAAATAAATTGTTCTGGCTCCGGCGTTCAAGCGGTTTCGCTATCATGATTTTTATCCTGTTCCATGTGCTGATTTTCCTCGGCAAAGACGAAAACGGCGTTTTCAGATTAAGCTATTTCGGAATCTTACAGCTGATTTCTCAGATTCTGCTTGTGCTTTCCATCGCCGTTCACGTTCTCACAAATATCAAGCCGCTTATGATTGCCATCGGAACAAAAAGCTATGCCAAAATCTTGATTGATATTTTATTTATCCTGTCTGTGATTTTAATCCTGTCCGGTATCGGATTTGTGATTTATTATCTCCGCTGGAATCTGGTCTGAAAGAGGTGCTGTATGCAGAATGTTATCATCATCGGCGCAGGTCTGGCAGGTATATCCGCCGCTGTGACCCTCGCCGAACAAAAAATTTCATGCAGTCTGATTTCACTCCAGAATTCCGAACGCGCTCAGTCCGTCCTCGCAGAAGGCGGCATCAATGCCGCACTCAATACCATGAGCGAAAATGATACCGTTCAGAATCACTATGAAGATACCATGAAAGGCGGTGTCTTCCTCGCTGACCCGAATGCTGTGCAGAATCTTACCAGCCACGCCCCAGAAATCGTCCGCTGGCTCGAAAATTTAGGCGTTCCGTTCAATATGACCGATTCTGATATCATGCTCCGGAATTTCGGCGGTCAGAAGAAAAAACGCACCGCTTACGCCCGAAGCAGTACCGGAAAAATTATCATGACTGCTCTGATTGATGAAGTCCGTAAGCACGAAGCCTCCGGGCTGGTACAGAGATTTCCCCATCATCAGTTTATCCGGCTGTTACTGAAAGATAATATCTGCACCGGTGTCCGCATTCAGGATTCCTATACCGGAAAAATTTCTGATTTTTCCGGAACAGTTCTGCTCTGCTCCGGCGGTATGAACGGCATCTTCCCCGGTATGACTACCGGTACTACTCAGAATTCCGGTGATGTCACTGCAACTGTGTTCCGGCAGGGCGTGAAACTCGGCAATCTCGAAATGTTACAGTACCATCCGACAACTATCGGCATTTCCGGAAAACGCTGTCTCGTTACCGAAGCCGCAAGAGGTGAGGGCGGTAGACTCTATATCATGAGAAACGGTCAGAAATATCACTTCATGGAAGAAAAATTTCCCGAACTCGGAAACCTCATGCCCCGTGATGTCGTTGCCCGTGAAATGTTTTTCGTCCGCCGTGAATTCGGCGGGGAAGTCTTCCTCGATATGACCGCTCTCCCCGAACTCACATGGCAGAAAAAACTTTCCGATTTGCGTCAGGAAATTATCCATTATCTTTCACTCGACCCGAAATCAAATCCCATTCCCGTCAGAGAGGGCATTCATTACTTTATGGGCGGTATTGATACTGACGAATTCCATCGGACAAATCTCAAAAATCTCTACGCCGCGGGAGAATGTACCTGTCAGTATCACGGCGCAAACCGCCTCGGCGGAAACTCTATGCTCGGCGCACTCTACGGCGGCAGAAAATCTGCTGAAACTATCTCTCAGAACTTCACAGAAATTCCGGAAGTTCAGGAAATCTCCGGAACAGATGATATCCCTCCGGCTTCTCCGGCTCTGATTCACGAAATCAGTCAGATTCTGCTTTCCGGTCTAGGTATCGTCCGCAATCAGGACGATTTGCAAAATGCTCTGAACGCTCTGGAAGTTCTGAAAAATCAGAGAGAATATTCTTTTTATGAACAGAATCGTCTGCTGTTAGCCGAAGCTATGTTATTATCCGCTCTGGAGCGAAAAGAAAGCCGCGGCGCGCATTACCGCGAAGATTATCCCGATAAAGATGAAAACTTCCGGAAAACTACTGTTTCCGAATGTGACGAAAATCATCAAGTCCGGATTTCGTTCCGGACAATCCCCGAAAAGAGGGCTGATTCATGATAAATTTAACTTTAGAAATCCTTCGCCGGAATGCGCCGGATGATTCCCCTCACTGGGAAAGTTATGACTATTCTACACAGGACGAAAATGCCAATGTCGCAACCGCTCTTACTGAATTAAATCATACTCTCAAAAATCCCGTCAGATGGGAGTGCAGCTGTCTCCAGAAAAAATGCGGCGCGTGTGCTATGGTTATCAACAACCGCCCCCGGCTCGCCTGTGATACTCCTCTTAAAGATTTCAAGGATTCTGTCAAAATTGAACCGCTCCGGAAATTTCCCGTCATTGCAGATTTAATCGTCGACAGAAGCATTCTGTTTGAAAATCTTAAAATCATGAAGCTCTGGTTCGGGGAAGACGCAAAAACAAACGGCTCTCAGACTGCTTATGAAGCGTCCAGATGCCTCCAGTGCGGATGCTGTCTCGAAATCTGTCCGAACTTCTTCGCCGGCGGTGATTTCTCCGGTATGGCTGCTATGATTCCTGCTGCCAGACTGCTCACCGCTCTGCCTGAATCTCAGAAAAAAGAAATCTTTAAAGCCTATCAGAAACATGTCTATGAAGGCTGCGGAAAATCTCTCGCCTGCCGCAATGTCTGTCCTGCCGGTATCGAGATTGATAAATTGCTAGTGCATTCCAATGCCGTTGCCGTCTGGAAACGTAAATTCAAACATGATAAATAAAAAATTTCTTCCTCTGCTATTAGCATTTTGCATTCTGCTCACTGGATGCAGCCGGAATCAGCATTACGAAGTCAGAAAAGATTTAGGCATTTATTTCACCAATGCGGATGCCGTCATTGCTTCCGTCCGGAATTCGCTCCGCAAACATGACAGCAAAATTATCATCAATTATACTTCTCACCGCGATAATATGCAGAATATCGGCGTTCTCGTCCGCGAACTCATGAACTATGCACTCGATGAAACTGATAACCCCACAGAGGGAGATTATATCTTCCATCAGTACGGCGGATATGAAATGCACTACAGCTATCAGAAACAGGATTCCGATTATCTCTACGAAATCGAGATTATTCCGGATTATTATACCACACTCACACAAGAACAGGAAGTTTCTGATAAAATTCAGGAAATTCTGAAAGATTTCAATTTTAAAAGAAATACTTCCGATTACCAAAAAATCCGGAAAATTTATGATTATGTTTATGATACTGTCGAGTATGATTTGATTCATAAGAAAAATGAACACTATCACCTCAAATCAACGGCTTACGGCGCGTTAGTCTACCGCCGCGCTGTCTGTCAGGGCTTTGCTGTCCTGATGTACAGGCTCCTCCGGGAATCCGGTATTGATACCCGTATCATTACCGGAACTGCTGAAATGACTGACGGCACTGCCGAATTCCATGCATGGAATATCGTCCGTATTGATGACAAGTATTATAATCTTGATGCTACCTGGGATAAACAAATGCAGACAGAAGATTACTTTCTTAAATCAGATGAAAATTTCCTGTTCCATACACGGGATGAAATTTACACTTCTGAAACTTTTTATCAGCAGTACCCCATGGCTGAACAGGATTATTTTTATTAATTTTTTATTTTATTTTTTAAGGAGAAGAATTTATGAAAAAAATTACTGTGATTCTTGATGCGCTTCTGTGCGTTCTGAGTGCAGTCCTCTGCTTCGGAACAAAGTTCCTCTTCCATGCCTGCGCTCCTAAAGAGGACGGCGGCTGGATGGCTTGCCACTGGGCGGAACAAGCTGTGTTCGGTCTCGGAATCGTTCTGCTGATTCTGAGTATTATCACATTCTGTTTTCCGGACGGAAAAACAAAATCCGGAATCCAAATCAGTATGGCGGTTGTTTCTGCTCTTGTAATCGCTGTTCCTAATCATCTGATTAAACTCTGTATGATGACCGATATGCGCTGCCATTCCGTGATGAAACCTGCTGCCATTATCATCAGTATTCTGATTCTGATTTGCAGCGTGACTTCCGGAATGCTGCACAGAAAAGAGGAATCTCAAACATGAAACTTTCCAAATCTCTGCCGTTCCGCAACCTCGCCGGAAAACCTGTCCGCACGACTGTCCTCGTTCTGCTGACTGCTCTGCTCTCTCTGACCGTCTTCGGCGGTACGCTCATGATTACCAGCCTGAAAACCGGTCTGCATTCCCTCGAATCCCGGCTCGGTGCGGATATTATGGTCGTCCCCTATGAAGCAACTACTAAATCCAATCTCGAAAATATTGTCCTCCAAGGCGCAACAGGCTATTTCTACATGGATAATGCGCGTTATGAAAAAATTGCTTCCTGTGATGGTATCGGGCAGATTTCTGCGCAGTTCTTTCTCGCTTCGGCAAGTTCCAGCTGCTGTTCCGTCGCGGTGCAGATTATCGGCTTCGACCCCGAAACAGATTTTACCATCACCCCATGGATTAAAAAAAGCTACAGTCAGGATTTGCAGAAATTTGATGTCGTCGTCGGCAATGATTTGAATGCCTTCGTCGGGGATACTGTCACTTTCTACGGCATCGACTGCCATGTCACCGCGAAACTCGATAAAACCGGGACTTCTTTCGATACTGCTGTCTTTACCAATCAGGAAACTATCAAGGCTTTAATTCAGTCCTCTCTTGACCTCAAAATGAATACCTTCCAGAATATCGACCCCGAAAAAGTCGTCTCCTGTGTCATGATTAACGCCGCGGAAGGCTATACCGCCGAGGAAATCGTCAATGATATCAACATCCATGTCAAGAAAGTAAAAGCCATCCAGACAAAAGAAATGATTTCCGGTATCTCTGACAGCTTAGCCGGCGTTTCGGATATCATCAGTATTTTAATTCTTGTCGTCTGGATTCTGGGTGTCGTTATTCTGCTTCTGGCGTTTACTATGAGCGTCAGCGAACGAAAAAAAGAATTCGCTGTGCTTCGCGTTGTCGGCGCGTCCAGAAATCAGCTCGCCGGAATCGTCATGCAGGAAGCCCTGCTGACTTGTCTGCCCGGCAGCGTTATTGGTACGGCGCTGGGTCTGCTCATCATTCTACCGTTTAATCAGATGATTGAAGAACAGCTCAATCTGCCGTTTCTTCTGCCCGAATCCGGTCAGATTACCGGCTTTGTCATTGCCGCTGTCCTCGCTTCCGTCCTGAGCGGCTGTGTCGCCGCCGCCGCTTCTGCATTCCGTATCAGCCGCATTGATACTGCTCTGATTCTGAGAGGAGATAACTAATCATGACGCTCAAAGCCCAAAAAATCAGCAAAGAATTCATCCGCGAAATGAAACATACAAACCGCTTCTTCGCAGTGCAGGAAACCGATTTTACTCTTGAATCCGGTTCGCTTACCGTTCTGATGGGGCGTTCCGGTTCCGGAAAAAGTACCCTCCTCAATATGCTCTCCGGTCTGATGCTACCGACTTCCGGAAAAATTCTGCTCGATGATACGGATATGTATGCCCTCTCCGATAAGGAACTTTCCAGATTCCGGAATCAGCATATCGGCGTGATTCCGCAGGGACAGACCGCTCTGCACAGCCTGGACGTTCTGGAAAATGTCTGTCTGCCGTATACGCTCGGCGGTGATGATGCGCATCATGCCGATGCCCTCGCACTCCTCGAAACGCTGGAAATTGCACATCTGCAATCTGCCATGCCTGCCGAACTCTCCGGCGGTGAACTCCGCAGAATGGCTATCGCCCGTGCTTTTATCCGTAAGCCGGAATTTATCCTCGCAGATGAGCCGACCAGTGACCTCGATGATGAAACCACAAAAATTGTGTTCTCCTTCCTGAAACATGCCGCGCAGGACGGCTCTGCTGTGTTTGTGGTTACTCATGAAAATGATGCCGCACAGTACGCTGACAGGCTCTTCCGCATGAACGCCGGAAGCCTGGAAGAACAATTTATTTAATTTATCATAACTGTTGGTGCGAATGAGGGTAAAAACAGGCATTTTTCAGCCCGAAAAAACGGTCATTCGCACTTTTCTTTTTCAAAAAATTTGAAAAAAGACTTGACATTTTTGTGAAAATATGCTATACTATATCACAGAGCAGATACCTTCCAGATAAGGCTTTTGTAAAATCTGCATACATTTTCCTCTTTCGGGGTTTGAATTTTTATTTATGTTTGCGGTTGCAACCCACACGCCACGGGGCGGTTGAAACAGTCATCCGGTCTTGCGAAGATATCATTTTCTGGTTGCAACCCACACGCCACGGGGCGGTTGAAACGCCGTGAGCATTGACAATTGTCTCGTACTCATCGAGGGTTGCAACCCACACGCCACGGGGCGGTTGAAACCATGCGTATTCCGGTAAAGAAATCATGGAGCCTTTGAGTTGCAACCCACACGCCACGGGGCGGTTGAAACTTCCGAAGAGGATGTTCCCTTTGCCAAGTTTTTGATCTCGTTGCAACCCACACGCCACGGGGCGGTTGAAACGCCATGTCAACATTTTCTTTGTCAACGATGAATTTGAGTTGCAACCCACACGCCACGGGGCGGTTGAAACAAACCAAGTCTGTTATCGTTCACGAAGGTAGTAACGTTGCAACCCACACGCCACGGGGCGGTTGAAACACTCAGAGCCTGCTGGCGAACAGGGGCACTGTAGTAGCCGCGTTGCAACCCACACGCCACGGGGCGGTTGAAACACTACCTGTCGCACACTCGAGATAAAGCGGAAATCTGGTTGCAACCCACACGCCACGGGGCGGTTGAAACCAAGGACTGTTCCGTTTCTGAACGGGAGTGTTGCAAGTTGCAACCCACACGCCACGGGGCGGTTGAAACGTCTGTTTGAGAGCCTCGGATACCAGTGCTTCGGTTGCAACCCACACGCCACGGGGCGGTTGAAACCGGTCAGTTTCCGGTAAAGGTTTTGAATCCACCTCCTGTTGCAACCCACACGCCACGGGGCGGTTGAAACTCCGAAGCATCATATTTATTTCCACCAAAATCTTTCCAGGTTGCAACCCACACGCCACGGGGCGGTTGAAACATCTTAAAAAGTGAATTTTATAATCTGGAACACAGTTGCAACCCACACGCCACGGGGCGGTTGAAACTCTGCAACAAGCGAAGCTTTTAAACAATTTTCTGAAGTTGCAACCCACACGCCACGGGGCGGTTGAAACCTCCTCAAGTTTCTCAATGCTGAAATTTCATCAGGTTGCAACCCACACGCCACGGGGCGGTTGAAACGATGATAGATACGCCGAGGATTTCTGTTGTTTTCAGTTGCAACCCACACGCCGCACGGCGGTCAAAAATTTCATCTTTCGGTGTTTGAAAAAACAAAAATCCCCCTCTGATTTCTCAGAGAGGGTTTTGTTTTATCCGGCTGTTAGTTCTCTTTTAAATGTCCGAACTCCTGCACAAACTGTTCCAGTGCCGGAAGCGATATATCATAGACTTCCTGCATTTTTTCTTCCGAATCCATTGTCTTTCTGACCTTCCGGATGCCGATATAAATATCATCATCAAATGGCTCGTCCCATTCCAGACGATTCGCGAAATCTGTATCTTTCAGCATGAAGCGCACGCCTTCCGTTTCCTGATATTCGCTGAAATACTGCTCCAAATCATCCAGAGTACTGTCCGGAACGATAAATTCATCCGCGCCGTCATCCGAAATTACAAGCACCGCTTCGCCAATCTGGAACTCCGCGAATAATTTCGTCTGGTCGCCTGTATAGCCGTCGCGTTCTGCCGTTTCGGCGGATGCCGGAATATAATAGACATCGACTGAAACTTCTCCGTCGCCGTTGACATCTTCGATATAATTTTCAAACAGTTCTTCAATTCCGGAAGCACATGCCGCATTGAAAAAATCATTATCCACCAGAAGCAGAATAATCATATCCGGCTTGACGGTCGTCACTACCTGCCATGTCAGAAATCCGAACATCGCCAGGAAAAATGCCGCAAATCCCAGCCACCATTTATTGTGATAGATAAAATTAGAAACTTTTTCGCCGAATGTATATTTTTTTTCTTCTTCGTGCTGTTCATAGATAGTATCGCTTTCCGCGATAACGCCCTGCTTGAGTTTCAATAATTCTTTTTTATCTTCTTTCAGCTGTTCTTCATGGGCAAGGCGTTCCTGTTCTTCTTTCTGACGTTGTTCTTCGAGAAGCTTTTGTTCGGCAAGCTTCTGTTTTTCTTCCATTTCGCGGATGACTTCGAGCGTATTTTTTTCTTTCTGGTTTTCTTCCATACATCACACCCCCTTATTCAATGAGAAAAGGACGGATTTCCACGGAAACCCGTCCTGAAAAATTATTCTTCGGATTTGGTCTGATTATCGGCGAGGGGCTTCATCGTCGGGAATAACAGCACATCACGGATAGACGGGCTGTCTGTCAGCAGCATGACAAGTCGGTCTACACCGAATCCCAGTCCGCCCGTCGGAGGAAGTCCGTATTCCAGTGCAGTCACATAGTCTTCATCTACCTGACAATTCATATTTCCCTGCGCTCTCTTGGCGGCTACCTGACGCTCAAAACGCTCTTTCTGGTCGATTGGGTCATTCAGCTCCGAGAAAGCATTGCCCATTTCACGCGCATACATGAAATATTCAAATCTTTCTGTGAATGCCGGGTCAGATGGTTTTCTCTTCGCAAGAGGTGAATTTTCTACCGGATAATCATAGATGATAGTCGGCTGAATCAGCTTTTCTTCTACAAAGGCATCAAAGAATGCAATCAACACATGTCCCTTGGTTGCTGTCTTGCCTTCTTCGACTTCAACGTGATGCGCTTCGGCACAGGCTCTGGCTTCTTCATCGGATTTCCAGTCGTTGTAATCCACTCCGGCATATTTCTTCACCGCTTCAATCATGGTCAGACGCTCCCACGGCTTGCCGATGGCGATTTCTGTTCCCTGATAGGTCACTGTATCCGTTCCGCAGACGTTCAGCGTAATCGTTCTGTACATGTTTTCTATCAAGTCCATCATGCCGATATAATCCG
Source organism: Ruminococcus sp. UBA4321 (assembly GCA_002393815.1). Taxonomy (GTDB): domain Bacteria; phylum Bacillota; class Clostridia; order Oscillospirales; family Ruminococcaceae; genus UBA3855. Next base: position 1,559 of record DGUB01000009.1, on the reverse strand, counting down.
TATATGCCTGATACATCTCCACAGAAGTGAATTCCGGATTGTGTGACGGGTCCATGCCCTCATTACGGAAAATTCTGCCGACTTCATAGACTTTATCAAATCCGCCGACAATTAATCTTTTCAGATTCAGTTCCGTTTCAATTCTTAGATACATGTCCATGTTGAGTGTGTTGTGATGCGTCACAAATGGCTTTGCTGCCGCACCGATTTCAATCGGCAGAAGTACCGGTGTATCTACTTCCACATAGCCCAGATTGTCCAGATATGCACGGATTTCACGCATAATCTGACTGCGCTTTACAAACGTATCTTTCACCTGCGGATTGCAGATTAAATCCAGATAACGCTGACGGTATCTTGTATCCTGGTCTTTCAGACCGTGCCACTTTTCCGGCAGAGGCAGCAGAGACTTCGATAATAATGTCACACTCTTCGCATGAACCGAAATTTCTCCCTTCTTCGTCCGGAACACAAAGCCCTCGATTCCAATAATATCGCCGATATCCCATTTCTTGAACTTTTCAAATGCTTCCTTGCCTAAGTCGTTCATGCTGACATAGACCTGCATTCTGTCCGTATGGTCACGAATATCCAGAAAATGTGCCTTGCCCATTCTTCTCCAGCTCATGATTCTGCCGGCAACATGCAGTGTTTCTTCCTTGATTTTATCAAGTCCTGCCTGAATCTGTTCTTCATCACCGCCCGCAGCATCCAGAACCGCTTTTTCCTTCTGTTCATACTGTTGACGAAGTTCCGCATTCTTCACCGATACCGGATAGCTTGTCAAAGTAAAGGGGTCAAAGCCTTCTGCTTTCATGGCGTTGAGTTTATCTAATCTGATTTGTCTGTAATCAGTCGTATCTATGATTTCCTGAGAGTTGATTTCTTCCTGCATTGGTTCACGCTTCTTTCTGAATTTCTCTTGCAATGTCAACGACTTCGTATTCGATTTCGCCGGCGGGGGCTTCTACAATGAAAATATCACCGATTTTCTTTTTCATAGCCGCTTTTCCGATAGGGGATTCATCCGAAATTTTATGTTCCAGGAAGTTGGCTTCGTTGGTGCCGACAATCTTCCACTGTTCGGACTTTTCAGTACCGATTTTCCGGATGGTGATGACTGCACCAATGTCGATTTCGTCGAGGTCTTCGCCGGTATCTTCCACGATTTCTGCATTATCCAGAATATACTGTGTTTCGGCGATTTTGGCTTCGAGCATTGCCTGTTCGTTCTTGGCTTCGTCGTATTCGGCGTTTTCGGACAAGTCACCATAGGAACGGGCTTCTTTCAGTTTCTGAGCAACGTCAACACGCTCTACGTTGATTAAATGTTCCAGCTGATGTTTGAGGTTTTCGTAACCTTCGCGGGACATTCTTCTTTTCTTTTCCATGATAAAAAACTCCTTTCGGGATGATGAAAAATCAGGGTCTTGCCCTGTGAATCTCTGTATCTTTATTATTATATTATATTTTCAAAAAAAAGTCAAGTCTATTTTCGGGAAAATGCTTGACATTTTCGGATTTTTGTGTTATCATATAAAAAGAGAGTACACCGGATA